>CAYJEZ010000171.1:0-4480 GCA_964369215.1 uncultured Eubacteriales bacterium
GGGCTAGGTGTGCTTTTTGGCTTAAACCTTTATAAATACGACTTTGTTGGAATTTTAATGCATGCCGAGCATTTAGAGGCAAGGTTTGGTGTAGGCCCACACACAATAAGTGTTCCTAGAATTTGCCCGGCAGAGGGTGTAGAGGTAAGCGACTTCGATAACTCTATATCTGACGATATATTTGAGAAAATAGTTGCTATTTTAAGAATAAGCGTTCCTTACACAGGCATTATTGTGTCTACTAGAGAGTCAGAAAAAGTTAGGGGTAGAGTTATAGATATCGGTGCTTCTCAAATAAGCGGAGGCTCTAAAACCTCTGTAGGAGGATATGCAGAGGAAGAAAAACCGGAGGATAACTCTAAACAATTTGACATTAGCGACACAAGAACGCTTGACGAGGTTGTAAACTGGCTTATAAAAACAGACCATATTCCAAGCTTTTGCACAGCTTGCTACAAGCTAGGCAGAACAGGCGACAGATTTATGGCTTTAGTAAAAAGTGGGCAAATTAAAAATGTATGTCATCCAAATGCATTAATGACGCTTAAAGAGTATGGAGTAGACTACGCAAGTGAAGATACAAAACAGCTTATTGATAATTTAATTAAAGAGCAAATTGACAAAGTTCCAAACGAAAAAGCAAAGGCTGTTACTATTGATAATTTATATGAAATAGAAAAAGGTAAAAGGGACTTTAGGTTTTAAAGGGCATATTGCAATTATATAAACACATTACAAGGAGAATAAAATGTCAGTTAAAATTTATGATGTAGAAAATAATAGTTTAGCGCTTAAAGCAGGAATAAAAAAGGGTGAGACACTAATTTCAATAAACGGTAACCCTATTACCGATGTTTTAGATTATCGTTTTTTTGAAACGGAAAAAGAACTGAGCTTACTTATTGCTAGCGAAGACGGAAATGAAAGAACAGTTGAAATAACAAAGAGCATGTACACTGCAATAGGTTTAGAGTTTGAAACTTATCTTATGGATAAAGAGGCATCTTGTAAAAATGGCTGTATTTTCTGCTTTATTGACCAATTACCTAAAGGTATGAGATCTAGTCTTTATTTTAAAGACGATGACCATAGGCTATCTTTCTTATTTGGAAATTACATTACTCTAACTAATTTAAAAGAAGAAGATATTGACAGAATAATTAAGTTGAGAATAAGCCCAATAAATGTATCTGTGCATACAATGAACAAAGACCTTAGGTGTAAAATGATGAACAATCGTTTTGCTGGAGATACCCTTGCTTATTTAACTAAATTATCTGATAATGGAATTATGCTTAACTGCCAACTTGTGCTATGTCCTGAGGTGAATGATGGTGATGAACTGAAATATAGCTTAGAAAAACTTAGTGAGCTGAAAGGACTGCAAAGCGTAGCTTGTGTGCCTGTAGGGCTTACTAAATTTAGAGATGATTTGTACTCGCTTAAGCCATATAATAAAGAAAGTGCAAATGAAGTTATAGACATTATAGAGAAGTATGGCAAAAAAGAAATAGAAAAAGATGATTGCAGAAAGTTTTATCCGTCAGACGAGTTTTATATTATAGCAGGTAAAGAGCTACCGCCCTATGAGTTTTATGAAGATTTTGCACAAATTGAAAATGGGGTAGGAATGTATAGAAACCTAGAAGAAGAGTTTTTGTTTGCTATAGAGGAAAATGAGGATAAACCAACTAATCGCCACATAAGTATAATAACAGGTGAGGCGATATATCCTTATATGAAAAAACTTCTTGACCAAATAGCATTATTATGGGATAATATCAAGGTAGAGCTTTTACCTATTAAGAATTTATTTTTTGGTGGTTATATAGATGTTACTGGGCTTATTACAGGCAGCGATGTATTAACTGCACTTAAAGATAAAGATTTATTTGATGAATTATTAGTGCCTGAGATTTGCCTAAAAGCAGACAATGACATATTTTTAGATGATGTGAGCCTTATTGATTTAAGCCAAAATCTTGGCGTGCCTGTAAAAAAAGTAGGGTCTACAGGAGGCGAGCTTTTAAAAGCAATACTTAATAAATAAAATATACACTTACAGTTTTAAGTAAGTGTAGCGAGCGGCAAATTGAAAGGACTGAAATGAATGGCAAGACCGGTTGTAGCTGTTGTAGGCAGACCGAATGTTGGTAAATCGACATTGTTTAATAAACTAATTGGACATAGGTTGTCGATAGTAGAGGATACCCCAGGGGTAACAAGAGATAGAATTTTTGCTAAATGTACATGGCTTAATAGAGAATTTGACTTAATTGACACAGGTGGAATTGAGCCAGACTCTAAAGATATTATATTATCGCAAATGCGTATGCAGGCAGAGCTTGCAATTAGTGCCGCTAATGTTATATTGTTTGTAACAGACATTAGAACAGGCATAGTATCTACAGATGAAGAGATAGCAGATATGCTTTTAAAAAGTGGCATACCTGTTATTTTGGTCGTTAATAAATGCGACAAAATAGGAGACCCACAACCTGAGTTTTATGAGTTTTACAACTTGGCTTTGGGCGAGCCTTTTGGTGTGAGCTCTGTTCATGGACATGGTACAGGAGACTTGCTTGACGAAATATTAAAGTATTTACCTGTGCAAGAAGAGGAAGAAGAAGAGGAGAATATTAAGGTTGCTATTATAGGCAAACCTAATGTTGGTAAATCTTCTCTTGTTAATAAAGTGTCAGGCGAGAATAGATGTATTGTATCTAACATTGCAGGTACTACAAGAGATGCTATTGACACTGTTATTGAGAATAAACATGGCATTTTTACATTTATAGACACTGCAGGGCTTAGAAAGAAAAATAAAGTTGACGATAGTATTGAATATTACTCTAACTTAAGGGCTGAGATGGCAGTTGACAGGGCAGATGTATGCGTTATTTTGATTGATGCCGAAATTGGATTTACAGAGCAAGACTCTAAAGTAGCTGGCATTGCCCATGAGGCGGGCAAGGGCTGTATTATTGCAGTAAATAAATGGGATGCTATAGAGAAAAATGACAAAACTATGGATGAATTTAGAAAAGGCTTAGAGCACGATTTTGCGTTTATGGCTTATGCTCCTATTATGTTTATTTCAGCACATACCGGGCAAAGGCTTGACAAACTTTTTGAAATGATTAAGCTTGTTGCAAATAACAATGCTATGAGAATTACAACAGGTGTTTTAAACGACATATTAGCACAGGCTACTGCGAGAGTTCAGCCACCGACCGATAAAGGAAAAAGACTAAAAATATATTACATGACACAAGCGAGCATTAAGCCACCTACATTTGTGTGTTTTGTTAATAATAAAGATCTTTTTCATTTCTCATATCAAAGGTATTTAAAGAATAAAATAAGAGAGACCTTCTCTTTAGAGGGTACTCCTATTAGGTTTATGATAAGAGAAAAAGACGATAAAGACAAATAGAATTTTTATTGGTTAAGTATATTTATTTTTATTAGTTGAGAGGTAGGAAGAGTTTTGGATTTACAGAATTTTATTATTTATGGTGCTATTGTTGCGGTAATTGGCTATTTATTAGGGAGCTTAAGTTTTTCAATTATTATTACTAAGCTATATAAAAAGGGAGATATTAGAAATTATGGCAGTGGCAACGCGGGCATGACAAATGTGCTTCGTTCGGTTGGTAAGTTGCCAGCAGCTATGACATTTATTTTAGACTTTTCAAAAGGAATAGTATCTGCCTTAATAGGTTACTGGATTTTTGTAGGTATTTGTGAGGCTCAAGGTTTGAATTTAGCTTATGCAAATTTTGGCAGCTTTTTAGGTGGATTTGCTAGTGTTTTAGGACATATATATCCTTTGTATTTTAAGTTTAAAGGCGGAAAAGCAGTTGCCACAGCAGCGGCAGTAGTTGCTATTGCAGATTGGCGTATTTTTTTAGTTGTAGTGAGTGTTTTTATTATTTCATTTTCGATTAAGCGAATGGTTTCGCTTTCGTCGGTATTAGGTGCAATATCATACCCTATTGCTACTTTTATTATTACATATTTTAATGATTACTTGCCGTCACCTGGTGAGATAGACGGTATAGTAGGAATTAACTACGTTTTATCTGTTACTGTTATTTCATTAATAATGGGTTCTTTAGTAGTAGTTAAACATAAAGATAATATAAAAAGGATTTTTGCAGGAGAAGAAAAACCTATTTTTGGCAAAGGTTCAGAAAAAAGCATTGGCAAGCTAAAATAATTTTTGCTTACAATACTTTAATTATTCAACTTTAAAAACTATATTAATAAAAATCGCCCCAAAACAATTTACGTTTTGGGGCGATTTTTATTGGACTAACAAATGAGGTAGCAGTTTTCTTTTCTCTATAATATAGATTATTGAAAACTGCTATAGTAAATTAAATTGAAAACACTACCAACTCCCAAATGAAAAACCGCATAAATTTAAGCTTTTTCAATTGTTTCTTGGTGTTTTTTCTAACTTAATTAACTATAC
>CAYJEZ010000172.1:0-4340 GCA_964369215.1 uncultured Eubacteriales bacterium
AAGGGTAAAATGTGGTATAATAAAATATCTAATGGCTTTGTTAAGAAAATATGAAAAAATAGCTATATTTCTTTTTTATAATTTTAGCTTAACAGCGCCTAAATAATAACTAGGGGGACGCATATGCAAAAGAAATATAAAGTTTTTTTATTTGATGCAGATGATACATTATTCGACTATAAAAAATGTGAAGAGCAAGCATTAAACGACGTGTTTAAAAAGAATGACCTTAAATATTCTGAAGAAATAAGAGACTTATACAGCGATATAAACTCTACACTTTGGAAAAAGTTTGAAAAAGGTGAGGTTACAAAACACAGCTTGCAAACATTAAGATTTTCAACACTTTTTGAAAAAATAGGCATTACGGGTTACGATGGCTATGACTTTAATACAGAATATATTAATGAGCTTGGAAAAACTACATTTTTAATTGATGGCGCATATGATATATGCAAATATATTTCAGACAAGCACATAGAGCAATATATCATTACAAACGGAATATCCTCAGTTCAACGAAGTCGATTTAGTTTGTCTAAACTCAAAGTGTTTTTTCCTAAAATTTATATATCAGAGGAGATAGGGCATCAAAAACCAAAAAGAGAATTTTTTGATTTTGTTTTATCAGACTTGCCTAGCCACATAAAAGAAGATATGCTTATTATAGGAGACTCTTTAAGCTCTGACATAAAAGGCGGAGAGAACTCTGGCATAGACACCTGCTATTTTAACCCAAATAAAAATGATAATCTTACCAAGATAAAACCTACATATGAAATTTCTCGACTTGACGAGATTACAAAATTTATATAGTGTTTTCTAAGTTTATTATACTATAATAGTAAATACATTTGAAAAACTAACACAAATTAAGCAAAAAACCACATAGTTTAAAAAATGCACAAACTCACTATGGCGTGGGACATTGCCCGTAACGCTCAAAGTTAGTTTGTGCATTGTTTTTATTATAACGATGACCTCGCCTGTGGCTTCAAGTAGTTTTACTAAACAAGCTATATTAATTATTCTTCAAAAGCTATAGTAATAGCCTTGGTAACAGTGTCGTAGTCTGCCTCGCTTAATAGCAAGCTTATTTCAACCTCAGAGGTGCTAATAAGCCTAATATCTGCATTTGTGCTTTTGATTGCGTTAAAAAGTTTTGCAGCAATTCCGGGGGTGTTTTTCATGGCGGTATCGTGAATAGATACTTTGTAATTTGCAGAGCTAACAATTGCATGAACGCCAAGCTCTGTTTTGAGTTTTGCAACTAGAGTTAACACCTCTACTAAATCGTCATCAAAAACAGTGAAAGAGAGTTCTGTTTTGTCGGCATGTGTAGCCGCCATTGATATCATGTCAACGTTTACTCCATGTTCTGATAGCCTGTCGAACACCTCAGAGATGAAGTCTATTTTAGCAGGAGAACCCTGCAAAGTAATCAAACTTATATTATTAATTGTATAAACAGTTGTCATTTTAAAATTCTACCTCCGTTATTTTAAATGAATAATGAAAATTAAGAAACTAAGCTATAACTATATTTAGTCTTTTAGCATGTCGCTCATACTGTAAAGGCCTGATTGCTTGCCCTTCATAAACAAGGCTGCACTAACTGCGCCAGTTGCAAAAAGTTCTTTTGATTGTGCGCTGTGACTAATACTTATTAGCTCGTGGTTTCCCGCAAACACAACTTCATGTTCACCTACAATAGTTCCACCTCTTACAGCGTGTATGCCTATTTCGTTAGCCTCTCTTGCTTTTCGCTGAGAGTGCCTGTCATACATATAAACCGCATCTTTTTCTGCTTTTAACGCGTCCGCTATCATAAGCGCAGTTCCGCTTGGTGCATCTATTTTTTTGTTGTGGTGCTTCTCTATTATCTCAATGTCAAAGCTGTCTCCCAACACTTTTGCAGCTCTTTTTGAGAGCTCTATTATCAGGTTTATGCCCAGCGACATATTTCGTGAGTAAAAAATAGCTGTGTCACCGCTTGCAAGCTCTATTTGCCTTGTTTGCTCTGCGCTGTAGCCTGTTGTGCAAAGGGTAACAGGTATTTTTCCTTTTGCAAAATCGAGAATAGGGCTTAAAAGTGACGGATGAGAGAAGTCAATTATTACATCTGCCTCCTCTTTTACTTCTTCAATCTTTTTATAAACAGGAAAATCAGAAGCTGCACTATTAGCTATATCAACGCCTGCAACGATTTTGCAGGTTTCTTTATTGTCTACTAAGGCACTTATAACCTTACCCATATGCCCTAAGCAACCGCATAAAATTATTTTTGTCATTATTAATCAATCCTTTTAGGCTTTATTAATCCTTAAAATTTTCACTATTAAACACAAAGACCCACCAAGCTATTTTATCAATCCATACTGTTTTAAAACAGAGGTCATATTAGCTATTCCGTCATCTGACATGGTAGTTAAAGGAAGACGGCAGAAGTTTGTGCAGTAACCCATTTGGTGTAGGGCCTCTTTAACAGGTATTGGGTTAACGTCGCTCATTAAAGTCTCCATAAGTTTAATATATTTAAATAAAAGAATTCTTGCGCTTACATAGTCGCCCCTTAAAAGCGCCGCGCACATATTGCTAACCTCTTTAGGTGTTACATTTGCACAAACTGAGATTAAACCTTTACCGCCCAATGCCATAATAGGCAGTGTTTGCTCGTCGTTGCCTGAGTACAAAACCAAGTCGTCACCGCAAAGAGAGGCTGTTTTAGCCACAGAAGATATATCTCCGTTTGCCTCTTTAGTTGCAACTATGTTAGGGTGTTGGCTAAGTACTTTATAGGTTTGAGGTGTTATGTTAACGCCTGTTCTTGACGGAACATTATAAAGCATAATAGGAGCTTCTACGTTGTTTGCAATTTTTGTATAGCTCTCAATAAGCCCTTTTTGAGAAGTTTTATTGTAGTAAGGTGTTACAAGCAAAAGTCCATCTACTCCCATTTTTACTGCGTCTTTGCTCATTTCAATAGCAGAGGAAGTATCGTTGCTACCTGTGCCTGCTATAACAGGAATTCTACCGTCTACAGCCTTGACGGTGTAGTCAATAACCTCCATGTGTTCTTTTTCGCTAAGTGTAGAAGACTCGCCTGTAGTACCGCAAGTAATAATGCAGTTAGTACCAGATTCTATTTGAAATTCAATTAATTTTTTAAGTGAATTGTAGTCTACACTACCGTCTGTTAAAAATGGAGTTACAATTGCTACTCCTGAGCCTTCAAATATAGTTTTTTTCATATATATGACCATTCCTTTCGTGTAAATTATATGTTGTGGGTTAATAGGTTGTTTTTGTTCTTGTGGTTCGTGTTATGCTAATAATAGGTGTTCTTGTATCCATTTAGCAACACCATCATTTTCGTTAGTAGGGCAGATATAATCGGCTGATTTCTTTACTGAGTCTATTGCGTTTTCAACCGCCACTCCAATTCCACTAGTCGAAATCATTTCAATATCGTTAAAATCATCTCCGAAAGAGATAACATCTTTAAAATCAATCTGCAAATGTTCTGCTATAAACTTAATTGCATTAGTTTTAGTAGAATTACATAGCATAATTTGTTGCCAATTTTCTCCACTATTTTCATATAAATGAAGTTTTGAATATTCTTTGACAATATCTCGCAAAACATATATTTCTGAGCATTCAGTAGATATTTTCAAGACATCTTCTTTAGGCATTTCCTTAAAATCAGAAAATGTTGGGCACCATTCTTTTAACCATGGATATGTTGAAATTAGAGGGTCATTGCCATAATATATATTATTTGTTTGTAAGCCTATTTTTGTAATTTTATCTTCGGATAAAAGTCTGTCAACAATCTCTTTAAGTAAAGTTTTGTTGATAGGGTTGCTGTAAATTAAATTTCCACTGCTGTTATATATACTCGCACCGTTATTTGCTATAATAAATTGAGGAAATTTCTCATGTAAATAATTTGAAATTGCCGACATAGACCGAGCACTTGCGTAAGCTATACAAATTCCGTTACTATGACATTTTGATAAAATATTCTCAGTAAATTTAGAAATTTTCTTACTAGGATTAAGCAATGTATTGTCTAAATCAGTCACTACTATTTTATTAAAAGTATTCATTTCAACCTCCTACGCCAAATATAAATAATGCGAAGCAAGTTCAGAGTAGGGAACGGTCTTGACCGTTCCGTCTTCCCTAAAAAAAAACGCTGAATATTGGGGTTGTTTCACCCATATCGGAATGGTCAAGACCATTCCCTACAAACAATTCGTAATATTTAGCTTATTCGCAAAATATAAATAATCTGTACCAATCACGGTAGGAGAAACCCCTCCCCTACAAAGGTA
>CAYJEZ010000173.1:0-4299 GCA_964369215.1 uncultured Eubacteriales bacterium
TAATCGGCAGAGTTATCGGTTGGTACAGTGTAGTTGTACTCCGCGTCGTAGTCAAAATCTGTAATAGCTGCTGTTTTTGCGTTTATTTCATAGTCATACTCATTAGAGTCAACCCAAAATTCTACATCAAACTCAGCAACACCGTCATCGTAATCTAGCTTGCAAGTAATAAATGAAGTCTCACTCTCTGTTACACCTGCGTGTTCAAGAGCAATTGCTTTCGCCTCTCCTTCTGTGATATAATCAGAATTTGATTGTACTGCAAAGGTGATTATTCCGCCTGTTATTGATAAGACCAATACGGCACAAGCAATGCCGACACCTAGCCGTTTCATGTTTATTTTTTCTTTCATAATAAAGCCTCACTTTCATGTGTTGTGTAAATTCATTAACTGTATTATAAATATAAAACATTAAAGTAACATTAAAGTATTAAAATAATTTTTTACAAGATACAAATACGTAGGAAAAAACAGGATGAGCAAGCCTCTCTCATACAAAAATTGTTTAATATTTGAGGAGCTAATTGTGAGCTATGCATTATTTATTTAAACAATAAATTTATTACTACTGAAAATACAGCTAAAGGTTGACATTGCTTAATTATACAATTAAAATAGTTATATAAAATTTGATTATTTTCTTTTTTTGAAAGGACTGAATACATATGAAAAGTTCTCATTCTCAAGGTGCATTAGTATGTTCTATTGTAGGCTGCCTGTTTTTGGCTTCATCTATATTTGCCGTAAACTATAAAAATTATCGTGAGGGTAACGAGTTTGTACTAATAATGGTTTTTTTAGCGGGGCTAGTTTTGATTTCATTAGCATTTTGGTTTCTTTATTTAGTTAAAAAAGAGAAGCGAATAAAGAAGCTTTTATTGAAATCAGGCACAGAGCTAGACGCTGATGTAACAGAGGTAGAACTCAACACAAACATTGAAGTTATGGGAAAATCTCCTTTTGTAATAAAGTATTCATATTACACTAGCACAGGCTACTACGAGGGAAAAAGTGATTTGATTTGGAACGAGCCTGGCTATGCACACGGTGATAAAATTAAAATTTTAGCCGATAATATGGGAAACAGCATGATAAAGCCAGAATTTGACCTCAGCAACAAAATTAACTGAATACTCAAATGAGATAGCAGATGGTACTTATACAACTGCTGTCTCTTTTATATATATAAGCGATTTTGTTAAAACTATTACTTTACACCACAATATGCACTTTTGCTAAAAAATAGCCATAGTCAAATAATATCAGCAGGTATGTTATTAATAAATTTCTTATTTATGCACTTACCAAAATTGTTGTATTTTTTTCTTATTGCATTAAGGTTTACTAATAATTAAGTTGTTAAAACACAATTGAAATGTTTTTATTTTATGGTATAATTTATACTAACATATTATGTATATGTTTTATTGAAATAAAAACTTAATATAACGAGGTTAATATAATGAAAAATAATAAAGATATAGCGGCAATAAGTACAGCTTCTGGCGTTGGCGCAGTGGCAGTTATTAGAATATCGGGAGATAATGCGCAACAAATTGCAGATAAAGTCTTTCGAGGAAATAAAAAAATAATTGATTTAAAAGGTTATACAGCCGCCTTTGGTACGGTAAGCACAAAAGATGGAAAGCATATTGATGAATGTGTTGCCCTTAATTTTGTTGCACCAAAAAGCTTTACAGGAGAGAACATGGTAGAAATAACTTGCCATGGGGGAACATATATTAGCAAGCGAGTTTTGAATGCAGTTATTGAGGCAGGAGCAAGCCCAGCAGATGCAGGCGAGTTTACAAAACGTGCCTTTTTAAACGGAAAGATAGACCTTGCACAGGCTGAATCTGTAATAGAGCTTATTCACGCTACAGGAGAAAGAACAAGAGAGGCTGCACTTTATATTAAAGAGGGGCGTTTATCAAGGCAAATTGACGAGATATTGTCTAGGTTAACAAACACAGCAGGAGACTTAAGTGCATGGGCAGACTACCCAGACGATGATGTGCCACAAGTAGACGAGCAAAAACTTTTTGAACTTTTAAAGTCTCATAAAATAATGCTTGAGAACATTGTAAAAGGGTTTGACAATGGTAAAATTTACCGAGACGGAGTAAAAACCGTAATAGCAGGCATGCCAAATGTGGGTAAATCTACCGTTATGAACTTGCTCTCAGGCTATAGTCGCTCTATAGTTACAGACATTGCAGGAACAACAAGAGACATTGTAGAAGAGACAGTTATGCTAGGAGAAATTCCGCTAGTTTTAGCCGACACTGCAGGCATTAGGCAAACAGACGACCCTATTGAAGCGATAGGTGTAGGATTAGCAAGAGAGAAAATAAACTCGGCAGAGCTTGTAATAGCTGTTTTTGATTCGTCAAAAGAGCTTGAACAAGATGACTTTGAACTAATTAAAAATATTGGTAATATACCTTGTATTGCAATAATAAATAAAAGCGATTTAGACAGCAAAATTGACATTGAGTATATTAAGAGATTTTTTAAATACTATGTGTATATATCCGCAAGAGATGAAAAGTATTTAACAGACCTTGAGATGATTGTTGAAAAAGTTATGATAAAAGAGAAAGTTCCAATAGGCACAGCAGAGCTATGCACCGCAAGACAAAGAGATTGCATAGCAAGAACAATTACAGCAGTAAGCGAAGCAATTAGTGCTGCAGAGCTAGGTTTTACACTAGATGCTATCACAATAAATGTAGAAGAGGCAATAGCCTCTCTTTTAGAGCTGACAGGTAAAAGAGTGAGCGACACTTTAGTAGATAACGTGTTTAGCAGGTTCTGCGTTGGCAAATAGGATAAAACAAGTTTCTATACTATTTAATGTGCGTGTTTGTTAACAGCTATTTAAAATCATTTTTTTATTTTATAAACAGTCGATTTGTCTATATATTTAATAAAAAAAGATATGGTAGTTTTTTATGCGCTATTATAATATATTAATAATAAAACCGCAATGCTTTTTAGTTGTATTGTTATACAGCTTTTAAAAAAGAAACCAAAAGCGGAACTTAACTATTTGAAAGGAAACCCTCGATATGAAAAAATCAATTAACGCATGGTCTATAGAAGATGGTCTTAACTTCGAGCAAAGCTTTAAAAAGATGAAAGAATATGGCTTTGACGGGATTGAGTTAAATGTTGACGGCAACAATGACTCAGGGCATTCGCTTACAATGAGCACCACTGATGAGGAATTAATTGAGATTAAGGCTTTGTCTGAAAAATATGACTTACCTGTAGTCAGTATATCTTCATCACTAGGCAAACTTGGCTCTCCAAAAGAGGGAGATTTTGATTTTAGCAAAGAACTAATTAAAAAACAAATTCAATGTGCTAAAATGCTTGGTGCTACAGGGGTGCTTGTTGTGCCTGGTGGCATTAGTGAAAACCAAAGCATTAAAAAAGCTTATGAGTTAAGCTTTAAAACTTTAGAAAGCTTAAAAGAGCATATTATGTCACAAGGCATAATAGTAGGGCTTGAAAATGTGTGGAACACTTTCTTTTTATCTCCGTTTGATATGGCAAACTTTATAGACAAACTTGATTGCCCTTTAATTAAAGCTTACTATGACGTGGGCAATGTTGTTGCCTTTGGTTGGACAGAATATTTTATAGACATTTTAAGAGAAAGAATAGCCTTTGTTCACGTTAAAGACTTTAAAAGAAATAGAGGGGTTAACAGCGGAGGCCAGTTTGTTCAAATTTTACAAGGCAGTATAGACTGGAATAAAGCTATGGCAATGCTAAAAGACATAGGCTTTGACAAATACATTACCTCAGAGGTTTTTATTGCAGAGGGACAAAGCTATGACGAATTTTACAGAGAGTTATCAGATGCTCAGTCTGAACTTATAAAAATTTACAATAACATATAAGGAGTTGACCAAATTGAAAAAATTAGGACTTATCGGTTGTGGCGGTATAGGTGAATACCACTTATCACATTTTTTAAAGTACGACTTTGTAGAGGTAGTTGCATTTTGCGACTTAATTGAGGAGAGGGCTCAAAATTTTGCAAAAACTTACAAAAGCGGTAATGTTTATACAGACTATAAAGAAATGTATGAAAAAGAAGAGCTGGATATGGTTTTTATATGTATACCACCATATTGCCACGGAGAGTTAGAACTTGAGACAATTAAAAGAGGAATTCACTTTTTTGTAGAAAAACCAGTTAGCCTTGATTATGATATGGCTAAAAAAATAAGAGAAGAAGTAGAGAAAAACAACATTATTACAGCTGTTGGTTTTCAGTGCAGAT
>CAYJEZ010000174.1:0-4255 GCA_964369215.1 uncultured Eubacteriales bacterium
TAAAATGTCATTGTGTTTGAATCTGTAGCATCGTCTGCTGACTCTTCTGCAGTGTCATCTGTCGTGTCATCTACAATAGTGTCAGTAGCTGAACTAGTTTGTTCGCTACTTTCAGAACCTCCTGCAGGTTCTGATGAGCAAGCAACTAGTGTTGTCATTGCAAGCATTGCTATAAGTGCTAGTGAAATAATTTTTTTCATGTAAAAATCTCCTTTTATTATGTTTTTTTGGTTTATATATTATCTGTCCAAACGATATGTTATTACCTATCGTCGGAGAACAGTAAATACAACAAATATGGTGCGCCCATTATAGATATAAGTGTACCTATTGGGATGTTTGTATCATAACTTGAAAATATTCTTGCGATAACATCTGCAAACATTACAAGGTTCATTCCTATAAATACAGAAAGTGGTAAAAATAATTTAAAGTTAGAGCCAACAATTCTTTTAGCAATATGAGGGGCTATCATGCCTATAAAGCCAATTCCACCAGCTATATAAGCGGCAACAGAAGATAAAATAACTGTGACATACAACAGATTTCTTCTCTCTTTTTTCATATCAAGACCTAGTCCGATACCCATTTCTTCATTAAGATTTAATATATTTAGATGAAACGCTTTATATACAACAAAAGCTAAAAGTGGCAGTGCTATAATTAGAGATATCCCTATCATGTCCCATGTTGCATAGTTTAGGCTTCCTGCCATAACAAGGGAACGATATGTGTATGCATCTGAACTAAGCTTAAGTGATATAATAAGTGAAATTGCGCCTATACAGGAATTTATCGCAATACCGTTCAATATCAGTTTAATAGGAGATAACTCAAATCTAAGTGCCAAGAAATACACTATACTAAAGGATGCCAGTCCACCAAGTACAGCAGCGAGAGGCAATGAAATTAACATGCCTTCTCCTTGGTCACTAAGATAAATCACTATTAACGTACCAAGGCTTGCACCTGAGCTTACACCAATCATACTCGGTGTAGCTAAAGGGTTTCGTGTAACGCCTTGCATTACAGCACCCGACACAGCTAAACACATTCCTACGACAATAGAAACTGCTGTTTTAGGAATTCTAAATATCCATAAAACTATGCTTTCTTCTTCTGTTCCATTGCCGATTAGAGTTTGCCAAATATTAGCTAAACTTATCGGAATAAAGCCAATATTCATGCTAAGGTAGAGTAAAATAATCATTGTAATTATTAAAGTCGGAATTAAAATAGCAAATCTTTGTTTATTAGTTAAAGTTTTCATTACAACGCTCCTTTACTTCTTCTTGAGTTAATCAAATAAAGGAATATTGGTATACCTATAATTGAAGTGATTGTTCCTATAGGAGTTTCTGCTGGTTGGTTAATAAGCCTGCTAATAACATCGGCTACACATAAAAGTAAGCTTCCAAAAAAAGCAGAAATAGGTATTACTTTTCTGTAATCTTCTCCCACCGCCATTTTAACCATATTGGGTATTACAAGTCCAACAAACCCTATACCTCCTACTGTACATACAGTAGCAGAAGAAATAAATACAACCGCTATTACACCAAAAAACTTAATTCTCTTTACATTTTCGCCAAGCCCAACGGCTGTTTCATCACCCATTCCGAGCACTGTGATTTTTGGGGATATAATTATGCCGATAATAGCACCGACAACACCTATCATCAAAACGGCAATTCCTATCCACTTCATGCCTAATAGTCCAGAGTTATTCCATATATTTATATTCTGACCAAAACCCGACCATATGTTTACGGTTGTTGATACGCCTGAAAACAACATTCCTATTGCTGAGCCTGCAAGAAGCAGTTTGACACCAGATTCTCTGCCTTTAATTCTTGAAGATATGTAAAAAATAATAAGTGTAGAGATAAGCGCTCCTATCATTGAGAAAAGTATATTGCTTACATATGAAGTCGCTCCGCCAGTAACTGCCATTGCAATACTTAGCCCTAAACCTGCACCGTTATCAACTCCAACAACATCTGGGCTTGCAAGGTAGTTTTTTGTTATGCCTTGCATAACAGCGCCACCAATAGGAAGTAGTGCACCTACAATTATAGCACCTAAAATTCGAGGTACTTTAATCTCCCATAATACATAGTGCTTTATATTATCAAAATCATAGTTTGTAATTGCACCCCAAAAATCTGACAGTGATGTAGTTGGCGTAAAGTAAAATAAAGTCATACATATTGATATAATAAATAGAGGAGAAAGCACTAAAGTAGCAGTTTTTAAATTTAAAAACTTTTTTATTCCAATTTTTCGATTATTCATCGTTTTTTCCATGTTCACCTCTTAAAAGCTCATAAGAAATACATACAGGATTGTCAGTGCCCGGTATATTTACTAGTGTTGCCTCTATATCAAATACTACTCTTAAAACATCAGCTGTCATCGCAAGTTTAGGCTCACCTTGTGCTATTATTTTTCCGTTTCTGAGCATAACAAGCTCGTCAGAGAATCTACTTGCTTGATTTATATCATGAAGCACCATTATAACAGTTATTCCCTTTTCTTTGTTCAATCTTTGCACTAACTGCAAAACTTCTAACTGGTATGCCATGTCAAGATAAGTGGTAGGTTCATCTAGTAAAATAACATCTGTTTGCTGTGCTAAAACCATGGCTATCCAAACTCTTTGCCTTTGACCACCCGATAAAGAGTTTATGTTTCTATCTTTAAATTCCAATAAATTTGTGTTTTTTAGTGCCCAGTCAATTACTTCATGATCTTCTTTTGTTAGTGTTCCTCTACCCTTTTTGTGCGGAAATCTTCCGTACTCTACAATCTCACATACACTAAGGCCACTAGGGGCTTTAGGGGATTGCGGAAGCAAACCAATAATTTTTGCAATTTCTTTTGTGCTCGTCTTATGCACATTCATATCATTTACAGTTATATCACCATGTTTAGGCTTTAAAATTCTTCCTATAGTTTTGAGTAAAGTAGATTTACCCGAACCGTTCTCTCCAATAATGGTAGTGATAGCACCTTTTTTTATTTTTAAAGACAAATCATCAATGATAATTTTTTCATCATATCCTACTGTTATCGAATTAACTTTAATTATTCCCATATATTCTCCCTACCAATTAGTTAGATTTTGCTAACCTACACCCCATTAAAAACCGCAGTACATTTTGTGCTCTGCGGTTTTATTCTCTTCTATTTTTTAAAAGATAGTGCTAGTAAATTCTCAGTACTTCTAAAGTAAGCATTATTTGTAGCATTTAACTTACTATCAATTTCAGAAACTTTTTCATCAGATAAAATCTCTATTTTTGTTTCAAAGTGATTGTCTCTTCCGTCATAAATCTTGCAAACTCCACCTTTTTTTAAATACTCTACTTTATTAGAGTTAGCACTTGTTAATGTGTAGTAAACTCCATTTTCAACAATAACGTTAAAAATGACCTCTCTGTCTTCATACTCCATTAATATTTTATAACTATTCTCAAATCTTTCTTTGCCAGATAATGTGTATTTAGCAAAACTTGGATTATAATCTTTATCTAAAGTAAATATATCGTTGCCACTAAAATATGCAACCCCTTCAATAAGCTCTAGCTCAAAGAATTTAGCTCCGTGGTTAAGCATTTTAGTATACATTTTATCGTCTTTTACAGCTTCTAATAAAAACTCATCTGTAGTAGCAATGGCTTTACATTTGTAATTTCCATATATTCTTTTGCTAGACTTCAGACCCTCGCTATCTTTATCAAAAATTAATCCTGCTATTAAACTGCCATCGTTTAGTTTATCTAAAAGTCTAGATACACCAACTACTAATAAAATGTGCTTACCACCTATGTATTTATAATTCGCTTTTTCGATAATTGGAAAGTTTGTATCATTATTTAAAGCAACCTCAATATTGGGTTGGGTTTCGCAAAAAGCTAGTATCTCCTCTTTCATTTCTTCTATTGGTTTTTTATTTTTCATGGCATCTTTCGGACTCATAATATTTACCTCCAATTTATTTATAGTAATAATTCATGCTATTAAGTTAGTTTTGACTAACTTAATATAACACAATTCTACTATTATGTCAATATTTTCTTTATTTGAATATTAATTTTATCATATAATTTATGCTAACTAATGTAGTAGCTACTCTTTACATAATTTTCTATATTAGTTTCTAGCCATTTAAAAAAAATCACAAAAAATGATATTAATGTTTTTGAATGAAAAATGAAAATATTAAAATTGGAACTGCTAAAAATATTAATAA
>CAYJEZ010000175.1:0-4192 GCA_964369215.1 uncultured Eubacteriales bacterium
ATAGGCTTAAATGCTACGAAATACCAGAGGGCTCGAGAGTTAGCCGTGGTATGAACATAAACAACTTGCTTCCACTTTCTCAAGGTGAGAAAATTACATCTATGATTAAAGTAGGCGAGTTTGACAAAGACAGCTTCTTGATTATGGTTACACAAAACGGAATTATTAAAAGAACTGCACTTTCTGCTTATAACACAGCAAGAAAAGGCGGACTTATAGCCATAGATTTAGACGAGGGCGACATTCTATCTTGGGTTAGAATTACCGACGGCACAAAAGATTTAATGGTTGCAACCAAGCTTGGTATGGCAATTAGATTTAACGAGAACGACGTTAGAGCAGTTGGCAGAACTGCAAGAGGAGTTAAGGCTTTAAAACTGAAAGAGGGAGACAGCGTTGTTGGAATGTCTGTAATTAGAGAGGGAGCATACATTTTAACAGTTTCTGAAACTGGCTTTGGTAGGCTTTCAAGCCCAGACGATTACAGGGTACAATCAAGAGGTGGTAAAGGTTTAACTAATTATCATGTTGCTAAATATGGTATGGTTGCGGCCATTAAGGTTGTAGATTTAGAAGACGATATCATCTTAATTTCTAGCGACGGAATTATTATTAGAATTGCCGCAAGCTCTGTTAGAATTTGCGCAAGGCCAAGCAAGGGAGTTAAGGTTATGAGAGTAACCGAGGATAACAAGCTTGTTACACTGGCACGTGCTCCTCATGAAGACGACGAAGAGCTTGACATTGTAGAAGATAGCGAAGACGCCGAAACAGCAGAAGACATTGAGGTTGTAGCTAACGAAGCTGACGAAGTAGATGAAGTTATTGATGAAGAGACAGAAGAATAAATTTTAATTTAGCTAAATAAACGTAGTTATTCAACCAAAAAACTAACACAAATTAAGTGAAAAACCGCATAAATATAGTCAAATAAATATTTAACTTTTAGCTTTTTCACTTAATTTATGTAGTGATTTATAAGTTTAGTAACCATATAATAAAAAAAATTTAATGAATGTTTAATTTTTACGAAAGGAGTGTTTTATATGTTTAGCCCTAATTTTTATTTAATAGCAGCAATTGTAATATCTTTTCACTCTTTTTTAAATTTTATGTTATGTGACAAATTGTCTGATTCACTAAAGTTTCATAAAATATCAATGTACATAGCCTGTTTAACAAATGGTATTGTAGGTCCGTTATTTTTATTTACTAATTATAATAACCCTATGACACAGTACTTTATTTGTACAATTATATTGTTAGTTGAATTTTTAGTTCTATTTAAATCTCGGTTATATATTACAATAGGAGTATGTGCAGGTTCATTACTTCATCTATTTGTTTTAAGGGCAATAATAATAGCAGTATTTTCACTTGTAAATAAAATACCTATGAATGAAATTATACATAACGAGCAGTTTTTCCCTATGGTTAACTTACTTGCTTTTTTATCCCAAGTTATAACATTATCTTTATTTATTAAGCTTATGCCACTTAAAGTAGTAAAAGAAATAATGCTTAATAAGAGTTTTTATACAGGACTATTGTCTTTAACATTACTTTTAAATATATATATTATATTTAACTCTTATATGTTTACTGTAGATGTTTTTTCTGTAAACATTGCGGTTCAAGAAATAGTTATTGCGTTATTTATACTAGCTTTTTTATATATAATGTTGTTCATGCTTATAAAAGTTATTAAACTTGGAGTATATAAAGAAAAAACACAACAACTAGAGCATAAAATTGATAAAGATAAGTTGCTTACTTCTGCTATTTTTAACATTGCCGAGGTTATTTTAGAGGTAAACTGCACACAAGATAAAATGCTTAGAATACTCATAAATTCTGTTGAAAGACCGACAGAGCATTTAGATGGTTTATCAGAGTTTTTTATAGAGCAAACAAAAATTTATACTCACCCTGAAGATGTAGGTATATTAGATAAAATTAACTCAAAAAAATTATTGTCTGACTTTGAAAATGGTTACAACGAAAAATTATATGAATATCGCTCAAAAAAAATACATTCTTCTGATAATAGAACAGGTGTAAAAAGTATAGATGACAATTATTTATGGTTTAGAATGAGAATAAATTTAAGCCGAGATGAAGAAAGTTCTGATGTTATTGCACTGTTTACTATTGATGAGATAGACACTGAAAAGCAAGAAGAAATTTCTCTTAGAAAAAAAGCAGAAACAGACCCGCTAACTGGCTCATATAATAAAGAGACAATAGCGATAAAAATTAATGAGTATGTAAATAAAGGAGGACAAGGTGCCTTATATATGTTTGACCTTGATAATTTTAAGGGCATTAACGATAATATGGGGCATGCAGCTGGTGACGAAGTATTGCGTGAGGTATATGCAAAAACCACATCAGTATTCAGACCTTCAGATCTTGTTTCTCGCGTGGGCGGAGACGAATTTTTAGTATATTTAGCAGGTACTGCTAGGTATTCAACCTTACAATTTAAAGCAGAGCAAATTTGTAAAGAGATGAGCAAAGTGTATCATGCCGATAACGGTGTTGACATTGAAATCTCTTGTAGTGTTGGTATTAGTATATCTCCAAAAGACGGAACAGACTTTGACTCACTTTACAAAGCGGCAGACATTGCTATGTACCACTCAAAAAGTATAGGTAAAAACACATTTACATTTTACGACGATTCATCTACAGGTTATAAACCTCAAGAAAAAGAAGATTACATGAGGATTAGGAGCATTAATTTATCAGATGAGAAAGATAAAATAGAATAATATTATACTTTTGAGTATTAAATAATATTCTATTAATTTTAATTTAAGAGGAGAAATAATTGAACTTTATTTTTAGAGGTATGCTAAAAAAAGATAAACTACCCGTAGCAGATTTACCAGAAAGGGCTGTGAAATTTAAAGAGCCTAATAACCAAGTAACACTAAATTTAGTGGCAACTTTATTTTATGTGCCTGTAATATTAATATCTGTAACCCTTTACTTATTAAAAAGCTTAATGTATGGCGAGGGCTTTGTGCTTACTTACCCTATGTTTTTAGTAAGTCTGTTAGTCTCTTTAGTAACCATAATACCACACGAGTTTTTACACGGCTTTTGTTTTCCAAAAAATAAAGAAAAGCATATATTTTTTATGTTTGGTGGAATGTGCGTAACTTGCACTGCACCAATTAGCAAAGCAAGGTTTATTTTTATGTCGCTTTTACCAAACATTATTTTCGGCCTTATTCCTATGATAATATGGCTGTTTATTCCCTTAGGTAACTTCTCAAATTACCTATTTACCTTTTCTGCAATTTGTTTAAGCTTTGGCTGTGGCGACTATATGAATGTTTTTAACGCTATGGTGCAAATGCCTAAGGGCTCTGTACAACAACTATCAGGATTTAACTCTTATTGGTACATGCCGTAACACTGTATTTCTAAGTTTATTATATTACAGCAAAAACCCCAAAACCCTTAATAAGTATTGCAATTTATTTGCTTTATGCTATAATGTACACAGGTTAAATAATTAACTTGTGTACTTTTTTGTATTGAAAGGACTGATATTAATGAAAGAAAAAACTATAGAGTTTATTAAAAAAGAGAAGATAATAGCCATTGTTCGAGGTGTTAAAAAAGAGGACATCTTAAAAACTGCACAGGCACTTTATGAAGGTGGAATTAAGCTTATTGAGATTACATTTAATCAAAAAGACCCTGAAACGCTTAAAAACACAGGCGAATTAATAAGCATATTAAGCGAGAATTTAGGCGATAAGGTTTTAGTAGGAGCAGGCACAGTTATGAGCGCTGAGCAAGCAGAGGCTGCATATAACAGTGGAGCGAAATATTTAATATCTCCTAATACAGATTTTGAGGTTATACACAAGGCAAACGAGCTTGGAATTGTATCTATTCCGGGTGCTTTAACCCCAACAGAGGCTGCAAACGCATATAAAGAGGGTGCAGACTTTGTTAAGCTTTTTCCAGCTGGCGACTTAGGCATTGGCTACATAAAGTCGGTTTGTGCGCCTCTTAATCACATTCCTTTTTTAGCCGTTGGCGGAGTTAATGAAAACAACGTAAACGACTTTATAAAAGCAGGTGTAAAAGGGGTGGGCGTCGGCTCTAACCTTGTTAATACAAAGCTTATAGAGGCTGGCGAGTTTGATAAAATTACTGAGATTGCTAAAAA
>CAYJEZ010000176.1:0-4110 GCA_964369215.1 uncultured Eubacteriales bacterium
TAGCCTCAATAATATTAATAGGAGTCGCGTTCTCACTCGTTATTTTTGCATTATCAAGCACTAAATAAACTATGCCTTCATCTACGGTTTTATCTACATTTACTGTAATATTTTTATAATCTCCACTAAACTCATAAATTCCACTTTCAGTAATTATTACCTCTTCTTCAGTTATTACCAATGAATCTTCCGCCAAGCTACTACTAAAATCTTTGCTTGGGTATTCTACAGATACCGCTAAATCTTCTATAACTAAGTTTAAGTTTGCACTTGTTATTGTACTTGCATTTGCTTGGTCGCAAGCAGTAAAACCCAAAAACATTAAAGCAAATAAAACTACTGTAAATTTTTTCATTTAATTTTATCCTCTCTTTTTAACATACTTATAAAAAATCCAACATCTTTTTAATTTAATCGAATTTGAAAAAATACTTTTCAACAAGCAGTGCACAAATACTTAAGAATATTAATACACCCCCGATTATCATTAATATAGCTTGATACAGCGACTCCGTTCCTGCAATATCGAAAATTCCTCTTAATAATGAGCTTAACGTCATAGCTACTACCCCTGTATGATAAAGGTGAGTGGCTAAAAAATATTCTCTATTTGTTTTTTTTAACAACATAACACACACGCTAACTACAACACCTAAAATTAACGGAAAAGCAAATAAAAACGTCATGTAATAAGAGCTTACCCCTCGTGAAAACTGGGCGTAAATTAACGAGAACACCGCACAAGAACCTGTAACTATCAAATAAGATATTACTCTTTTTCGCAAATAAAAATTGATTGTTTTTTCTCTATTCTCCAATGTAGACAATATCACTTACACTCCTCTCTTTAAACTCTTTTCCATTTGAGGTCGGGTTATTTATCACCTCTCCCATAAACACCATGGTAGAAGAGCCTCCTCCGTCTAAATTATACGCTACCTCACAATTGTAAGATTTAAGCACTATTGCCATTTCTTCAAGCGATAATCCTGTGCTTATATTACTTCTTCCATCTGCAACCATAAAAATATAATGATTAGGCGCTATCATTCCAATTGCTGTTCTTGGGTTATTAGTTTTTTCTCTGTCAACTTGGCTATTTTCATCAACAGTAATTTCACCATCCGATATAAGCCCCGGCCCAAAAGAATATATCTGCACAGCTCCTTGTTCTTGTAGCTCTTGTGCGCTTATTTGGCTTTCATCAATAACTTCCATACTTCCGTCTTCGTAAATAACTAAATCTTCATTCTCACCATCTGCTGCTTGTTCACGATACATATAACCATTTCGCATAACGTATCCATCATCACGAAAACCATAGTAATCTCCATTTATAGCCAATATAGCATAGTTCTCTTTTGCAATTTCAGAAGTCGTATCTTTCAGGTTATTTCCAAAAGAATTCTCGGCTAGTCCAGCCCTTAAATGCTGGCTCTCGCCTATTATAACCTCTGCAATATAAATATCTGTATCATAGTCTCTAATTGTAGAGATTGTCACCTGTATACTCTCACTTTTATAGCTATTATCGGTTATTTCAGGCTGAATTTGCACGGTATTATTTAGCTCTTGTGTGTACTCTTCTTTGTACATAGCAATCACGTTTTGAGGTATTATAAATCTGTTTATTAATGTAAATCCAACATAAAAAACAAAAAACATAGTAGCTAAATACTTCCATACTTTTGAAGCCTTTTTTAAGGTGAATTTTTTTGTAAAAACCCAGTTCTTTTGCATATAATAGCTAAATATAAACAGTATAGCATCTACTATAATCTTAGCGATAACAGAGCTTTCAAGCGCCATTGTAAGTCCGCTTGTTCCTAAAGCACTCAGTCCCATTACCAAGAAAAACAGCAAAGCATATTTTATTATTTCTGTTTTTGTTTTTTTACTAGACATAAAAACAAACTTTTTGTTTAGAGTAAAATTGAGTACACCTGATAATAAACGTGCAATAACCGTAGATAAAACAATGTTGCCAACCAAGCTAAACTGAAAAATTAAAGAAAAAACATAAAATACACCAAGGTCAAACACAGCGCTTAAAATTGAGCTTACTAAAAACTTAATTGGCTTACCATAAACAAGTAACGAATCTTTTACAGGCCTAAAATGCGAGCTTTCGTTAGAATTAAAGTAAACTGTATTAATAGAAAGCGAAACAATATCGGTTGTTTCCACAGCGGCTGATAAAAAATTGAACTCGTATTCATAACGTTTACCTTCTGTATTAAGAGCCAAGTCTACTAACAATTTAGGTATTCCCCTAAGCCCTGTTTGCGTGTCTTTGCAAGAAACCCCAGTGTTTAAATTAAACACAAACGAGGTTATTTTATTGCCAAAATATGATTTTTTAGGTATGTTTTTAACATTAAAATCTCTTGTACCCATAATTAAAGAATCAGGGTTTTCGCTCATAGCCTTTGCTACCTTAACTACATCGGCAACTAAATGTTGTCCGTCTGCATCTACTGTAATAAAACCATAATCTAACCCAAATATATTTCTTGCATTTCTAATTCCGGTTTTAAGTGCTTGACCTTTTCCATAATTTTTTCTATGGTTTACCAGCTCACAGCCCAAGCCTCTTACTTTTTCAAAAATCTCAGTGTATTCTTCGCCGCTTCCATCGTTAACAATTACTATATTCATAAAGTCACATTTTTTTAACTCTGCAATTAAATCAATAAGCTGTACTGTCGGCTTATACACCGGAATAATTATTATTTGTTGTCTTACCATATAGCCCCCAATACTTATTTTTAATGAATAATTAGTTTTAATTTATATTTGTCTTATTCATTTTAATATATGAACTTAAAATTAACTTAAAAAATTAGTGCACCCCATTCTCAATCAAAAGACTGTATGGAAGTGCACTGTTTTAAACATATTTCAAATTTTTGTATTTTTAAAAAATAACTGTTACTACTATTTCTTTACCTGTTTTGCTTTCAATATTAATCTTTGCTTTATGCTTTTGGCAAATAGTTTTAGCTATAGACAAACCTATTCCATAACCTTTTATTTTACTATTTCTTGACTTGTCTTCTCTATAAAATCTATCAAACCAAATATTATGATTACCCACAGAAACTTCATTACAAGAGTTTTGTATTACAAAGTATTTTTTATTCATTTTTTCGTATAATAAAATTGAAATCTCTGTGTTTTCAAGCGAATATTTTATAGCATTTTCTATAAGAAGTGAGAATAGGTTTGATATTAAATTTTTTTCTCCTACATAATTAATGCTTAAATTAATTTGAGTTTTTAAGCCTAAATTAGAATTTTTAAAACTTGAAGAAAATTCATATATTGTGCTTTGTAATAGCTCTGAGAGCGAAAACTCTACCGTAGTAGCATTGTTAGTATTTTCGCTTAACTTAGTTAAAGAAACCAAGCTAGCCACAAGCATGTTTAGCCTGTTTACTTGAGAAACAATGCTCTTAGTCCATTCGTTTTCTCCATAATCAATTTCAAGAACTTCACAATCTGTTTTTATAATTGATAAGGGTACTTTTAGCTCGTGGTTTACATCTGTAATAAATCTTTTTTGTCTTTCATATCCACTAACAATAGGCTGAACTGCCTTTGCTGACAAAATAATAGATATAAAAAATATTAATACTACAGCGCTTACTACTATAAATATAGAAAAAAACAAATAATTCTCATACCAAATTATATCCTCTTCAATATCTAGAAAAACATATGTATAACCTATAGGATTTTCTTTTTTTAAATATCTAAAATAATCCACAGTACCTTTTTCAGAGTTAGCACTATTTACACTATTAACATAATTTACAGCTTCTTCAGGAGAAACCGATCCTATGTTATTTAAGTCAATATAATCTATTACATTATTTTCATCTAAGTGAACTACAAAAAACCTTGTTGTATACGCTATCTCTTTCGGATACCTACCTGAAGGATGTATGTCTTGCTCTAATCCTAAATCACTTTCTACAAACATATCTAAAATATTATCAGAGCTATTTAGTACAGAAAAATAATTTACCGTGTTAATTAACGAAGTAACAAAAAACAATACCACTGCACTTATAACTGTAGTAAGAACAACAAATTTCCTTTGCAATT
>CAYJEZ010000177.1:0-1975 GCA_964369215.1 uncultured Eubacteriales bacterium
TCTTCTCCAATAAGTCCGCTCTCGTGTGCGCCTACTGGGTTAAAATATCTTAATAAAATTGGGTTAAAATCTTTATTAGCAAAAGCTATATCTGTAAGAATTCTCTCTATAAACAGTTTTGTTGTGCCGTAAGGATTTGTTGTGGATAACGGGAACTCCTCTGTAATAGGCACTGTGTGTGGGTCGCCATAAACAGTAGCAGACGAGCTAAATATTATGTTTTTAACGCCAAACTCATTCATAAGCTCAATAAGCACAAAAGTTGATGTCAGGTTGTTATCATAGTATTTTAAAGGAATAGCCACAGACTCTCCAACAGCTTTTAGACCTGCAAAGTGAATAACAGCGTCAATTTTCTCATTCTCAAAAACTTTTCTAAACTCAGCTTTGTCACAAGCATCTGTTTTATAAAACTTTACTTTTTTGCCAGAAATTATCTCTACTCTTTTCAAAGCTTCTTCTTTACTGTTGTAAAGATTATCTACTACTACAACCTCGTGTCCTTGCTCTAATAAAACTATAGCAGTGTGTGTACCAATGTAGCCTGCGCCACCTGTTAATAATACTCTCATTGCCTTAAAACCACCCTTTCAATTAACTTGATTTATTTTAACATATCGTTATTTAATCGTCAATCTGAATATATTTCATTTATATAAATATATATGCATTAAAAGCCCATATACAGGCAATAAATAAAGTACCGCTACTATATATAGATTTTTATTTTATTTCTAGTTAAATTTCTTCACCATAAGTTTTAGCTAAACCACCCTCAGATGTCTCTCTGTACTTACTAAATAGGTCTCTTCCGGTTTCATACATTGTTTTAACCACAACGTCGAAAGAAATTTTTCTTGTGTGTGTTAAAAAGTTTGCCAAATTAAGTGCATTAATAGAGCGCATTGCTGCAACTGCGTTTCTCTCTATGCAAGGAATTTGCACTAGTCCACATATTGGGTCGCATGTTAAACCTAAGTGGTGTTCCATTGCTACCTCTGCAGCGTACTCAATTTGGTCAATATCCATAGAGAAAAGTTCTGCTAAGCCAGCTGCTGCCATAGAGCAAGCACTACCTATCTCTGCTTGGCAGCCACACTCTGCACCACTAATTGATGCATTGGTTTTAATAATATTACCAATAAGGCCAGCTGTTGCCAATGCCTTTATTATTTCGTCGTCTGAAAAACCTCTTTTGCTTTGCATGTGAAACATTACAGCCGGCAAAACTCCACAAGCTCCACAAGTAGGAGCCGTAACAATAACTCCACCAGATGCATTTTCTTCACTAGTTGCAAAAGCGTAAGAGCAAACAAGTCTATTCTCTCTTACTTCTGGGCTCTCGTCTATATGACGTTGATTAAATAAAATTTTTGCTTTTTTCTGAACTTCTAGTCCTCCTGGAAGCTCACCCTCGGCTTTAACTCCTCTGCGTATAGCTCTTTTCATGGTGTCCCATACTTCGCCTAAAAACATAAAAATTTCTTCGCCCTCATACTTTTTTACATACTCCCAAAGCCTTAAATCATTTTCTTCGCAGTATGTTTTTATCTCCTCAAAGTATCTGTGTGGGTAAACTTGTGGCTTGTTTTGCTCTTTGTCGCCCTCTACCACTATTTTGCCACCACCAACGCTGAAGACTCTCCAAAACGTTAGCTCGTTTTTATTCTCATCAAATGCTTTTAACTCTAAAGTGTTGGGGTGGGCATACTCTGTCTCGTCGTCTGAGAAAATAACCTCGCAAGTTTTTGGAAAGAAACCGTCAATAACAGCTTGGTCTGTCATATGGCCTTTACCAGTTTTAGACAAAGAACCTTTTAAAACTGCCTCAAAGCTATGAGCCTTAGGGTTTTTCTCTTTGAATAATGTCGCTGCAATGTTAGGTCCCATTGCGTGTGAGCTAGAAGGGCCTATACCAATTCTGTATAGCTCTATAAGTGATTCCATCTTTTTCCCTCTCAAAAATTGAATTTTA
>CAYJEZ010000177.1:2075-4083 GCA_964369215.1 uncultured Eubacteriales bacterium
CTCTGCTGAATTTATAACTTAAAACGCGATATGCCTGTCGGGGCTTCCCGACCCGACCCCAGACTATTCTTCTTCTAGTTTTAGTACAGACATAAATGCCTCTTGCGGTACTTCTACAGTTCCAAGCTGTCTCATACGTTTTTTACCCTCTTTTTGCTTCTCTAACAGCTTTTTCTTTCTTGTAATATCGCCACCGTAGCATTTTGCCAAAACGTCTTTTCTAACTGCTTTAACTGTCTCTCTAGCGATAATTTTTCCACCAATACAAGCTTGAATAGGAACCTCGAATAGTTGTCTTGGTATCTTATCTTTAAGCTTCTCGCACATTTTTCTAGCTCTGCTATACGCCTTCTCAGAGTGAATAATAAACGAAAGCGCATCTACAACGTCACCATTTAACATTATATCTAGCTTAACAAGCTTACTATTCTCATAACCCATTAGCTCGTAATCAAAAGAAGCATAACCTTTTGTTCTTGATTTTAAAGCGTCGAAAAAGTCGTAAATAATTTCATTTAGTGGTAGTTCGTAATGAATATCTACACGGTCTGTGTCTATATACTTCATGTCTTTAAATACGCCACGTCTGTCTTGGCATAAGTCCATAATATTTCCTACATATTCTGCAGGTGCGTAAATATGTGAATTTGTAATTGGTTCTTCTGCTTTTGCAATATGTGCTGGGTCTGGGTAGTTTGTAGGGTTGTCTACAACAAGTACTTCACCGTCTGTTTTTGTTATGTGGTACACAACGCTAGGTGCAGTTGTAATTAAGTCTAAATTATATTCTCTCTCAAGCCTCTCTTGAATTATCTCCATGTGAAGAAGTCCTAAGAATCCACAACGAAAACCAAAACCTAAAGCTATAGAGGTCTCTGGGTCAAAACTTAATGCAGCATCGTTAAGCCTTAGCTTATCAAGAGCATCTCTTAGGTCTGAGTAATGTGCGCCGTCAGCTGGGTAAACTCCACAGAAAACCATAGGTTGAACTGCACGATACCCCGGTAAAGCCTCTTGTGCCGGGTTGCTTTTTAAAGTAACGGTGTCTCCAACCAAAGCATCTCTAACATTTTTAATCGAGGCTGAAATATAACCTACTTGTCCAGCTTTTAGCTCGCCTGTATTTTCAAGGCTTGTAGCTCTAAGCATTCCACACTCTACAACATTAAACTCGCTACCTGTAGCCATCATTTTTATTGTGTCCCCTACTTTAACACTACCTTCTTTAATTCTTACATAAACAATAACGCCTTTATAAGTGTCGTAGTAAGAGTCAAAAATTAGTGCTTGAAGTGGCTTGTCTACATCTCCTGTTGGAGGCGGAACATCTTTGACTATTTGTTCCATAACAGCCTTTATATTAAGACCTGTTTTTGCAGATATTCTAGGTGCGTCTATAGCTGGTAGTCCTATAATATCTTCTATTTCATGGGCTGTTTTCTCTGGGTCGGCACTTGGTAAGTCTACCTTGTTTAAAACAGGTACTATCTCAAGACCACCGTCTACAGCTAAATATGTGTTTGCCAAGGTTTGTGCCTCTATTCCTTGAGAGGCGTCTACAACTAAAACTGCACCCTCGCAAGCAGCAAGAGAACGGCTTACCTCGTAGTTAAAGTCAACATGCCCTGGTGTGTCTATAAGATTAAATGTGTAAACCTCGCCGTCGTCTGCTTTGTAGTCTAAACTTACTGCGTGTGCTTTAATTGTAATGCCTCTTTCACGCTCTAAGTCCATGTTATCAAGAAGCTGGTCTTCCATATCTCTTAATGCTACAGACTGTGTTTGCTCTAAAATTCTATCAGCCAAGGTGCTTTTACCATGGTCGATATGAGCAATAATGCTAAAATTTCTTATTTTACTTTGATCCATTAATTTCAATCCTCTTTAAATTTATATTGTAATTCAATAAAATTCTCTTTACGTTTTATAATTATTGTACAAAATAGTTATTGTAATGCGAAATTATATTAATAATATAGCAAAAATAGTACAAAATATAAAAGATACA
>CAYJEZ010000178.1:0-4048 GCA_964369215.1 uncultured Eubacteriales bacterium
AAAAAGAAAGGTAGGTGCCGTTATGGCAATAAATATAAAGGGGCTTTTTAAGTCCCCTCAAAACGACCTTGAGGGCGCGGCTAAACGCAGTGGTGCACGAGAGGAAACAGCTGAGACAATTAGCGACGTTTGCCCTGTTTGTTCAAGGTCTATTCCTGTTAATCAACTTTGGGAGAACTTAAAAGTCTGTTCATGTGGGCATCATTTTAGAATGAGCGCAAGACATAGAATAGCCTATTTAACAGACGAGTTTACAGAGTATTTTGCTGATTTAACAAGCACAAACTTACTTGACTTTCCAGAGTATGACAACAAACTAAAAACAGCCAAGCTTACAAGCCGTGAGAACGAGGGCGTAATTTGTGGTAAGGCAGTTATAAAAGGCATAACTACTATGATTTTTGTAATGGAGCCAGAGTTTATGATGGGCTCTATGGGCACTGTTGTAGGCGAGAAAATTACAAGCTGTATTGAGACTGCAACAAAAGAGAACTTGCCTGTAATAGGCTTTACTGTCTCTGGTGGTGCAAGAATGCAAGAGGGTATTTTGTCTTTAATGCAAATGGCTAAAACCTCTGGCGCTGTTAAAAAGCACAGCGAGAGCGGAAACCTTTACATAGTTGTTTTAACCGACCCAACCACCGGTGGTGTAACTGCAAGCTTTGCTATGCAAGGCGACATTATTATTGCAGAGCCTTCTGCAACTGTTGGCTTTGCAGGCAGACGTGTTATAGAGCAAACTATTAGAAAAAAACTGCCTACAGAGTTTCAAAAGGCAGAGTTTATTTTAGAGCACGGCTTTTGCGACATGACTCTTGCTAGAAAAGCGCAAAAGTCTACACTTGCAAGCATTTTATCTATGCACGGTTACGGTGATATTAAGGAGGGCGAGTAAAATGGCTACAGCTTATGAGAAAGTACAAGCCGCAAGGGGTAAAAACAGACCCTCTGGCTTCTCTTACATAAAAAATATTTTTACAGATTTTATAGAGTTTCACGGCGACAGACGCTTTGCCGACGACAACGCCATTGTTGGTGGTATTGCTAGACTAGAGGGCAAGCCTGTAACAGTTATAGCAATAGAAAAAGGTAGCGACACAAAAGAGAGAATCAAAAGAAACTTTGGCTCTCCGTACCCAGAGGGCTACAGAAAAGCTTTAAGGCTAATGAAACAAGCCGAGAAGTTTAAAAGACCCGTCGTGTGCTTTATAGATACATCAGGCGCATTTTGTGGAATTGGGGCAGAGGAGCGTGGTCAAGGCCAGGCTATAGCCGAAAACCTTATGGAGATGATGAGCCTAAATGTACCAATTATCTCAATTTTAGTTGGCGAGGGTGGCTCTGGTGGAGCACTTGCTTTAGGCGTTGCCGACAGAGTTTGGATAATGGAGAATGGTGTTTACTCTGTTATTTCTCCCGAGGGTTGCGCAAGCATTCTTTTAAAAGACTCTAAAAGAGCCGCAGAGGCCGCAGAGGTTTTAAACCTTACAGCAGAAGACATGCTAAGGCTTAAAGTTGTAGAAGACATTATTCCTGAGGGTGAAAATGATATATTTGAAACTGTTAAAGAGAAACTTGTAAAAGAAATTGCTGTTATTAGTGCAAAAACAGTTGAAGATATGCTAAATGAGAGGTATAATAGGTTTAGGGCATTTTAATTGTGCAACAAATTTATTCTGATTGTTTAGGGGGCATATTATGGCAGAAAAAATTAGAAATAAGCTTGATACAAGGGGTGCAGCTGGGCTTACCGACACCGATATATTAGATAGCCTTTTATCTTTTATAGTGGTGGGTAGAGACACAAGAAAAATAGCGACAGCACTTATAAAAAAGTTTGGTTCTTTTTCTACTGTTTTAGGTGCACCCGAGTCAGAACTTTTAAAAATAACAGGAATTGACATAAAAACTGCAAAATATTTAACGCAGTTACCAGAGTTTGCAAGATATTACTTAGATGACATAACAAATAAAACGCGAAAGAGAATTTTCGATACAAACTCATCTTACGACCAATTTAGGTTAAAGTTTTTAGGGATGACAAAAGAATGTGTTGCAATAATAATTCTTAACAGTCGTGGGCAAATTGTACATAACGATATTCTATGGCAGGGCACAGTGTCACAAGTTCCTGTTTATATCAGAGAGCTTGTGTCGCTATGTATTCATTTTGACGCAGACACCGTTATTATTGCACATAATCACCCTAGCGGAAACCCTGCGCCATCAAGAGGAGACGTAAGCGCAACTAAAGAAATTCAAATTGCACTTGACGGAATTTATGTAAACCTTGAAGATCATTTGATTATTACCGACACAGACTATACATCGCTTAGAAAAAGCGGTTGGCTATCAGACGTATCAGCGGCTACATCGATGTATAGAAACAATATACTTATGTCTGCTCGCAAAGCAGAAGATGAGCTAGGTTTAGCTGAAGAATAAAATGTTATATAAAAAATTAAAGCTTAATTGTTATAGAGAGTTCTTTGCAGAAATTTTCTATGTTAAACGATTAAGTTTTTCTTGCTTTTTTATTGATTTTAGTCTATAGTATACTTAAGTAGTTTAAATAAATAAAATTAATTATTTATATTTGCCATTAATATAGTTTTTTAAGCACTCAAAACTTAACACAAATTAAGCGAATAAAGCTCATAGTTTAAAGGTTTCACTTAATTTCTGTAGTGTTTTTCTAAGTTTATTTACTATATTTTAAGTTTAACTAAGAGAGGATGGATGAATAATGAGCAAAGCTTGTCCAAATTATCTAAAAAAATACGAAGAGTTATGGAGTAAACACCCTAAGGCAGCGAATTTAGAATGGTGGAAGAATGCTAAATTTGGGATGTTTATTCACTACGGTTTGTACTCTTTTTTAGACACAGATGGGCACCCAAACGAGTGGGCACAGTTTTATCAAAAAATTGCAGTAGATAAGTATGAGAGAATACAAGACGTATTTACAGCACATAATTTTGATGCAGAAAAAATTGCAGATTTAGCAGTAGACAGTGGAATGAACTACATAAATCTTGTATGTTGTCATCACGATAGCTTTTGCCTTTGGAATAGCAAAACAGAGCCTTTTAACAGTGTAAATTCACCAGCTAAAAGAGACTTAGTAAGAGAGCTTGCAGATGCCTGTGACAAAAGAGGATTAGGCTTTTTTACCTATTATACCTTTGCTCAAAATTGGAAGCACCCTTACTTTATTGATAAAGAAGTATTTAAAAATGCTAGGCCAGATTATGACGAAAAGCCTAAAGAATACCTATATAATAAGCCAGAAGATTTGAAAATATACGTAGACTACATAATGAAGTGCATGGAAGAGCTGTTGACAGAATGCGGAACAACGGCAGGAATTTGGCTTGATTTAATAATGGCATTTTATGCTTTAAGAGACCATGGCTACTTTGATATTGATGAGATATATGCTAAAATTAGAGAAATTAGGCCAGACGCTTTATTATCTTGGAAGCAAGGAGCGACAGGTACAGAAGATTTTGCAACGCCAGAGCAACATTTTCATTCACTAGAGGGCAGAATGAGAGAGGCTTATGGAGAGGAGGCTGCTCTTCATCACCGTAAGGTATGGGAGAAAAACAGTGAAAAGCACAACGAGATTTGTGCTACTGTTCAACCTGGTAGCTGGGCTTTTAGCACATTCAGCCCACACAGAGATGCTGAGTATTGCTATGAACTTTTAGGGCATGCAGCAAAAAATAACGCAAACCTACTTCTTAATATAGGACCTCTTGCAGACGGCTCGATTAGCCCAATTCAAGAGAAAATACTAAGAGATATTGGAAAGAAGATAAAAGAAAACGGTTACCCTACAACAGGAGATATAGAAAAAGCTAATGGAACGGGTTTACCAGAGTAAATGCATAAATAATATATATGGTTTTGTTAACTTAATATGAAAATAATCTTTATATTCCTTTTTGCTCCCCGCCTTTGGTGGGGAGGAAAAAGGAAAGAGAAAAAATTGCTTTATTCTTAAGAAAACTAATAATTTCATTATTTTAACTTAACAGTGCCA
>CAYJEZ010000179.1:0-3989 GCA_964369215.1 uncultured Eubacteriales bacterium
ATGGCTATAGCTGCTAAACTTCCTGTTATAGAGCCTGCAGACTCTATGGAATGTAAAGAGTATACAAAGCTAGCCTATGAGATTTCAGAGAAGTTTGACTCACCGGTTCTTTTAAGACTAACAACAAGAATTTCTCACTCAAGAAGTATTACAGAGCTTTGCGACAGAGTAGAGATTGCCAACAAACCATATGTAAAAGATGTGCCTAAAAACGTTATGCTTCCTGCTTTTGCAAGACCTAAGCACGTAATTGTAGAGAAAAGAACAGAAGAGCTTAGAGAATACGCAGAGACTTCTGGAATTAATGTAGTTGAAGATAACGGCGCAAAAATTGGCGTTATTACAGCTGGTACTGTTTACCAATACACAAAAGAGGTAATGGGAGACAGCGTAAATTACTTAAAACTAGGCATGCTTAATCCACTACCTGTAAATATGATAAAAGACTTCGCAAAAGGTTTAGACAAACTTTATGTTATAGAAGAGCTTGACGACGTTATAGAGACACACTGTAAAAAAATAGGTGTTGAGGTAATAGGTAAAGATGTATTCCCAAGAGTTGGCGAGTTCAACCAAAAAATTATTGCTAAAGTGCTTAAAAATCAAGAGATAAAAGGCAAAGTTATAGAAGAGCTTATTCCTATTAGACCTCCTGTTATGTGCTGTGGTTGCCCTCATAGAGGAGTATTTTACACTCTTAAAAAATTAGGTGTATATGTAAGTGGAGACATTGGTTGCTATACTTTAGGAGCATCTGCACCACTTAATGCAATGGACGCTTGTATTTGTATGGGTGCTTCAATATCTGCACTTCATGGCTACAACAAGGCTACTGGTAACGATAAAAAATCTGTTGCAGTTATTGGAGACTCTACTTTTATGCACACAGGTATTAATAGCCTTGTAGACATTGCTTATAATCAAAGCAACTCAGTTGTTATGATTTTAGATAACTCTATTACAGGAATGACAGGACACCAACAAAACCCTACAACAGGTTACAATATTAAAGGCGAGCCTGCTGGTGTAGTAGATTTAGAGAAACTATGTACTGCTGTTGGAATTAAAAGAGTTAAAGTTATTGACCCTTATAATTTAAAAGAGACTATTGATGTTATTAAAGAAGAATTAGCTGCAGACGAGCCTTCTGTTATTATTAGTCGTAGACCTTGTGCGCTTTTAAAATATGTTAAGGCAGAGCCAGCACTTAAAGTAGACAACGAGAAATGCATTGGCTGCAAAATTTGTATGGGAATTGGCTGCCCTGCAATTAGCATGAAAGACAAAAAAGCTGAGATTGATTACACACAATGCGTAGGTTGCAAGGTTTGTAAAGGACTTTGTCCGAAAGACGCAATAACTGGGTAAGGAATAATAGTGCATAGTTCAGAGGTATGAGTTCAGAGTTTAGAGACTTTGATAATTCACATTAGATTATATATTAAGAAAGAGATGATATAGATATGAAGGGCGTAAGCAGTATAATAATAGTGGGCGTTGGCGGACAAGGCACGCTTTTAGCAAGTAGAATTTTAGGCGCAGTTATGATGGACGAGGGCTTTGATGTAAAAGTAAGCGAAGTTCATGGAATGAGCCAAAGAGGTGGCTCGGTTGTAACATATGTAAGATACGGAGACAAAGTTTATTCTCCAATTATTGAAGAGGCTCAAGCAGACATGGTTTTAGCTTTCGAGCAATTAGAGGCTGCCAGATACCTACCTTTTTTAAAAGAGGGCGGCGACATAATTGTAAACACACAACAAATAGACCCAATGCCGGTTATTACAGGGCAAGCTAATTACCCAGAGAACTTACTTGGTAAAATAGCTGAAAAAGGCGTTAATTTAGTAGAAATAGAGGCTCATAAATTAGCACAACAAGCAGGAACAGTTAAGGCTGTTAACGTTGTATTAATTGGAGCTATGGCTGCAAAGCTTAATATATCAAAAGAAGCATGGATAAAAGCGGTAAGAGAAAACGTGCCACAAAAATTCTTAGAGCTTAATTTAGAGGCCTTTGAGTTAGGATATAATCAAAAATAATATATATTACAGGAGGATAAGCAGTGGAATATTTAGAGAAAAGTATTGAATGTGCAAGCCGTGAGGAAATGAAAAAAATTCAGTCAGAGAACCTTGCAAGAATTGTAAAGAGCTGTTACGAGAATGTACCTCTTTATAAAAAAAGATTTGACGAAGAGGGCATTAAGCCAGAGGACATTAAATCTATTGACGATATAGTAAAACTACCTTTTACTTATAAAAATGACTTAAGAGAGACATATCCTTTTGGGCTTCTTGCTGTGCCTAAAGACGACTTAGTAAGAGTTCACGCTTCATCAGGAACAACAGGCAAACAAACTGTTGTTGCCTACACTCAAAAAGATATAGAGCTATGGTCGAAATGCGTTGCCAGAGGTTTAATGTCAATAGGTGGAAGCAAAAAAGACTTTGTTCATGTAGCTTATGGCTACGGCTTATTTACAGGTGGTTTGGGTCTTCATTACGGCGCAGAAATGCTTGGAGCTACCGCCATTCCTGTTTCTTCTGGTAATACAAACAGACAAATTGAAATTTTGCAAGATTACGGCTCAGATATTTTATGCTGTACTCCTTCTTACGCTATGTACATAGGCGAGACTTTAAGAGAAAAGGGCATCGACCCAAAAGACTTAAAACTAAGAGCAGGTATTTTTGGTGCAGAGCCTTGGACAGAAGAGATGAGAAGAGAGATAGAGAAGCTTTTAGACATTAAAGCTTACGATATCTATGGATTATCTGAAATAGTAGGCCCTGGTGTGTCTTGCGAGTGTGAGGCACAAGCTGGAATGCACGTTAACGAGGATTACTTCTACCCAGAGATTATTGACCCTGCTACAGGAGAGCAACTTCCAGACGGCGAGTTTGGTGAGTTAGTGTTTACCTGTATTGGCAAAGAGGCTTTGCCTCTAATTCGTTACAGAACACGAGATATTTGCTCTTTAAACCACGAGACATGCGAGTGTGGTAGAACTTTAGTTAGAATGACAAAGCCAAGAGGCAGAACAGACGACATGCTTATTATTCGTGGAATTAACGTGTTCCCTTCTCAAATTGAGGCTGTTTTACTAGACTTAGGAATGGACCCTAACTACCAAATTATTGTTGAGAGAAAGAATAATTTAGACACACTTGAGGTGCAAATTGAGATTAGCGACAACATTTTCTCAGACACTGTAAGAAGCCTAGAAAAAGTAGAGAGAGATGTGGCAGCTGCTCTTCAATCTACACTTAATATTGCCGCTAAGGTTAAACTGTTAGAGCCTAAGTCTATTGTGAGGTCTGAGGGCAAGGCGAAAAGAGTTATTGATAACAGAGTTAAATAAGATTTAACTCTAGTTTCTTTAAATACAATTCGAAAGCGCATAAGAGAAATAAGTAATAGCATTGTTCAAATAGTACAATATTTACATTATTTGTTGCTATTTTGAAAATAATATGTTAAAATAATATTAACATATTGCTATTAGACATTTATTATGAAATGAAAGGTTGGTTATTAGTTATGGAGATTAAACAATTATCGATATTTATTGAGAATAAAAAAGGCAGACTTGCAGAGATTACACAAATTTTGGCAGATAACCAAATTGATATAAGAGCTATTTCTGTAGCTGACACAAGTGATTTTGGAATTTTAAGAATTATTGTAGATAAACCAGACGACGCTGCGGTAGCATTAAAAAATGCTGGGCTTACTGTTTCTTTATCTAAAGTTATAGTTGTTGAGATAGTAGACAAACCAGGTGCTTTTGCTGAGGTAGTAGGAATTTTATCTGACAATGAGATAAGCATTGAGTACGTATATGCGTTTATGAGCCGTGAAAAAGGCAGAGCATTTGTTATTGTTAGGGCAGACAACGCACTAAAAGCCGCGCAAATTTTAAAAGATAACGGTGTTGGAGTTATGAGCAATGAGGAGATTGCAGAGCTTTAATATAGTTCAGAGTT
>CAYJEZ010000180.1:0-3952 GCA_964369215.1 uncultured Eubacteriales bacterium
AATTATAAAAATTTATTATTACTTAAAATATAACTTGCATCTTGAAGGGAACTCTGCTACAATTTTAAGTGAAAAATAACAAGTATTAGTGAAGGAATGAGAGTTGACATGAAAAGAATAGATTGCGAACAATTATTATTAGAATATGAAAGCAGTAACAATATTGAGTTTAAGGTTATGAGTAAAAAAGAAAAAGTATGGGAAATTCAATTAAGATTTTCAGTAAATGAGCCTATAGTGCCGAGTAAGTTTGATATCAATTATATGATTCCTCTAATTGATATTCACAATGTTTGGATGCCAGGCTCTGGTTATAATGCAGGACTTACGACGAACTATATTCCGCTATCATCTTCAATAAGTACATATGCACCCGCAGTGTCATTATTTTCTACTAAAGGGGTAAATGCGCTTACCATAGCATATTCAGATTCAATAAACCTTATTAAGTTTAGCGGCGAAGTGCATGAAGAGACATGCTCATGGCATGGCAAAATTAGTTTATTTGATGGAATAAGCGATAAAATGTCTGATTATGAGCATGTTTTAAGGATTGATTTGAGAAAAATTCCTCAATTTGAAGCTGTGGGTGATGTAGTAAAATGGTGGGAGACTTTTAATTATTTATCGCCTATGAAAACTGTAGAAAAGTCAAAACTACCTATGTATTCTACTTGGTATAGCATGCATCAGCAAGTTAGCTCTATAGCTATGATTGAGCAGTGTAAAATAGCTAGTGAATTAGGGTGTAAAGCGATAATTATTGACGATGGTTGGCAGACAGAAGACGGAAACCGTGGTTATGCATATTGTGGAGACTGGGAGGTTTGTACGTCTAAAATTCCTGATATGCGAGAGCTAGTTGAGGAATTACACCAAATCAATATTGATGTATTGATTTGGTATTGCGTACCGCTTATTGGTTATAAGTCGAAAAAATGGGAAGAGTTAAAAGGAATGCTATTAAAACAAGACTATAATAATCAAGGTTGCGGCATTCTAGACCCAAGGTATAAGGTGGTTAGAGAATATATAATAACTACATATGAAAAGGCTGTTGCTGACTGGAACTTAGACGGGTTGAAGCTTGACTTTATTGATTGCTTTAAATTATATGATGAAACCCCTAAAGAATTAAAAGAGGGGATGGACTACATTAGTGTTTCAGAAGCAACTTACAAGCTTTTTACTGAATTGATGAAAAGGCTAAAAAACATTAAAAGTGATATAATGATAGAGTTTAGGCAGGGTTACATTGGTCCTACTATGCGGGTTTATGGAAATATTTTTAGAGCAGTAGACTGTCCAAGTGACCCTTTTATTAACAGAGTAAGGGTGTTAAACCTAAGGCTTACTAGTGGTAACACTGTAGTGCATTCAGACATGATTAGATGGAATGATAATGATAGTAATGAGAGTGTAGCTTATCATTTGTGGTCTACCGTTTTTTCAGTAGCACAAATATCAGTAGATTTAACAACGCTATCAGCAGAGAAAAAGTCTATAGTCGAGAATTTTTTAGCTTTTTCTGCCCAAAATGTAGATATGCTTATTGATACAGAGCTAAAGCTGTATAACCCAGAAAGCGGATTTAGCTATGCTGTGGCAGAAAAAAATGATAAATGCCTTATTGCGACATATTCAAAAGAGTTTATTTGCGTGCCAAATAAAAAGATGATTACGCTTGTTAATGCTGGTGTTAATGACACAGTAGCAATAGATTTTTCTCAAACTTTTGCCTCATACGACTATAAAATAATAGATATTTATGGGAATGTAAGAGTTCAGGGAGTAGCAGCGAATTTACATGAAATATATAATATTAATACTGGTGAGAGGATAGAGTTTGTTATTTTATAAAATTCTAAATTTTCTTTTCGAAATTAAATAAAACACTGTCGCAAACGTGTTAGCGACAGTGTTTTGCAATAGAAAAATATTCAGCAATTATTAGTTATTGTTACACAAGTTTTTACTTTTAATTTACCATTCCTACATTCTTGGCAAGCCATGGAGTTTACATCAATGTTCATGTTGTAAATATTTATTGCTCTCGGAATTCGAGGAAAAATTACTTCGCTTTCACAAATTATTTTCTCGACTCTGCCATTACAGGTTTTGTAATATACTTCTATTTCGTACTTAACCAAGTAAGCGTTTTCACAATAAAATGGTAAAAACCTTGACTCAGTTACTTTTGATTCTAAAAATAAAAGACAAGATAATTCATCTAATTCTATATAGTCTACATTACATTCTTTCACCTTAGGACTTTTGTTCTTTTGGCAAAAACAATTATTGTTATAGCCTGAGTTCTCTAAAATACACATATGCAAAACCACACTTTTCTATTTCTTTTACAGTAAAACACTCAAAAACTCATAAAGATACATTCAAAAGCTACATAGAAAATTATCAGATTTGCTTTTAAGTGCTCTACTATAGCTTTTAATACATTTAGTATATAGTATGCTAGTTTTTGATATATGTGCAAAAAAAATAAGGTGCTATTTTTTAGAGAAAGAAAACAAACATAAAAGCAATATTTTTATAGTAATATGCAATTTTGCAAAACTAACATAAATCCTAGTGAAAAATCATATAAAAAAGTGCGTTTTAGATAATAAATATATTTACTTTTAAGATAATGAGTGATATAATCTGAATAAATTAATTAGCTAGAAAGGGTTGATACAATATGATATCAGCAAAAGATAGAGAAATTTTACGAGAGGTAGCCAGAAAGAATAAAGAGATAGCCAATGCACCTCAAATGGCTGAGATTATGAAAAAATGGGAAGCTCTTGGCAGAAGAGAATGTATAGCACCACCTGTACGCCTGTGCTTTAGTGGGTTTGCAAAAGAGATAATAACTCCGCAACTTAAATGTGAGGGAGAAGAGGCAAGGGCGTTAGAGTGGGCGCTTTATTACTCTATAGCAGGTAGAGACTTGTTTAATGATGATACCCCTGTGCCTGATTACTTTCCTGTTCGCTGGAATACAAGTTTTAACTTACTTAAAATTGACAGAAAGCTTACAAGAACTAACGAGAAAAACGACTTAGCTTTTCATATTGAGCCAGTTGTTGAAGATTTAGCCGACGATATAGACAAGCTTGAGGTAGGTGACTTTTCAGTAGACAGAGAAGCTACAAAGAAAAGATTTGATTTAATTGGAGAGCTTTTTGGAGATATTTTGCCACCGAAAATGGTAGGAGCTTGCATAAATGGTGCTATGTCTAATAATCTAGTTCACCTAATGGGTATGGAGAATTACTATCTCTCAATGTATGATTATCCAGATGAGTTGCATCAAGTTATGGATAACTTAACAAGCCATTATGAGCGATACTATGACTTTTTAGAGAATGAAAAGCTTTTACTACCTACGCATGGAATGGTAGGGGTAGGGCAAGAGACGTTCTCGTTTAACAATGAGTTGCCTAATGAGAATATCACTAAAACCACAGAGTGTTGGGGATTTTTAGAGTCTCAAGAGACAGTGTCAGTATCTGATGAAATGTTCGGAGAGTTTATGTTTCCATATATGAAAAGGCTTGCTAGCAGAATGGGTCTGCTATCATATGGTTGTTGTGAGCCAGTAGACGTTCGTTGGCAAAACCATTTATCTACTCTGCCTAACCTTAGAAAATTATCAGTTACACCTTTTAATAATGAAGAGGTAATAAGCGATATTTTAAGAGGAACAAAAATTGTATATTACAGCAAGCCAAGAGCTAATGATGTAACAAACAAAGGACCATTAGACGAAGCAGAAATACGCAAATATTTTAATACTATTGCAAAAAATGCTAGTGGTTGTTTATTAGAGGTAACACAAAGAGAAGTTGGAACAATTTTTGATGACCCTAATAGAGGTAAACGTTATGTTGAGCTAATAAAAGAGAGCATTGATGATAAGTGGAAGCCTTAGTTAAAAGGGGCTGTGACG
>CAYJEZ010000181.1:0-3945 GCA_964369215.1 uncultured Eubacteriales bacterium
TACTTAGAGGTGAATTTTAAAGGGGCAATAGGTGAATTAGAGGCTATTGTAGAGAACGCAATTCGTGAAAACATGAACTTGCACAACCTTAATTTGCCAGATAAAATTCAAATTCAGAATAAATATAACGAGTATATTCCAGAAATTTTATTAAGAAAGCAGTATGTAGAAGACTTTTTAGACTTAGAGGGATTGCAAAAAGATTACGAGTTTTAGTGTTTATTATAAAGAGAGGCAAGGTAGACAATGGAGTATAACAATCTTATTTTATATAGAGATTTTGACAAAGAAGATATTATTAATAGCTTAACCTCAAAAGGAGAAAAAGATGTATATAGCTGTATTGGTAAGCTTGTAGAGTTTGCATCTAGCTATGGCTTTAGTGGAAATTTGTGGCAGGTTTACATTAGCTTTTTGCTAGTTAATAACGAGAATGCATACAGCAAAGCTTGCGAGATACACGGCAAGGCAAGTGGAAGTATTAATGTTATGGCAGAGCACGATTTTAAAATAATAAAAGCTTATTTTAATATGAGCTTAACAGAGCTTTGCGGAGAGTTATCTAGCATTAGTCGCAGTATAAAAAATTATGAAAATACAGATACAAGCAGAAAGTTATTAAGCAAATTTATGATAGATAAAATTTGTGAGCTTGCAGTTAATTTAAGCCAAGCTAAAAGCACAGCAGATTTTAAAGCTGTGGTAGAAAATTTTTATAAAAATTATGGTGTGGGCAAATTTGGCTTACACAAAGCCTTTAGATTTGAAAATGACGATATTATACCTGTTACTAACATACTTAAAGTAGAGCTTGACGACCTTGTAGGCTACGATATTGCAAAAACAAAAATAATAGATAATACAGACGCCTTTGTAAATGGAAGAAAAGCAAATAATTGTTTGCTTTTTGGCGATGCAGGCACAGGTAAATCCTCTATGGTTAAGGCGGTGCTTAATAAATATTATCCTCAAGGCCTTAGAATGATAGAAGTGTATAAACACCAATTTGTGTATTTAAACGATATTATTGCTAGCATTAAAAACAGAAATTATAAGTTTATTATTTTTATGGACGATTTGTCTTTTGAAGAGTTTGAGACAGATTATAAATACCTAAAAGCAGTTATTGAAGGTGGGCTTGAGAGAAAGCCAGATAATGTACTCATTTATGCAACATCAAACCGAAGACACCTTGTAAGAGAAGACTACAGTGATAAACAAGGAAGAAGAGACGACTTACACCCGTCAGATACAGTTCAAGAGAAACTATCTTTAGCCGCAAGGTTTGGGCAAAGCATTTTCTTTAGCTCGCCAAGTAAAAAAGAATTTAACGAAATAGTGCGAGTGCTTGCACAAAAAGAGGGTATAAGTATGCCTGAAGAAGAACTGTATTTAGCCGCTAATAAGTGGGAGCTCAGTCACTCGGGCAAATCTGGAAGAACAGCAAGGCAGTTTATTGATAATCTGCTAGGTGCAAAGAAGTAAAACTACCTTTTTATATCGGTCAGGCTAAGGTTAGCTTGATGTTTTTGGGTTATGGCAACAATCTTTTAAATAATAGTTAATTAGTATTTTGTCTCCACTTGGAAAGGTCTCAGTTTCAGTTTTAATGTATTTATCAAAGCCCCAATTGAAGTATATAAGCATGTTTTTAACCTCACAGGGCTCTACACCTATTGTTAATTTAGTGTAGCCTCTTTGTATTAAGTCTTGCTCAATATATTTATAAAGTTTTGAAAAATATCCCTGTCCTTGGTACTTATCAACAGTTCTAAAGGCAGACAAGTAAGCCGTATCTCTTGCAATTAAACCAGTAGGGTTTTGGTAACCTTGTGGTGTTAATGAGGCGCTTCCCTCACAAATAATTTCGTCGCCTAAAAAACCGAAATAACTTATTCGGTCACCGCTTTCAATAGCTGTAATAAACTCCTCTTTCCAAGCTTTCCATTCTTCTTTATTTTTGTGAATAGATATTTCATAATCCCATTTCCTTACTAGTTCTTCTTTATTGGGTATTCTGCAAATGTATTCCATTTTTTATACAACCTTTCATTAAATAATAATGAGCTTTTTGAATTAGCACAAATACTTGCCAATGCTTGGGGTGTTTGTGCTGATTTTTAATATTATGCGGGTTTTGCTTTAGTTCTGTTGTTTTTCAAATTTAATGACTATATAAATATATATTCTAGATTCAAAGAAGTCTTTTGTCAATACTAGCTCTTTTATTAATTGGCTCATCAAATGCAGTCTTAAGTTCTAATAGGGCGTTTTTTTCTATTCTTGATATGTAACTTCTTGAAAGTTTTAGCCTTTGCGCTACTTCTCTTTGAGTTAGAGGTTTTGTACCGTATAGCCCATACCTTAATATGATTATTTCTTTTTCTCTTTCATCTAGCACTTTGTCTAAATAGCCATATAGACTTTTGCATTTAATTCTTGTGTCGACAAAGTCTATCATGTCTTCATCAAGACTCATAGTGTCCATAAGTGTTAAAGAGTTTCCGTCTTTGTCGGTTTCTATAGGGTCGTTTAAACTAACATTTTGAGATGTCTTTTTTTGTGCTCTGAAATGCATTAGTATTTCGTTCTCTACACACCTTGAGGCATAGCTCGAGAGCTTTATCCCTTTGCTAGGGTTATAACTGTCAATTGCTTTAATCAAACCTATAGTGCCTATAGATATCAAATCTTCGTGGTCACCGGTTAATGCATAATATTTTTTTATTACATGGGCTACCAACCTTAAATTGTGTTCAATTAGTTTTTTTCTTGCATTTTCATCGCCTTTTTTCATCTTCTCAAGGCACATTTTTTCCTCTAAGCTTGACAATGCTTTTGGAAAAGAGCCAGTGCCAGTAACGTGCATAATAAAAAATACTATTGATGAGAAGAGGTTAAATAAATATTCAAACATAAAAAATCCCCCATATGTATTATTTAAGACATCTTAAGTAATACATATGGGGGATTGTGTGTTATATTGCAAGTCCTTAATAAAAATAGAGAAATTAATTTATTGTTATAGCTAATTGCCATAAATATCAAAGAGAAATTGAGCAAGAATAACTCGATAAATATGCTGAAACATTGGCTTGACTAAAGTTAAGAGAATTTGTCCATTAGTATGATAATAGCACCGCCAAAAAGCAAAGCTACTATACTTGTAATAATAATCATTAAGTCGTATTCAGCATTAAAAGGTATAAGTGCAATACTGCTTGCGACTACGAGTCCTAAAATAAGGTTCATTGTAAATTGATGGTTTTTATTTAAAAAGTAGCTTGTAAGTTTCGAACTTATTACAATTCCACTGATTATACCTACTGCCATAAAAGCAAGAGGAATTAACACAATAGATTCAAAGCTAGTAACTTCTGCAACCAGTGATTTAAAAAGGTAATATTCACCTAGAATCAATAAAAGCATACTTCCGCTAATACCAGGTAAAAACATAGCACCACCAGCAACAATGCCTAAGAGAACCATTTTTCCTAAATAAAGAAAATCGATTGCAGGGAAATTTGTAATAACTAAATCTTCTTGAATAGGGGCGAAATAACTTATTGTAAAAATAATTGCACAACCTATTACAAAAGGTATAATTTTAAATTTATCTTCTTTCATTTCCTTTTTCTTTAATATTGGAATAGAGAATGCCACCATACCAACAAAACAGAATAGGGTTTGAGTAGGATAATTCTCAAATAAAAACTCAAGTAAATTTGCAAAAGCTACTAAACCTATAACAGCACCTAATGCCAAAGCAACTAAAAACAGTATATGTTTTTTAAGTTTTTCTTTGTCTTTAGTAAATAATCCACTTATTGCGTCCATAACATTGTTAAAAATTCCAATAATAACCATCATTGTTCCGCCGCTTACGCCAGGTATGATGTTTGCCATCCCAACGGCAATACCACCAATCAAAGCCTTAATCATCTA
>CAYJEZ010000182.1:0-3841 GCA_964369215.1 uncultured Eubacteriales bacterium
CTTTTCAAGCTGAAATGAATATAATTGTCAACGACGAGCAAATTAATTGTGATTATCAAAAAAAGCTTGTCGAATTAATTACTGCGGTTGTGTTCAATACAAGGCAAGTAAATGCAGAGAACAGAGAAAGCCTTCAGATTATTTCTTGTATAATAGCAAAATCAATTTTTGCCGGAATTAGAGAAGGTGTAACTTTGAAGTGTAACAGCAATATAGACAGAGAAGATTTTAGGAAAATTATGCATGCTTATATGAGAAATGTGTTCTTTATGGTAGATAATATTGATTAGGAGGAAAGCAAATTTATGAAAATAGTATTATTTGGAGCAAGCGGCAAAACAGGTCGCATAGTTTTAGAATTAGCCTTAAATGCAGGACATGAAGTTACTGCTATTGTAAGAGATGTTAGCAAAATAACAGTAGAACATAAAAATCTTACAGTAAAAACTGCCAATTTATTTGATGAAAGTTCGGTTGTTGAGGTGTCAAATGGTGCACAACTTGCAATATCTTGCCTTGGAGGAGATGCGAACAACAAATCAACACTTTTATCCGATATGATTAAGATTATTATTCCTGCGATAAAAAAAGCGGGAGCAAAAGAAATATTTCATATAAGCTCTGCAGGTATTCATAATGAAATGCCTGGTATTATTGCAAAACTATTTGTAAATTTATTTTATAAAAATGCCATTGCCGATCATAAAATCGCCGCAGATGTTGTTATTAACAGTGGGCTAAGCTACTTGATATTAAGACCTCTATCTTTAATAGATGGAGAAATTACCAAGAAATTTAGAACTTCTGACATTTCTGTTCCTAAAGGTGGTAAAAACATTAGCAGAAAAGATGTCGCTTATTTTCTTGTTAATTCAATAGGCAAAACGGAATTAGAAAACAAATCAATATGTCTTTGTTACTAACAGTATAATGTAAATAATATTCATGGAGGATTAGATGAGTTATATACAATTTTTAGATGTCAAAAAAACATATCGTGTAGGCGAAGTTGATATAAAAGCACTTGACGGAGTTGATTTTGAAATAAAAAAAGGCGAATTTGTCATTATAGCAGGAGCTTCGGGTGCTGGAAAAAGCACAATACTTAATATTTTAGGTGGAATGGACTTTGCAACCTCAGGCGAAATTATTGTAGATTCCAAAAAAATAAATTCTGTAAATGAAAAAGAATTAACCGAGTACAGACGATTTGATATAGGGTTTGTTTTTCAATTTTACAACTTAGTTCAAAACCTAACTGCTATAGAAAATGTTGAACTTGCGACACAGATATCAAAAAATCCTTTTAACGTGGATGACATAATGTCACAAGTGGGGTTGAGTGATAGGAAATTCAACTTTCCTGCACAGCTCTCGGGTGGCGAGCAACAAAGAGTGGCCATTGCAAGAGCGCTTGCAAAAAATCCTAAATTATTACTTTGCGATGAGCCAACTGGTGCGCTTGATTATGAAACTTCAAAGCAAATATTAAAACTACTGCAAGACACATGTAAGGAATATGATATGACTGTAGTTCTTATCACTCATAACCTTGCACTTTGTCCAATAGGCGATAAAGTTATAAAAGTGAAAAACGGCAAAATCTCCTCTGTCGCTTTAAATAATTCTCCAACGCCTATCGAGGAGGTCGAGTGGTAAATGAAAAACAAGTTGCTTCTCGATACTTTTCGCACCATAAAAAAATCTTTAGGTAAATATATATTATTAGCTTTAATCGTGTTTATGGGAGTATCTTTTTTTGCAGGAATGTTGTCTATTTCCTCTGCCATGGGGCAAAGTGTCGACAGATATTTAGATGAATATGCACTGTTTGACTTTCAGCTTTTTTCAAATTATGGCTTTGATAATGATGACATTAATACACTTAATGAAATTGATGACGATTTTACCGTAGAAGGCGGACATTTTTATGATGTTGAGGCAAATTTTGGCGAGAATGACTATATTTTTAGAGTGGAGTCGTTTAACGAAGAAAACGCAATAAATAGAGTCTAATTAATAGAAGGAAGATACCCTGCAGCACCAAATGAAGTTTTAGCCGAGGCGCCTAATGATTTATATCAAACCCCTAAAATCGGTGATGTAATCACGATTGAAAGGGCAGGGGTAGAGCTTAATGAGATTTTTGGTCATGCAGATTTTACTGTAGTAGGATTAGTTAATACCCCGAATTACATGAGCCTTGAAAAAGGAAACGGTACGCTTGACAGTTTAACTCTTAATTCTTTTCTATATATCCCCGAAGAAGCTTTTATTCCTGAATTTTATACGACTGTGTATATTGGAAGCAAGTCAGTTACTACACTTGATTTTTTTGACGAAAATTACAGAGTCTTAATTGAAGATAAGCAGACAATTATAGAAGACGTTTCAAAAACAGCAGAAACTCACAGAGCTGATAAAATTAAAGAAAGTGCCCTTTTAGAATATGAAAATGGATTGCATGAATATAGCGAAAACTTAGATGAATTTAACGCCGAAACGCAAAATGCACAGGATGAAATAGATTTAGGTTTTGAGGAAATTGCAAGTGCAAGACAACAACTCCCACCTGACCCAAATATTGCCGCACAAATTGAAGCAGAACTTATAAAAAACGAACAAGCCTTAAACGAAGCACAAATAGAACTAAATACTGCACTGGCAGATGGCAAAAAGGAGTTTGAAAATGCATTAATTGAACTCGAAAAGGCTAAAACAGAAATCGACGAACTCGAAGTCGGCGAATGGACACTACAGACAAGGGATATGCACTATTCAATGGCAACATATAAAGACACAGTAAATCAAATGCAAGTAATTGGTCTTATCTTCCCTATTTTCTTTTTCCTTGTCGCTGCACTTGTTTGTTTAACTACAATGAAACGTATGGTCGATGAGCAAAGAGGACAAATTGGAATCTTCCGTGCTCTTGGTTATAGCAAGGTTAAATGTGCTTCAAAATATTTATTATATGCACTTAGCGCTACTTTAATAGGTGGAATAACAGGAGCTGTTGTTGGTATAATGATTTTCCCACCTATTGTGTATGGCACTTGGAATATTATGTATAATCTACCACCACTAAACTATGAAACACCATGGTTTAATATGGTAATAGCAGTTGTTATATTTTTAATTTTAATGGGGATTACCACTTACAGTTCCATTAAGACAGAAACAGCACAGGTTACAAGTGTGCTACTGCGACCTAAAGCACCTGTTGCAGGAAAGAAAGTGTTTTTGGAGAAAATACCATTTATTTGGAACAAATTTTCTTTTACCACTAAAGTTACAGCGAGAAATCTTATTCGGTATAAACAGAGATTTTTTATGTCAGTGTTTGGAATTGCAGGCTGCACCTGCCTACTTGTCAGCGGTTTTGGAATGCAGGGTTCAATAGGCGGCATTGCTGATATTCAGTATAATGAACTGACTCTGTACACAGCACTGGTATCAACACAGGAAAGCTCAGAAGATGCCGATAATATGATCAATGAAATTAGCGACATTGATAACAGCCTCGAAATGCAAGCTATCACAACTTACGCCACAGAAACTATCTTTCTCCATGAAGAAATTGTTGCTTATATTCAAGTTTATGATAACAATGATGAATTAAAAAGCATGAATATTTTAAGAGATACAGGTGCAAAAAACGAAATTGCATTGCCTAATGATTCTCTGCTAATAAGCAAAAAACTTTCTGAATTATTAGGTGCAGGCATAGGCGATGAAATTTCTATTAAAAGCATAAACGACGAAACGCAGTCTGCTACCATAGGTGGTATATATGAAAAATATATAAATCATGAAATTTTAATGAGTAGCAGATATTATG
>CAYJEZ010000183.1:0-1437 GCA_964369215.1 uncultured Eubacteriales bacterium
CCTAACAGATTAGAACATATTAATCTAATTTGTTGGGGTGGCTTTTTTATACAAAACTATTATTTGTTGCTGTTTTCAGAAAAAAAGTATTGATATATATACTAAACAGTAAAAAATATATTTTCACCACACAAAATGCATTTAAATTTTCTATGGTTGAATTTAACATAAAGTTAACTTTTTATTGTACAACTTAACAAAGTTAGAAAAAAGTAATAATATTTTTAAAAAGCTGTTGACAATTTAGTAACATCTTATTATAATACAGATATTGGAAACGTTTTCAGAAACGTTTGCGGTAGCGTTTTTTTAAATTGCTTAACATTTTATTTTAAAAGGAGTGTTTGTATGACAATAAAAGACATTGCTAAGGAGTGCGGATGTGCAGTAAGCACAGTGTCAAGAGTTATAAATGGACATCCTGGAGTAAAAAAAGAGACAAAAGAACGAGTTTTGAAAGTTATTAAAATTCGAAAGTTTGTTCCAAATGCAAACGCAAGAAATTTAAAAAGTTTAGAGTCTGAAAACATTTTAACAATAGTATCAGGTATGAGTAATATGATTTTTGCAAGTATGGTTGAAACAGTGCAGGCAGAACTTGGCTTTTATAACACATATTCTTTTGTACATTATTTACACGAAGAGGAAGACGTTGTTATAGTAACAAAAAGACTACTTAAAGAGATAAAACCTAAAGGAATTATTTTTCTTGGAGGAAATATTCAAAACTCTAAAGAAGAGCTGAGTAAATTTAGTTTGCCCTGTGTTTTTATTACTGCATCTGCAGAGCATGTAAAAAAAGATAATATTATGAGTGTTTCTATAGACGATTATTACGCTGGTAAATTTGCAATTAAGCACCTTATATCTTTAAACCATAAAAAAATCGGAGTTATTAGCGGTGGTTTTACATCAAGCAATGCATCTAAACTAAGATTTGACGGTTGTAAAGAAGCCTTTGATGAAGCAGATGTACCTTTTGACGAAGAAAATGTTGTGTACTCAAAGTTCTCTTATCAAAGTGCATATAATGCAACAAATGAGCTTATTGATAAATTTGGAAGCCTTACTGCAATTTTTGCAATGAGTGATGTAATGGCAATAGGTGCAATCTCTGCAATAAATGATAGAGGTTTAAATGTACCAAATGATATAAGTGTAATGGGAATTGACGGAATTGAGCTTACAAAGTTTTATACACCTAAAATTACTACACTTCGACAACCAACTGAAAAAATGGTTAAAATGGCTATAAGAAGACTTATGGAGTCTGTAAACTATGGCTTTAGACCTTATAATAAACTATTACCACCCGAATTAATTGTCGGAAATAGCGTAAAAAAATTAATTAGTCAATAATGTAGTCAATAGCAATACTGTCTGAAAATACACGAATCATTATTCCACAAAACCATATACGAAAGTTTTGCGAAATAT
>CAYJEZ010000183.1:1537-3832 GCA_964369215.1 uncultured Eubacteriales bacterium
TCTTTGATGTTTTCTAATCAGTTTTGCTATATGCATTAAAAATAAATTTATTTTGGAGGAGAAACTATGAAAAAAATCTTTAAAACCATTGCGTTAACACTTTTAGCAGTATTAACGCTAAGTGCTGTAACAGCCTGTTCAGCACCTGCCGCTGAAGAACTATATATCTTCAACACAAAAGGTGAAAACGCTGACGCAATGCAAGCAGCCGCAGATGCCTTTACAGCAGAGACAGGCATTAAAACAAAAGTGTTCTCTTTAGGCTCTGGTACTGATAGCACAGAGATTATGAGAACAGAGATTAACTCAGATACAAAACCTGCAATTTTCTCGGTTATGAACGCAGAGTCTTTGCTTGAGTGGGTTGAGAGCGGATACGCTAGTCCTTTAACCTCAGCCATTACAGAAGAGTACAAGGCTTTAGTAGAAACTATTCCAAGTGACTTTCACCTAACAATGGATGGCGAAACAAACTATGGTATTCCTTTTAATATAGAGGGTTATGGTTTTGTTGTTGATACTGTTATGTTAGCTGACATTTTTGGTGTAGATGGAAAAGAAGTTGCAGATGCGATTAAAACAGCTACTTACGAAGAGTGGGAAGCTACAGTTTTAGCTTTAACAGACTACATTGATAACGGCAATGCTACTTCGGTAACACTTAGCGGACAAACTTTTGATATGGCAGAAGAGAAAACAGGCAGAGCTACTACACTTGAGGGAGTATTCTCAACTGCTGGTTCAGAGAAATGGACATATGGCGACCACTTTATTAACGTTGCTTTAAATGCAACATTTAGCAACCCAACAGATGCAAGAGATGCAACTAAAGCAGAAGTAGAAGGTATTTTAGGCCCGATGACAGCTTACGCACAAGCACTTGATTTAAAAACAGGCAACGCAGTTACAGAGAGAAGTGCTGATTTTATCAACAGCACAACAAACGGCTACGACCCATCAGTTGAGAACCTAGCATCAGGCAAGGCTATCTTCTTAAAACAAGGCAACTGGGTATATGGCAACTTTGCAAACACAAGTAACCCTGAGATTGTTGATACATTAACATTTGTTCCTGTAAAAATGCCTTTAACAGATGCTGATGTTACAGTAGAGGGAAGAACAGTAGATAGCATTAACTCTTCAATTCCTGTTTTTGTACCTAACTACTACATTATTAACGACAAAGTAAGCGACCAAGAAAAAGAGTGGGCAGAACAATTTTTAGTATGGCTTAACACTTCTGAGGCAGGTCAAAAATTTGTTACAGAGGATATGAACTTTATTCCTTACAATGCAGACCCAGCTACAACTACAGTATCTAACTCTTTAGGTAACTCAATTATTGAGTACTTAAATGAAGGAAATACAATCTCTAACCCATACGCAGGCGCACCTACAACATGGACAGGCGACATTGTTGGCGCATATGTAATGGAGAATTACCTAACAGTTCCTGAGTGGACAGAAGAAAACTATACTGATATTGCTCAATACTCTATTGACAAATGGGTAGAGCTTAAAGGTTTAGAATAATTAATAAATACATCTATTAATAATAACGAGCTATTCATTATTATTAAATAACGGTTTTTAAAGGAAGTATCTTTAATAGTAAAATTATAAGATACTTCCTTTAATTAAAAAATTATACACCTAAAATTCTGAAAGATGGTGAAATGTTTTGGAGAAATTATATAAAAAGTGGTTTAAGTTTTTAACCCTACCAGCAATTATTTTGTTTGTAGTGGTTGTTGCAATACCATTTGTAATAGGTATAGTATATTCGTTTACCGCTTGGAGAGGTACATATTTTAGCGGTGGTTCTTTTTTAGAGTCTTTTGTAGGGCTTGATAACTACATAGCAACCTTTAAAAACAGCAATTTTCTTTCCTCGTTTCTTAACACTTTACACTACACAGCAATTACAATTGTCTCTGTAATTGTAATGTCGTTAACACTGGCTTTAATGGTAACAAGCATTAAAAAAGGTGCTGGGATTTATCGTTCTACATTCTTTTTACCAAACCTACTTGGTGGTTTAGCACTAGGTTATATTTGGAGTTTTGTATTTGAAATTGTTTTCTCTCAAATGTTATTTGATGAAACTAGCCCAATTCACATTCCTATGCTTACAAACATGTTACAAGACCATAACAAAGCTATTTTAGCTATGGCAATTGTTGCCACATGGCAAATGGCAGGTTATATGATGATAATTTTTGTAACAGGTATAAATAATATTCCCGGAGACCTTTATGAGGCAGCTGACATTGATGGATGTAATGCTGTTCAAAA
>CAYJEZ010000184.1:0-3820 GCA_964369215.1 uncultured Eubacteriales bacterium
TTTGGGTTCGTGTTATGCTCATAATGCGAAGCAAGTTCAGAGTTAAGAATTAAGAGTTCAGAGCAGCTTCGCATATACAAAGCCACGTCGCCAATTAGGGAAAACATTACCAAACGAACTCTCATAACTCTGAGCTCTGAACTCTGAACTTTTATATTTTGCTCTGTGAGCAAAATATAAATAATCTTCACCAATCGGAAGGGGAAACCCCTCCCCTACAAACACTGTTTTATTTCAGCGAAGCTAACTGTGAACTATCAAAGCTCTACCTTAGTACCCCCAACAGGCCTAACATTTAGCACATAGCAAGAGCCCTTGCCAAACACTGCCTCAATTTTCTCTTTATACTCCTCTTGTAATTCGCAAGGTATGTAAGCTTGAATTGTTCCGGCAAAACCACCACCGTGAACTCTGCAAGCACCTTTGCCGTTTAAAATATTTTTAGTAATTGCCAAAGCTAAACTTAAGCCTTGCTCGTTAGGAGAAGCACTGCAAAACACGTTTTGTAGCATGGTTGCAGAGGAATAGCCAGAAGCGGTTACATATGCTAAAAACTGCTCAAAGTTCTCTTCTTTTAAAGCCTTAGCCATGTCTTGTGCTCTTTTGTTGTCTCCGTAAAAATGTATTGCCCTTAAAATTCCTCTGTCGCCTAGTTTTTCTCTAATTGCAGGAATATTTTTATAAAACTCTTCTTCGTCTACTTCACGCATAACCTCTTTGCCCATATACTGTGCAACTGCTTTTATCTCGTTTGGCACAGCAGCGTACTCGTATGTTAAGTCTGCATGGTTTCCACCTGTGTCTACAACGCAAAGGTTGTGCCCGTATTTTGCTAAATCAAAAGCAATTTGCTCGAACACTGGGTTTTGTGTATCTTTAAAATCTATTGCAGTAAAACCACCAACAGAGCTTGCGCTTTGGTCTAAAAGTCCTGAAGGCTTGCCAAAATAAACATTCTCTGCATATTGGCAAATTTGCGCAATTTGCACAGGTGTAATTTTGTCATCGTTGTAAAGGTGATTAATAACAGTAGCCACTAAAACCTCAAACGCCGCCGAGCTAGAAAGACCTGAGCCCTTTAAAACATTTGACATTGTGTAGCAGTCAAAGCCACCAATCTCAAAACCAAGTTGTTTGCATCTTGCACTAATTCCTCTAATAACAGAGGCAGAGCGCTCTATCTCGTCTTCTTGCACTTCTAAAGTGTTTAAGTCAATAAGGTCACATTTTTCATACTCTAAAGATTTTAAAGAGATTTTATTATCGTCTCTTTTAGCCACTGCGCCTATAATATCTAAATTAACAGAAGCCGCTAAAACACAGCCTTTTTGGTGGTCTGTGTGGTTTCCGCCAACTTCACTTCTACCCGGTGCGCTAAAAAACTCTAAGTTTTCATCATAACCGTAAAAGGCTTTAAACCCCTCAATAAGCTTCTCATATCTTGCTTTTTGGTTCTCTAAATCCTCGGCATAAAGCTCTTTAAATTTTACTATCATAAATACAACTCCTTTTAATTTTTTCCTCTTATTCTAGATTTAATATACTTAATAAATTCTTCAGAATTAACACATTTTTCAACATCTTCATTTTTAATTACTATGCCTTTTCCGTTATCAAAATATAAAAACAGCCTTTGTTTTGTAGCGCAAACGTTAACAAGCATATTATATGGAATTTTAAGTATTTTTCCTTTTTTTATTATCAACAACCTGTTCTCACAAAAAGTAAATGTTGTAGGTGTCGTCTCAACTAGTCCAGGTGTTTCAATTCTCATAGTTTTAAGCTTTTTTTTAGCCCTAAAATACACAAGTGCAAAAAGCACCGCATACATAACAACCGCTGATATTAAGGTAGTAGTCAAATTGAAAGTATCTGACATAACAGTCGAGGTAAAAGCAGTGCCCGCAAGTGGAAGACATATGTACATAGGTAAAAGCCATTTTCTCATAAAGAATGATGAGTGCATAAAAAAGGCTCTATGCTCTTCAATTGTAACATCAGACTTAATTTGATAAAGTTGCTTACCCGGTGCATGGTTATCTCTTACCTCATTTATATTTGTTAAAAGGTTTTCAAGGTCTTCTCCGTCGTCGCTTTCATCTTCTTCAAAGTCGTTTTCATCTATATCTCTGTTCTTATTAATATTCGCTAACAAGCTGTCAAGGTCTTCTTCATCTTCATCGTCTTCTTCGCTGTCAATTTCGTCGTCTAGCTCGTCTTTTTCATACTCCTCACCATACTCATTTCCCACAATGTCATCTAATTCTTCCTCTGTAAGTTCTTCACGCTCTACCATTTACTCCTTGTTCTCGGCCATGCCAAGAAGCTCCTCCTCGCTAATAATATTAATATTTAAGTTTTGTGCCTTAACAAGCTTCGAGCCTGCGTCTTCTCCTGCAACTACATAGCTTGTCTTTTTAGATACAGAAGAAGAACATTTGCCACCAAAGTTCTCTATAATTTTAGTTGCATCTGCACGGCTTAGTGTTGGCAAAGTGCCTGTTAGCACAAAGGTTTGTCCCTCAAAGCGTTTGTCTTTCACCTCGCTTAGGCTCTTTGTATTAACACCTTTTTCTATTAGTTTCTCTATTAAAGTCTTTCCTGTTGTACTTGCAAAATAATTAAGAACAGAAAGTGCGCTTTTCTCACCAAAGCCGTCTATGTTTAGTATCTCGTCTTTACTCGCTTGCATTAAGTTCTCTAAATTCATAAAATGAGAAGATAAAAGCTTTGCCGCACCCAAACCTATTTGAGGTATTCCAAGTGCAAAAACTAAACTGCTTAAATCTCTTGTTTTAGACTTCTCTATCGCCCCTAAAAGATTATCTGCACTTTTCTCTCCCATTCTCTCAAGCTCTTTTACATCTTCTTTTTTTAAGCTGTAAAGGTCAGATGCATCTTTTATATGCCCATTTTCAAGCAGTGCCTCTATAACTGCAGGACCTAGGCCGTCTATATCCATAGCGCCTTTACTTGCAAAATGAATTAAGTTTCTTAAAAGCTGAGCTGGGCAGCTTGGGTTTTTGCATTTAATTGCAGCCTCGTCTTCATCGCTTACTACCTCTTCTCCACAAGAGGGGCAACAAGTAGGCATCTCGTAAGGGGTAATGCCTTGTGTATCTCCAACTACTTTTAAAACCTCTGGAATAATCTCGCCGGCTTTTCTAATTAAAACCTCACAGCCTATTCCTATGCCTTTTTCGCTTATAAAGTCTTTGTTATGAAGGCTTGCACGTGTTACCGTTGTGCCGGCTAGCGTAACAGGGTCAAAAACTGCCGTTGGTGTTAAAACACCTGTCCTGCCTACGTTTATCTCAATATCCTTAAGTGTTGTAATTTTCTCTTCTGGTGGGTATTTATACGCCTGTGCCCAACGAGGAAACTTAGCCGTACTGCCAAGAACTTCTCTTTGTGCATGGTCATTAAGCTTAATTACCGCGCCGTCAATAGGGTAATCTAAGCCTCCTCTGCTCTCGCCTATTTTCGCAGTAGAATTAATAATTTCTTCTATACTGTTAGAAACACAAGCTAACTCAGAGGTTGGAAAGCCCCAACTTTTTATTAGCTCTATAGCCTCGGTATGTTTAGCTGGCATTCCCTCGCTTGCGTATTGAATGCTAAAAACCTTAATGCTTAAATCTCTTTTGGCTGCAATTTTAGGGTCTTTTTGCCTTAAAGAGCCAGCTGCTGCATTTCTTGGATTTTTAAAGGTTTTCTCTTCACTTAGCTCTTGCATTTTACATAGGTTTGAAAAAGAGCTCTCGCTCATATAAACCTCTGCCCTAAGCTCTAAATATGCTATGTTTGTATCAATTTTTTT
>CAYJEZ010000185.1:0-3817 GCA_964369215.1 uncultured Eubacteriales bacterium
TATGTTAAAAAAGTATTTGCTAGATAAAATTAAGTTAATAATAGCTTTTATTGTGTGTTTTTTTATTTTTTATGTTGTTAATGCTCTTTTTTTAGTACCGTTACACGCCTTGTGGGTTTCTTTTTTTATTTGTATAGGTGTTGGAGTTATCGTAGGCATGGTAGATTACAACTACTATTCACATAAAATAAAAAAGCTTGAAGAGATAAAAGAGGATATTGAAAAAGATGCACAAGATAATTTAGCTGGATTACCTGAGGTTGCTAATGAGGCAGAGCAAAGATATCAAGAGTTGCTTTCTAATTTAGACCATATTTATCAAGTTGCGAAATTACAAAACGAAGAGCTAAAAACAGATGTTTTAGAAGTATACTTACTATGTATTAAAGATATTAAAAATAGTTTAGACGAGCTTGGTGGTCACATTAAGCCTGAAGATAATTTAGCTAGAGCAGAGATTTTCTCGATAAAAAACAAAACAGAAGTGTTTTTACATTTTCTTCAAACATATGATTTACATAATGATATGCTTTTTGAAAGTACAGACTTAGAACCGATAATTGTAGAGGCAGTTAAAAAATATGCGCCTGTGTTTTTACTGAAGAAAATAAAATTTAATGCTAACCAAGCAAAATACGAGGCAAATACAGATAAAAAATGGATTACTTTTTGTATTGAGATGCTATTTTCAGCAATGTTAGAGAATGCTTTTTTTGGCGAAATAAGTGTAGATTTTAATGATAATAGCCTATTTATAACTTCAAATGCGAAAATAAAAGCTCAAAAAATAAAAGATATTAAAGATATTGAAAATAACCCTAGTGAAATTGATATAGCAATGTTTATGTTTGAAATGGTAATAAATGCGCTTGAGCATACATATGAGTTGAATTCTGACAGTAATTCCAGTGAAATGGTTATAAAGTTTAACAAGGCGGAGGACATAAAAAGTGAGTTCAGAGAGGGCACAGAGGATAAAGAGCCAGTTCTACAAAGCGAGTGAGATTGTAACTGCTAGTAATTATGACAGAGTAGGAATAGGTACTTTAGGAGAAAAAACTCTGCATAGAGTATTAAAATATAGTATAGAGCCAGATGAGAATTTTCATGAAATAAAGATTGGTAGATACTATGCAGATATTTTAAAAGATAAAAATATTACAGAAATTCAAAGCGCAGGCTTTAACACATTAAGAAAAAAACTTGACTATTTTTTACAAGAGCACACTGTTAGAATTGTGTACCCAATAGCCTACACAAAGCACATAGCTTGGATAGATACCGATACAGGTGAGATTACAAAAAAGAGGAAGAGCCCTAAGAAAGGCAAGGTTTACGACTGTTTTTATGAGCTTTATAAAATAAAACAGCACTTGTGCAACCAAAACCTAAAAATTAGCCTTATTTTAGTTGATGTTATAGAGTATAGAAGACTTGATGGTTGGAGCGAGGACAAAAAGAAAGGTGCAACAAGGCACGAAAGAATACCTGAGAGGATAGAAAAAATTATAGATATAGATAATGTAAGTGAATATCAAAAATTAATTCCGCAAGACTTACATAGTGAGTTTACTACAAAGGACTATAAAGAAAAAACAAGTTTATCTTTGTCTTCAGCAAGAACAGCAGTGCATATATTATGCTTTTTAGGTCTTATAGAAAAAGTGGGGAAAAGAGGTAGGCTTATTTTATATAAAAGAACATAGATTTGTTTTTTTATATAAGTAGAAAATTGACAAAAAATAGGCAATGTGATAAGATATTAGTTAGTGGTAAAATTGGAAACTTAATTCTCCTAAGAATTTATGAACAACACACGGTTTTGAATTCTTAGGAGTTTTTGTATTAAAAATTATATCGGTCAGGCTAAGTTAATAAGAAAAGGGGAGAGGAAATGAAGTATTTAGTTACAGACCCACAGTTTTATAAGCGCTCTATAGGGGTAATATTGCCCATAACAGCACAAAGCTTTATAACTATGGGAGTAAACATGTTAGACACCATAATGGTGGGACAATTGGGAGAAACTGCGTTATCTGCTACAGCTTTGGGAAATCAGTTTATACTGCTTTTTCACATCTGCTGTATGGGTATTGGAATGGGTGCAACCGTTTTAACTGCTAGGTTTTGGGGACAACAAGATTTTGTATCGCTAAAAAAAGCAATTACAATAGCATTAAGGTTCGCTGTAATTTTTGCCGCTGTGTTTACTGCTATAAATATTATTACACCTACCGGTGTATTAAGCATGTATGCAAACGACGCAGATGTTATTAGCAGTGGAGCTACATATTTAAGGTGGTCTACTCCTACATTCTTTTTTACTGGTATTGCATTGGTAAGCACACAAATTTTACGTAGCATTGGCGGGGCGGTTATTCCGTTAATTGCTTCGGTTATTGCGCTGCTCATAAACTTGTTGGGTAATTACATGTTTATATTCGGTAATTTTGGAGCACCAGAAATGGGTGTGGCAGGAGCGGCTTTAGGTACATGCATTGCTCGTGGTGTAGAATTTTCAATTATTATGGGAGTATTCTTGTTTAAAGAGAAAAAAATTGGCTACAGGTTAAAAGATTTAACAATGAAGTGCAAAGACTTGGTTAGAGAGTATATAAGAATAAGTATTCCTGTGCTAATAAGCGATGCACTGCTTGGTTTAGGTACAACGGCTGTGGCAATGGTAATGGGTAGAATAGGTCCTGTGTTTGTTGCCGCAAATTCTATAACTTCTGTTACTGCTCAGCTTAGTACAGTTGTTATACAAGGTTTATCTTTTGCTGGTAATGTAGTTACAGGAAGAACCTTAGGAGAGGGCAAGGTAGAACAAGCACAAAAGCAAGGCTATACGTTTTTCTTTATAGGTTTGAGCTTTGGACTAATAGCATCACTGATTATAACTCTAATTAGTCAACCGATAATAGGAACTTACAATGTAGCCGAAGAGACAAAGGCAGTTGCAACACAACTTATGAGCGCAATAAGCTTAACTGTTATATTTTTAGCAACTAACAATATATTAACAAAAGGGGTTTTACGTGGCGGCGGAGATACAAAATTTTTAATGGTTGCAGATATTCTGTTTTTGTGGGTAGCTTCTATTCCTTTAGGAATTTTAGCTGGTTTGGTATGGAATTTACCTCCATTTTGGATTTATATATTTTTACAGTTTGATCAATTTATTAAAGCAGTTTGGTGTATCTTTAGGCTTAAAAGTGGAAAGTGGATTAAAAAGATTAAAGGAGCATCTGCTTAAAATGTATACTATTGTTCTATAATTTACTTAAATTTGATAATAATTATCATTGACATTTTTGCGGTTTTGGTATATAATAAATTTACCAAAAAGAAAGAGGTTTTCTGACTTTGAGGTAAAAATAAAAATTAATCTGATGATAAGGTTATACACCTGAAAGCAAGATGTGATGATATAAATAATATGTGTAAAATGCAAAGTATTTGTACTCTTACGCTTCATCCTCGTACGCTTTAGGTGTGCGAGGATTTTTATGTTATATTGTAAAAGGACTGAGGTTATATGAGTAGAATAGCAGTAGTAGGAATTATTGTAGAAGACATGAGCAAGACTGAATTTATAAATAAAATCCTATCAGATTATGCTCAATATATTATTGGCAGAATGGGTGTGCCTTATAAAAAAAGAGAAATAAGCATAATAAGTGTGTACCTAGATGCCCCAAACGACATAATCAGTGCAATGTCTGGCAAGTTAGGCAAGCTTAACGGTGTTAGCACAAAAACAATTTACTCAAAGGAGTTTCCTGATGAATAAAAACGAATTAGTAGAGCTTTTAGC
>CAYJEZ010000186.1:0-3768 GCA_964369215.1 uncultured Eubacteriales bacterium
CCCCCCAACCCACCCCCACGCCGCGGACAACCACGCCCTAGCCGACGAAAACCACGCCCTAGACGACGATAACGACGCCCTAGACGATGATAACGCCGACCTAGACGACGATAACGACGACCTAGACGATGATAACGATGACCTAGACGATGAAGATGACGACAATGATGACTAATTAGAATACACCTTAACAATTGAATTTAATAATAATTTTAAAGGCTCAGCTATTTTATGCTGGGTCTTTAAAATTATTTAAAATGTATTGAATAAAGCAATATTTTAATGTATAATCTTATTTAATGATACGGCTGAACATTTAAAAGAAAGGAAATCTAGCTAATGGAGATATTTGATTTTAGTTAGTAAACATAAATAAATGAAATTAACAAACAAAAACCGAGTTTTGTTTTTTATTGTAGCTGCAATGTTTTGGTTTGCTCAATATGTGTACATTCCATTTTTAACACCTCATCTTTTGGCACTTAATGTAGGTGCTGTAGCAGTAGGTTTTATAGTAGGCGCATATGGGCTTACTCAAATGGTACTTCGTATTCCACTTGGCATTTTTGCTGATTTTTTGCAAAACCATATGCTAATTATAAGAGTAGGAATATTCTTCGCAGCAATATCTTCAGTAGGGTTAATGATATTCCCATCGTCTGCATTATTGTTCTTATCTAACGCGGTATCCGGTATGGCTAGCTCTGCATGGATTAGCTTTACTGTTTTATACAGTTCTTTTTATAGTGAAGACGAGGCATCAAAGGCTGTAGGAAGTATAATGGTTGCCAATAATGTTGGAATATTAAGTGCGTATGTGGTAGGAGGTTTGCTTTACGAGAGTACTGGAATAGAGCCATTGTTTGTAGCTAGTTGTGTAGTGGGAGGGATAGGGCTTGTATTGTCTTTTTTTATTCCAAATCGTTCAGGAGCGAAATCTTCACTAACTTTATCGGGATTATTGTCTGTTGCAAAAAATAAATCTCTTTGGATGTACTCTGCTTTTACTTCTGTAAGCAATCTTATTACATTTGCTACTGCCGTAAATTTTTCACAGCAAATGGCTAAAGAGTTAGGTGCAGACGGCTTCTCGTTAGGAGCTACTTCGTCTCTTTATACAGTTGGATGCTTAAGTGGTTCAATGTTTGTACGAAAAGGCATTGCAGAGCGAATGGGGAATAGGAAGAGCTTGCTTTTAGGTTTTGGACTTATGGCTGTTTATTGTGGGGCTATGTTTTTAAATGAATTTCTCGTGTTTATATATTTATTACAATTTATATGTGGCTTTGCAAGCAGTTTAATTGGAAGTAGCATGATGACTATGACACTTAAAACCGCAGAGCCTCAAGTTAAAACTACTGCAATGGGGTTTTATCAGTCTGTATATAGTATAGGTATGACTTTAGGGCCTATTCTTATGGGCGCTTTAATAGGGAGTTTTGATAATAATTTGAGACCTGCTTTTTTAGTAATAGGTATAGTTGCGGCTTTAACATTACCGATTATCTTTTTTATGATAAAGAATAAAGTAGATATAAAAGAGTAAGTTAAAGTATTATACCCTAGTATTTTTGAGTATTGGTAAGAAAAATAAAAGGTCTTGACAAATTTAATTTAATACATTATAATTTAAAAACATTTAAAGGCTATGAAGAGAAATAGTAAGTGAAATTAATTTTTAAGAGAGAAGGCGGTTGGTGAAAGCCTTTAAATTAATTTATTGAACCCATCTCAGAGCTGTGTACCGAATTAGTAGTAGGCTACATCGGGTTCTCCCGTAACAGAGATTAATAGTGCGGTTTTCCGAATTTAGGTGGTACCGCGGACTTTAACTAGTTCGCCCTAAACAGTGTTTTGCTGTTTAGGGCTTTTTATTTTTAGGAGGATTTTATATATGAAACTTGTAAATTTAGTAGGAGAACGTTTTAAAGAAAGACCATCAGACTGTGTTATTGACAGCCATGCATTTATGGTAAGAGGCGCATATATTAAGAATGTGGCTAATGGAATTTACTCTTCATTTGCGCCAATGAAAAGAATAGCAAAAAAAATAGAACAAATTATTAGAGAAGAAATGGATTTTATCGACGGACAAGAAGTGAGTTTTCCTGTGGTATTGCCTGCTAGTTTATGGAAAGAGTCTAACAGATATGACACAGTAGGCAGTGAACTGTTAAGGTTTGAAGACAGAAATAATACTAAAATGCTGTTGGGAATGACCCATGAAGAGGCCGCTGTTCACCTAGTTAAAGAATATGGACAAACATATTTAAAATACCCTTTTATGATTTATCAAATACAAACTAAATTTAGAGATGAGGCTAGACCACGGGCTGGACTTATTAGGGTAAGAGAATTTACAATGAAAGATGGGTATTCATTTCATACATCACAAGAAGATTTAGAAGATTATTATAATAGATGCCATGCTGCATACGAGAGGATTTTTACAAGGGTAGGAATACCAGAGGTTATTTCAATTGCATCAGATGCAGGAATGATGGGCGGTAATTTGTCGCACGAATTTATGCTTTTATCTGCTGTAGGGGAGGATAGTGTTATAACTTGTAGCTGTGGATTTAAAGCCAATATGGAGGCAACTGAAAATATTTGTGACTTTGTTAAAGATGAGGTAGTAAATGACTTAAAATTAGTAAACACTCCTGATATAAAAACCATAGATTCGCTATGTGATTTTTTTAGCATTACAAGCGATAAAACTTGTAAAGCGGTAGTTTATCAAAAAGCAGAAGATATGTCTTACGTTGTGCTTTTTTTAAGAGGAGACTATGAGGTTAACGAGGCAAAGCTTAAAAATATTGCAGGTACAGAGTTAATACCAGCCACAATAGATGAGAAGTGCCCGTTAATAGCTGGGTACATAGGTCCGGTAAATATAGATGAAAAAGTAAAGGTGTTTTACGATATTACACTACAAAATACAAATAATTTGGTGTGTGGCGCAAATAAAGAGGGCTTTCATTATACAGGTTTTGACATTGATAGAGATATTAATGAGTCAGTATTTGTAGACGCATCTAAGGTGTTAAGTGGAGGAATTTGCCCTAAATGTAAATCTAAAACTTTAGAGATAAGCCGTGGCATTGAGGTAGGAAATATTTTTCAACTCGGTACCCAATATACTAAATCTATGAATATGACTTATATTGATAAAACGGGGAAAAGTAATTATCCTCTTATGGGTTGTTATGGAATAGGGGTTGGAAGACTAGCAGCATCTGTTTGTGAGGCTCACCATGATGACTACGGCCCTATTTGGCCAATAAATATTGCTCCTTGGCAGGTTCATTTATGTGCAGTTAAATCTAATGATATAGAAGTGAAAAAAGTAGCAGAAACAATATATAATGAGCTTACAATTGATGGAGTTGAAGTTATTTATGACGACAGGGCAAATGTTAGCGCGGGGGTTATGTTTGCAGATGCAGACTTATTAGGAGTGCCCATTAGAGTTATTATTAGCCCTCGAAATTTAAAAGAAAATTGCTGCGAAGTGAAAACTAGAGATAAATCTATTACAGAGACCGTTCCTGTAGATGCTTGCGTAGGTAGAACTAAGAAAATTTTAATAGACTTGCTTGGAAAGGCAAAATTCTAGTGAAAATGCTTTAGTCTATGCGGTTTTTGCAATAGCAAAAAACTTTAATATATGCGTTTTTTACTTTGGTTCTATTAGTTTTTGACTACATTAATAAAGAAAACAATAAAAAAAGGGAGCTCCATAAGCATAATGTACCGACCCCAAAA
>CAYJEZ010000187.1:0-3735 GCA_964369215.1 uncultured Eubacteriales bacterium
TTACAATGCCAATGCATTTATCGCTATAATTAGCCTCTTTTATTATGTTTGTTATTTCAGCATTTGTTTTTGCTGTTACCTTATAAACCAGTTTGCAAGGTAAATTTCCGCTGTTGTTTAAAACTTCTGTCATTTCCTCTGCACGTTTAGCAACGGTTTTTAAAACTTCGTCTCCGTACAAAAACTGGCTGCCTACTATAAACCAAAACTCTTTGTTTTTCATATTAATTTTACATTCCTTTCTTAGGCAAGTGTTAAAATTAAGAAAAATCGCCACCGCTTATTGATACAACTATCTTATTCTTATCTTAAATTTGCTTTATTATCGCTTTAAATAAAACATTAGTTTTATTTGTTCGCAATGAAAAGCAATGGTTTCATTTTTAAGATTATCTTCACTTAACAGCACTACTTTTTCTACGTTTAATCCCTCTATATCTATTTGTATTATACGATGTTTTGAACTTAAAATCAATGTTTTTAAGAAATCACATAAATTTTTAGGCCAAAACAACTTCATCAATTATCGCTTCATAGCCTTCACTTGCGTAAACCAAAACATTAAAGGTTGCACAAATAGAGAAAATTTTCAAAGGTATTATTAGTTTTTTTTATTTGTAAAACTCTCCTAGTTATCAAACAAAAGTGTCAACAACTTAGGTAAAGTATTTTTATCGAGCTTAAAGTAATCTCGAACACCGCCATCACATAAAACACAAATATGTGTGCTGCTTTTTCTTCACCAAAATACAGCTCGCCTCTTTTTTTGCCTTGGCAGGCCGCAAATTATATCCATAAGTGTGCTTTTGCCAACTCCGTTTTTACCTACTAAACCCACTACACTGCCTTTTTTTATTTCTAAGTTGATTTTACTGAGTATAGGCGTGTTTTTGTTATATAAAAAGTCTATATTTTTAAGCGTTACGGCGCATTCACTGCTTTCAGTATCTTTTTCAGTTACCTTAATTTCCTGCATATTTACCGAATGCATACCCATTGTGTTTACGCAATTGTTTGTCATTTTATAAAAATCATTTCCGACAAATTCGCTTTTTATCTTCCCACTATCAAATATCAAAACCTTGTCTGCAAGCTGGCTTAAATAATTTAAACGATGTTCCGATATGACTATTGTAATACCTTGTTTTTTTTAAGTGAGTGAGTGTTTTGCGCAAGTTTTCTACGGCAAGCATATCCAAATTAGCTAAAGGCTCGTCTAAAACTAAGATTTAGGGAGAGAGGGCATAGCGTATTTATAAATGTTTCCATACATTGTTCTAATGACACCCCATTTTCAGCAAAACCAACGCTAATGGCTACAATTCCAACCTTAACGCAAAAGGGTTTTTCACTTGTCTTAAAAATTCCCTTGCTCTGTCATCGCCTTTTAAGGTTTCATCAATTTCAATCGTATTTATATCCACAAGTTCATCACGATTTACTGTGCGAACATCAACTGTTTTTAGTTGTTCCAAACATTGCGTTGTCATTCTTGACACCTCCTATTTATTTAGTTATTCCATATATATGATTTCTACATTTTTTTACCTTGCAACTACTCAAAGTAACTCTCATCTTTTTTGTTCAAAATAAACCTCCCTATATTGAATTGTTCTTTCTTCACGGTCAACCATTTGTGCGAGTTGAGCCTGTGTTAGACCTCTGCTTTCACGAGCTAATTTTATAGCTTCTCCGATTGGATGAAAATCGAGTTTTCTTTCGTCAATATACATTTTAATTTCGTGTTAGCATAATTTGAAATTGAAAAAATTCAATTATTTTAAAGTAAGCTTAAGGTTTGTGGTATAATGTATAGTAAGAGGTGAAATTATGCGAATATTGCTATGCGAAGATGAAAAAGAGCTTTCTAACGCTCTTGTAAAAATACTTAAACACTATAACTATTCAGTTGATGCAGTTTATGACGGTGAAGAAGCACTTATGTTTTTAGATGCAGAAAATTATGATGCTGTGATTTTGGATATAATGATGCCAAAGGTGGACGGACTTACTGTACTAAAAAAAGTGCGAGAAAAAGGCAACCTCATTCCGATTATTATGCTTACAGCAAAATCCCAAGTAGACGATAAGGTCACAGGGCTTGATTTGGGTGCAAATGACTATCTTGCAAAGCCATTTGATACAAAAGAACTGCTTGCAAGACTTCGTGCAATGACAAGAACAGTAAGCGATAGTAGCTCATCGGTTTTAACAGTCGGTGATGTAAATTTAAACCGAAAAACCTTTGAACTTTATACTGATAAAAACTCATTTAAACTTGCAAGTAAAGAGTTTCAAATGATGGAGATGCTAATGATTAACAAAGGACATATCATTCCTACTGAGCGTTTTATGGAAAAGATTTGGGGTTATGATTCTGATGCCGAAATAAATGTCGTGTGGGTGTATATTTCCTACCTTAGAAAAAAGCTGGCTTTGCTTGAAACTGATGTGAAAATTAAAGCCACACGAAACACCGGATATTCTTTGGAGGCGTGATATGCTAAAAAAACTACAAAGAAAATTTGTGTTACTTACTACTGTCATTAGCGTAATTGTTATGCTACTTATCGCTGTTTCAATAAATGTGGCAAATTATATGTCAATAATGAGTAATTCTGATAGAGTATTATATCTTCTTGCTGATGGTAATTTGAAAACAGGACAACCATTTAATAATAATGATCACTTTCCAAGAGAAATTGCTTTTACTACAAGATTTTTTACTGTGCGTTCAAACTTAAATGACAAAGTTGTTAATATAGACACAAGAAGTATTAGTTCTGTTTCGGGTGATGAAGCTACCGAATATGTGATGCTTGTAAATGAAAGTGGACAGACCGCAGGAGTGATTGATACTTTCAGATATATTAAAACTGAAGATGGCTATGGATACACATATTTTTTTCTCGATATTGAGGAAGATTTAATTGGTTTTGAAACATATATGTATTACTCCGTTTTCATCTTGATAGGTGCAATTATATCAATATTTATTTTATCAGTTTTATTATCTAAAAAGGCGGTTTCCCCTATTGCTGATAGTTTCGAGCGACAAAAAGGCTTTATCACCAATGTCAGTCACGAGTTTAAAACCCCACTTGCAATAATAAAAGCAGACTGCGATGTAATTGAAATTGATAACGGTAAGGGCGAGTGGACGGATAGCATTAACACACAAATATCAAGGCTTGATACACTTGTTGAAAACTTAATCTCTCTAACAAAACTTGATGAAAAAGTAGAGATAATCAAAACAGATTTCTCACTTTCAGATGCAATAACCGACACAGTAAATGAGTTTTCTTCTAAGATTAAAAGTGCTGAACTGAGTTTAGAACTATCCATAGAGCAAAACCTTACTTACACCGGTGACGAAGCAGCGATAAGAAACTTGGTTGCAATCCTAACAGAAAATGGGGTAAAATATGCTCCGCCTAATACAGAGCTTGATATTTCTCTAAGTACACTCGGAAAGAAGAAAATATTTGCTATCCAAAATGTCTGTAAAGATATAGAAATAGGAAAACACAATTACTGGTTTGAGCGTTTTTACAGAGCCGATAAATCAAGAAATAGCGAAACGAAAGGCTTTGGTATCGGTTTATCCATAGCTAAAAGCATCTGCGATTTGCACGGAGCTAAAATTTCTGCCGAAAGCAAAACAGGAAAAGAAGCTTTAATAACCGTTGTTTTTTAAAGTAAGATTTAAGTTCATATTATAAAATCACCTTA
>CAYJEZ010000188.1:0-3733 GCA_964369215.1 uncultured Eubacteriales bacterium
CTCCATGTGGAAAAATCTCTATTGCTTCAATTAATGAAGTGATTAGGGATTTTTCTCTTCATCATTAAATTTATCAAATAACATGTCATTGAATGTCATATGATTACACTAGTATAATATTGATAAATACTAATTTGTTTACTAAGCTTAGGAATAATTTCTATGTATCGATTAGTACAATATTGAAAGGATTTGACTTAAATGAATGCAAATACGATTGGCACATATTATGTGTTAGGAGAAATAACTTATAACAGTATTTACAAAGGGCAATTAAGACTTAGAGTTAACAGCGTTAATGTTGTTAATAATTCTTCAAATATCACTGTAGACTGGCTGTATGTAAAAACTGCCTCAGACCCATACGGTGCTTACAACACAGTTAGCTCAGTGCTCAGTTTTAGCATTAATGGCTTAAATTACAGAGTAAATGCTCCTTATGATTTAAGAGCAGCGGCTATCAACTCAAATGCGGTTATAGCTAGCCAAACAGTTAACATAAGTCATGGCATAGACGGAACAAAAACAATAAGTGTAGGGGCAAACCACGAAACAAACACAAGTTGGGGAACAAAAATAGTCTCTAATGTTGCTGTAAGCTTACCTAGCATTGCTCGTAGTTCTGACGTTGTATTTACAAAAGCGTCAGCTTTTATGAACGCCTTGGATGCTATTACCTTAAATATCAACCGTGCCTCAAGCGACTTTACCCATACACTAGAATACAAATTAGGTAGTTATAGCTCAGTTTATGAAAATGTTGCTACAAGCCATAGTTTTATACCTCCATTAACTTGGAACAATGCAGTGACCTCATCTGACAAGGCTACTGCAACTTTACTTATTACTACTTATAAAAGCGGAGTAAAAGTAGGCAACACAGTAACAAAAAATTTTGAGGTGAAAGTTCCAAGTGATATTGTGCCGAGCATTGCAAATTTTAAACTTTATAATGAAAACAGCTTTGTACCATCTTCTTGGGGTATTGTGGTACAAGGTAAGTCGGCTATTAGGTTATCTATTGAGGGTGAGACGGGTGCATATGGCTCATCAATTGTGGCTTACAATATAAGTGGAACAAATTATTCATCTGCAAGTAAAACGGCGATTATTAACAGTTTAACCTCTGCAGGAAACTTGACTTACACAGCCACAGTTACAGACAGCAGAGGAAGAAAAAGTAGTAAAAGCTTAAGTGTAACAGTGCATAGCTATTTACCACCAGCTATTTTGGGCGAAACAAAAGTATATCGCTCTAGCGCTACAGGCACAGCAGATACAAACGGAAACTATGTTACAGTAAATCCGCAAATTCTATATTCGTCAGTAGCTAGCAAAAATAGTGTTACATTTAAGATAAACAACACGACTTATCCTAGTGACAGTATTACAATTTTGCCAAACTACACACAAGATAGCTCTCATATTATAACACTTAGCCTAACAGACCAATTTACTACGAGTTCAGCGTCTTTCTCAATACCAACAGCTATGGTTCCCATAGATATTCACAGCAGTGGAGCAGGCGTTGCACTTGGAAAAGTATGTGAGCAAGCACAAGTAATTGACTTAGGATTACCTGCAAAATTTACAGGCGGAATAAGCTATATAGATATTAGCGCCGAAGAAAACCTAAACAATATTACAACTCCGGGTTTTTATTGTTGCAGAGCAAATGTTATAGCTATTAGTCTAGTAAACAGCCCTACTACGATTGCGTTTGTGTTAAAAGTGTCTAAACATGCTGGTGTAATGCAAGAGCTTACAGAGTACCTCACCTCAGGTGCAAAAAGATACTTTAGAAATTTTTATAATAATGCATGGGGGCAGTGGTATGACGTATATACTGAGGCAAACAAGCCTAGTATGTCTCAATTAGGAGCAGCAGGAAATAACTCTACAACAGTAACATCGTCAGAAAATCAGTTTGAAATAAACACCGACTATGGAAGCACTAAAATAGGAGCAAGAAATGCAAATTTTTCACACTTTCAAACCTCACTTCCTAAATATTATTTTGATAAATCATTATATGTTGAAGGAGAAATTTTTACAGGTGAGGCATACGATAAAAAGGTGTATCACGAAGGAAATAAACCCAGTGCGCATGATATAGGTGCGACAGAAAACGAAGACGGTATATTAGGGTTTGGAAACGCAAACACTTATTTGCATGTTACCACAAGTTTAGGAAACAAAGGTATAACTTGGTGGGAAAGCGACAAGAAAATAAAAGAGAATATAAAGCCGACAGATTTAGCCTCGGCATTAGAGGTAATAGCAAGACTTGAGCACAAGCAATATGACAACAAAAATACAAAAAAACATGTCGATATTGGTTATGTTGCAGATGACATAGCCCTAATTTACCCACAATTTACCTTCAAAGTGGGTGACACTCTCAATGTAGACCATAGAATTATGCTGCCAGTGGTGACAAAGGCTATTCAAGAGCTAATTGGCGAGTTGAGTGAATTACAAGCAGAAGTAGAGAGTCTAAAAAATAAAACTTCAAACTAGAACGATTAATGGTAATAACTACAAAAAAAGCAATAAAATATTACAAGTTTGTAATATTTTATTGCTTTTAATTTTTTGTGTATGTTATAATTAAGATAATTACTTTATTATAGAAATGAGATGATTGATTGTTAAAGAGCATGACCGGATTTGGCAGAAGTGAAGCCGATGTCGACGGTAGGTATATAATTGTAGAAGTGAAAAGTGTTAATCATAAATACTTTGAATTTTCTTCAAGAATTTCACGAGGCTTTAGCTTTTTAGAAGATAAGCTGAAATCTTTTGTACAGTCTTATATATCACGTGGCAAAGTGGATATGTATGTCCATATAGAGAATTTAGAGAGTTCATCGGTGCAAGTTAAAGTAAATCACTCTTTAGCTGACGGATATGTTAACGCTTATAAAGAGATAGCAAGCACTTATAAATTAAACCCAGAGCTATCACTCGATACAATTGGAAGAGTGAGCGATATTTTCTCAGTGCACAGAGAGCCCGAGGACGAAGAAAAAGTGTTTGAGGCAGTAAAAATTGTTATGAAAAATGCTATTGATTCGCTAATATCTATGAGAGAGCGTGAGGGTGTAAAGCTTTGTGAAGACATAAAACTAAGAACTGACAGCATAGTTAATATGGTAGAGAGGATAGAAGAGCGCTCGCCTGATACAGTTAAAGAGTATAAAACAAGGCTTGAAACAAAGCTTAAAGAACTATTAGAAGATAGGTCTATAGAAGAAGGCAGAATAATTACAGAGTGTGCAATATTTGCCGATAAAGTAGCCGTTGCAGAAGAGACTGTAAGACTTAGAAGCCATATAGATCAACTTAGAAAATTTATAAAATCTCAAGATGCAATCGGCAGAAAAATGGACTTTTTAGTGCAAGAGATAAACCGAGAGGTAAACACTATAGGCTCGAAATCACAAGACACACAAATTGCCTATTTGGTTGTAGATATGAAAGCCGAGGTCGAGAAAATTAGAGAGCAAATACAAAATATAGAGTAAAGAAGAAGCTATGTTGAGAAAGATTTTTCTTAACGCAATTGATTAGTATTGAAAGGATAACGGTAGATGAGGCTTGTGAATATAGGCTTTGGCAATATGGTGTCTGAAGATAAAGTGGTGTCGGTTGTAAGCCCAGAGTCTGCACCGGTTAAAAGAATGGTGCAAGAGGCAAAAGAAAAAGGCTTTATTATAGATGCAAGCCAAGG
>CAYJEZ010000189.1:0-3732 GCA_964369215.1 uncultured Eubacteriales bacterium
ATTAGCTTTACACCAATACATCCATCGCAAACTTTTGCTTTTCTGCTGTCTAAATTTTTAGGTACATTCATCGAGAATTCAGAGCAAATAATAGTTTTGTCTCCAAAATTCTCAATGCTAACATTTGCTTTTACTGTATCAGAACTTAAAATAAAATCATCCTCTAGTGGTGAAAAATCGTACTCGTCTCCGTCGTCGCTTCCGTCCTCAATCGTTAGAACATTTTTATATTTTTGCCCCGATATTCTATCGGTAATGTTTAAGCTTCCGTTCTCGTTTGCAGTTATTTTAAAATAATTATTTTCTGCAACTTCTACTTTTTTAGGCTCTAAAACAGAAACCTTACCCTCTTTCTCTTTAATTAAGAAAGCTTTATAACCCATAGCTGGAACTTCGTCTTCTAAGGTAATGTAATATCTTACAAATGGGTCGTAATCTCCATAATGAACAATTTGCCTGTCGATTAAACCTGCATCAACAATCTCAGTTTTTATAACTTTAAAGTCGTATTTTTTGCCGTTTTCATCTACTAAGTCAAAGTTTTTCATCTTAGTTATAAATTGAGTATCAATTACTTTTTTGCGTGAATAAGGCAATAGATTAAACACATTTACTTTATCAAGGGCGATGTGGCAACTAATTGCGTCGGTAATTTTTCGCTTATAATATTTGATAAGCTCGTCAAGCTTATCTTCTGCCAAGAAAAACCTGTTTTCAATTTGTTTATGAACCTTATCGCTACAACAACAACCAATAGAGTCATGTGCATGGTTTTTCATAATTTCTTTCCAAATTTTTTCTATCAGTCCATGCTCGTAAGAAAAACCTAAACTGTAAGCTATAGAAGCTAAAGGCTCTAGAATATTTGTAATTTTATTCTCTATTCTTGTGTTATATGATTTTAAATCAGCCCTTGTAGAGAAAATGCTTCTGTGAACTCTCATATACTTTCCATCTAAAAGCTCACCTTTTATTGTATCAATTTTTTCAACTTTTTCAAGTTCTTCAAAAATATTTTCATACCTAGATAAAAAGAAGTCTTTTTCAGGGTAAATCTCTTTCAAAGTTTTCATTACGTCGTAAATGTTTTTTTGAATAGGCATTTGGTCATGCCCATTTGGAAGAGCAATTTCTTCATTAATTGCGCCTTTTTCTAGTACAGGCATATATTTACTCATTCTTTTTTGTAAAGAGTCTTTTTCAACAGGTAAATATTTTCCAATTGCATATCCTAAAGGAAGAAGATGAGTTAAAACCTTACCTCCGTCTTCGCCTTGCCAGTAAAAATTTTGCTTGTTGGTGCCGTGTCTCTCAGATGCTCCTCGCCAAAAAATAGAGCGAGTAATGCCAAAGCCATTTAATATTTGGGGCATTTTTTCGCTTTGCCCAAAAGAGTCCGGTAAATATCCAATCATCATAGGGTCGCCAAATTCTTTGCTGTCTTTTATTCCGTATAGTAAGTTTCTTACTATAGATTCTCCACCAACAACCATTTCATCTGTTTGAGTATACCAAGGGCCAATAATTAATTTGCCTTTTTTTACAAGTGCGGCAACACGAGCTTTACTCTCTGGTTTTACTTCAAAATAATCCTCTAAAATAGCTGTTTGTCCGTCTAGCATATAGTATGGATAACTCTCGTCCTCTTCAAGTCTTGTCATAATTTCTTCCATATTATTTACTAGCAAAATTCTTGATTCTTCTGTTGTAAAATACCACTCTCTATCCCAGTGCATATGAGGTATTACATGAACATTCTTAGCCATATATCATTTCCTTTCTTAACATTGCTTTGTCAATTAAGCTTTTTTTACTTCGTATATTTCTTGATGTTTGCCTTTTTTCATCATAAATATTAACATTGCAGTTGATATAATTGCTCCTAAAACTGCTGCCAATAGCCAAACTGCTGCGCTGAAAAAAGGATTTAGTGTAGATACAGAGGTATCTAGTAAGAACATAGAAAATATGCCTGCACCCGGAACATTTAGTCCTATATTTGTCCACGCTATTATCATTCCGCAAATCGCTGAACCTGTGCATAATGAACTTATAACTTTTAATGGATGTTTCATCATAAATGGTATTGCACCCTCTGTAATTCCGCCTAGTGCTAATAGCCAAGTTGTTTTTCCTGCTTCTCTTTCCTCTACTGTATAGTATTTTTTTGCTAGCAAGGTAGTCATTGTTATGGCAAAGCCAGATACCATTTTTACCGATGCAAAAATTGCGTATGGTAAAAGTAAGTTTTCATCAAGAGCAGCTACGCAAAACGCATATGCAGCTTTATTTACAGGTCCACCTAAATCAAAAGATGTCATAATTCCAATAACTGCGCCTAATAACAATGCGTTTGTACCCTCTAGGCTTCTTAAAAAGTCAAACATTAGGTTGTTTAGTAAAGCCACAGGCTGACCTACTACAAAAAACATTATAGCTCCAATTAAAATTGTGCTTACTATTGGATAAACAAAGAAACTTATAAAGCCTGAAAAAGCGCCTTTTGCCGGAATATATTTTTTCATGTATCTAACTAAATAACCTGCAATTAAACCACCTAGCATACCAGCTAAAAATCCGCCGCCTACCATATTAGCAGCTAAACCTGCGGCAAAACCAGAACATAAAGCTGTTTTTTCAGAAATTGCATAAGCCATATATGCAGACATTACAGGAACTAATAGCGTACCTAGTAGTCCTCCTGAAAGAAGCCTAAAATTATTAAGCCAAGTTCCTTCAGTATCATAAAGTTCTTTTAATCCAAATTGTTGATTTAAAAGAACCACAATTGCTAATATCATTCCACCGGCTACAACTAAAGGCACCATATGAGAAATACCTGTCATAACCGCTTGCTTTATTTCTTCGCCAAGCTTCATTTTATCTTCTGAGCTATCGTCTGCCACATACTCACCCTTTTGAAAATTCTCTGCTTTTTCAAGTGCCCTTTTTATTATTGCTTTTGCGTCTTTTAATGGCTCTGCAACTTGAGTTTTCGTTATAGGTAAATGCTCAAATCTTTCTGCATTTTTTACGGCAACACCTACTGAGAAAATTGCAGCATCAGCATTTTTAAGCATTTCAGATGTGTGCCTATCTTCTATTCCGTTAGCACCTTGTTTTTCAACAAAAACTTTAACGCCCATTTCTTTTCCTGCTTTTACCAAAGCCTCTGCCGCCATATATGTATGAGCAATTCCGGCAGGGCAAGCAGTTACTGCAACTATAGTTTTTGAGTATTCAACCTCAGCAGTATCTTCTTCTTTTTCTTCGTAATCTAAGTTTAAAAATAATTCAGCTGCTGTTTTTGATGCAAATAATCTATCTGCAAAGTCTTCATCACTCATTTTTGTCATTAAAGTAGCTAATATATCTAAATGGGTGCTGCCGCCTTCGCTTTTTGGAATTGCAAGCATAATGATATTTTTAACTTCATTATCAGGGTCAATACTCTCCCAATCTGAAACAATTTCTTTTGTTGTCATAACTACAAAAGCCGCCTCTTTAACAGCGTCAGATTTCCCGTGAGGTATTGCTAAACCGTTCTCAATGCCAGTTTCAGATATTTCTTCTCTTTCTAAAATCGCTTTTAAAAATTCTTCTTTCGATGTAATTTTTCCGTTTTTGTAAAGCGTGTCCACCATCTCATTTATTACATCTACTTTTTTGTTTAGTGCACTGTTTAAGATTATCATTTTTTCGTTTGTTAGGCCCGATAAATTCATTTAAAAA
>CAYJEZ010000190.1:0-3716 GCA_964369215.1 uncultured Eubacteriales bacterium
TTATGAACTCAGAGTTATGAGAGCTCGTTTGGTAATGTTTTACCTAATTGGCGACGTGGCTTTGCATATGCGAAGCTGCTCTGAACTCTTAATTCTTAACTCTGAACTTGCTTCGCATTATGAGCATAACACAAACCCCGCAACTGCCAAACATAAATTGATAAATTTAATAATAGAAACGGAGAATAAACATGGCTAAAATAGTTACTTTTGGAGAAATAATGCAAAGGCTCTCGCCAGAGGGCTACACAAGGTTTGTACAGGCTACAAGCCTAAATGTTACCTACGCAGGTGGCGAGGCAAACGTGGCTGTGTCGCTTGCGAATTACGGCTTAGATGTAGACTATGTTACAAAAGTGCCTAAGCACGAAATTGGCCAAGCTGCGGTTAACTCTTTAAGACAATACGGCGTTGGAGTTGATAAAATTGTTAGAGGTGGCGACACTTTAGGCTCTTATTATGTTGAAAAAGGAGCTTCTCAGCGTGCCTCTAAAGTTATTTACAACAGGGCAAACGCAGCCATTGCAAAGGCTAAAAGAGAAGATTTTAATTGGGCAGACATTCTAAACGGTGTAGAGTACTTTCACTTTACAGGCATTACCCCAGCCCTAGGGGGAGAACTACCACAAATTTGCGAAGATGCTTTAAAAGTATGTAAAGAAAAAGGAATTGTGGTAAGCTGTGACTTAAACTACAGAAAAAACCTTTGGTCTAAAGAAGAAGCTGGCAGAGTTATGGCTACTTTAATGCCTTATGTAGATATTTGCATTGCAAACGAGGAAGACGCTGCCGACGTTTTTGGCATTCACGCAAGTGGAACAGATGTTTCTGGTGGTAAAATTAGCCACGACGGCTATAAAGAGGTTGCCAAAACTTTGGCAGATAAATTTGGATTTAAAAAAGTTGCAATTACATTAAGAGGTTCTATTTCTGCCAACGACAACAACTGGGCGGCAATGCTTTTTGAGGGTGGCGAGTACTACTTTAGTAAAAACTACCTAATTCACATTGTAGACAGAGTAGGTGGTGGAGACAGCTTTGGTGGCGGTTTAATATATGCCCAAACACAAGGCTTTGCACCTCAACAAGCAATAGAGTTTGCTGTTGCGGCTAGCTGTTTAAAACAAACTATAGAGGGCGACTTCAACCTTGTAAGCGTTGACGAGGTTAATAAGCTTGCAGGTGGCGACGGCTCTGGTAGGGTGCAAAGGTAAAAGTGAATAATAGTAAATAAATACTAACAGCTCTAAAGCAAAACCTTATTGGTAAAAGGTTTTTCGCTTAGGGCTGTTAGTGTTTTAAGTTATTTAACTATATTTTACGGCATATAGGCTTATATTTTCACTTTCATCATAATAAATTAAATCAAAATTAGCACTGAAATATTCGGTGTCAATAGCATAATCACGCAGTTCATATTTGCTTATCAATATATAGTCAGTGTTGTGCTGTTCAAAAAGGTGGGTGTACTCTGCTGGCTGTTCGTACATAAGCTTTACCTCTTGTGCAGTGCCAAAGTAGTTTAAACCGTGAAAATGTAAAAATGTAGGAGAGCCACACACTAGGTAGCGCCCTGTTAAACTGCTTATCTCGTTGTTGTGTCTGTCTCCTGTTAAAAAAGTAGAGGTGACAGATGTAGAGCTTTTTACAAATTCTGCTAGTTCAACCCTAGGTTTGTCGTATAATAGGTAAGATGCAAGGTACTCTCTGCCCATAGTAAGTGTAGCGCTTATTGTAAAAATAAAAACTGTAAGCACAGCTAAAGCACGAGATAAAAATATAGATTTGCCTTTTATTTTATGATATACATTAACGCAAAAATCGGCACAAACAACACATATAAGTGCATAAGCTAAGAAAATAATTTTATTGTTGTCGTATACATTTGGCTGTAATACTATTAGCTCGCTAAAAATTAAAAGTGGTATAATTGGGCTAATAGTTTGAACAATACTGCGTTTAGCAAAAATTACAGACGGAATAAATAAAAGTGAAATAAGACCTAAGTTTTTCAAGTAAAACCATAGGTAGTTGTCTCCGGTATTTGACCAACCGAAATATGCGCGCATAAATCCTTCGTTATCGCTCTGCGTGAATGTCCAAGTAAAAAGCTGAGGCAGTGCTAGCACTAAAACTACCACAAGGTATATTCCCCAGTTTTTAAGCTTGTTTATATTGTAGTCTCCAATAAATATAGTCATAGAAGTAGGAATTGCTATAAGCACAACGGCAATAAGTAATAGCGCTGGGTTGTCTCTGTCGTTCCAAACTACAAACTGAATAATAGTAAAAATAAAAGGCAACAAACAAAGCATAAGTTTTATGCCGCTTTTTGCGTTTTTAGTAAGAGATACGCCCAGCCAACAAGCAGAGATAATTGCTAAATTTACAAAGGAGTGAGTGTTTATCATAGGCATTAAACCGCCTAAAATGCCAACTAAAATAAAATGTTTTAAAGAGTTTGTTTTTCGTGCAATGTTAAGGTTTGCAAGTGTAAAAAATAGTATTGCCCAACCAAAAAGGGTAGAGCGCTGTGGAACCATCATGTCTACAATTGTATTTACAAAAAATATATTGTTTTCAATATTGTTTGTAGGGGTTTCGTAAAATGCGGTGAAAATTCTTGTAAAATTGCTTAGGTCGCTTAACGAGGTGGGCAGAAAATAAAAAAAGCCAAAGCCTCCGCTAAAAAAGAAGATAATTATAGCTAAAATAATTTTAGAGTTTTTTCTAAAGCAAGTTCTTAAAAAAAGATAAAAACCGCCAATAACATTTGCTCCTGCAAAAAACATAGGCAAAAAATAGCTGAGGTTAAGGCTTGCCCCTAAAAGATAAAAAGATGAAGAAATGCTGTTAGATAAAAATGGGTAAGAAAGTAACTCACTTGGCAAAATTGAGTAATTAGGAGGAAAATCTACACTCTGTGCAATGCTTGTAATGATGCCTAAATGCAGGTTCATATCTCCGTAAGTTGCTTGAGAGGAGTAAATCTCTCCATTTTCATATCTAAAACTATGTAAAGCTAGGGTGATAAATATTAGGTAAATTCCACTTAAAATCAGAATTATAGAGAGCGTTGGTTTTGTTTTTGGTATAAAATCGGTAGGTTTTAATTTAAAAATAAACACAAAAACCGCGCTTATTATTATGGCTGTTATAAGTGCTAAAATGTGAGAGGTAAGTGTAAAGTTAAAAAACAAGGCAAAAACTACTGGCAACCACTGTAAAAGTGTAATTCCAAAAACAGAGCTTGCTACTAGCTTAAATGCGTATTTAGCCTCTTTAAACGCACTGAAAGAAATAATAAAACCACAAGCAATAAACAAAAACAAATATACGGTTGCAACCATAATCTCACCCCTTATAGCCTTATTTGTGTTGTTAAGTTAGAAATATTATATATCAATATATTAGTATTTACAATACAATCTTAGATATAATATAAATAACCTGTATTAATTCACAATGCATAATGCACAGTTCACAATTAGCTTCGCAGATACGAAATAGCCTGTGTAGGGGCGGTCAGTGGCCGCCCGTTCGTTTCCCTAAAAGACAAACGTCAAATATTAGGGCTATTCAACCCACATCGGGCGGCCGATGACCGCCCCTACACAGGATTTGAAACATTGTTCGTTATTAGTCCAATATAAATAATATAATCTCCGCCATAGCGGAGATTATATTATTTACTATTTTTCTGCGGTAAACACTAC
>CAYJEZ010000191.1:0-3647 GCA_964369215.1 uncultured Eubacteriales bacterium
GACCCATATAGAATGATGACCTCACGCTCTGAGTACAGGCTTATTTTAAGGCAAGATAACGCAGACATGAGGCTAACCCCTATAGGCAGAGAGCTAGGGCTTATTGGCGACGAGCGTTGGAAGAATTATTTAAGCAAAAAAGACTATATTGAAAAAGAGACCAAACGTACTTTAAAAACTGTATTCTCTCCAACCGAGAAGTTAAACGATATACTTAAAGAGCGAGGAACCTCGACTGTTAACACAGGAATAAAACTTTGCGAGCTTTTAAAAAGACCTCAAATAGGCTACGAGCATATAAAAGAGATAGACACACAGCGTCCAAGCTATGATAAAGCGGTATTCGAAGCTGTTGAGATTAGCCTTAAATACGAGGGATATATTAAAAAGCAACAAAGCGAAATAGCAGAGTTTAGAAGAATAGAGCAGAAAATTTTGCCAAAAGATATAAGCTATGACGACATTAAAGGTCTAAGGCTAGAGGCTGTAGAAAAACTTAATAAAATAAGGCCTAACAACATAGGACAAGCCTCAAGAATATCTGGTGTAAGCCCGGCAGATGTATCTGTACTGCTTATTTATTTAAGCATTAATAAATAAAACAATTACACATAAATTAGTGGCAAGTTTTATAGCTTGCAATCAAGGAGAATGATATGGATATAAGAAAATCTTTAGTAGAAAAAGCAAAACTTTACAGCATAAATATAAATGAAGAGCAAGCAGAAAAGTTTAATGCTTATGCAGAGATTTTGGTTGAGTGGAACGAAAAAATGAACCTAACTACAATAATTGAGCCAGAAGATATAGTTATTAAACATTTTATAGACAGCCTACTTTTGGTTAAAAGTTGCGAGATTAGGCCTTTTGATAGAGTAATAGACGTAGGTACAGGCGCGGGATTTCCTGGAGTAGCACTTAAAATATTAGAGCCTGACATAAAACTTACTTTGCTAGACGGAGCAAACAAAAGGCTTGTATTTTTAGAGGAAGTGGCAAAGCAGTTAGATTTTGATGTAAATTTAGTGCACGGCAGGGCAGAGGAAAAAGCTCGTGACCCATATATGAGAGACAGCTTTGATATATCTACAGCAAGGGCGGTTGCCAACATGAATACTCTTACAGAGTTTTGCTTGCCATTTGTAAAAATAGGTGGGCTATTTGTAGCTTTAAAAGGCAGAGAGATAAAAGAAGAGCTAGACGCTGCAGATAAAGCTATTTTTTTACTAGGTGGTAAACTTATAAAGGTTGATGAATACACTTTACCAGACGAAAGCAAACGCACTATTTGTGTTATAGAGAAAACAAAACCAACACCTAGTAAGTATCCAAGAAATGGTGGCAAAATAAAAAAAGAGCCACTTATATAATAGCTATTATGTTTTAGTTATAATGTTAAAATAACTATGCATTTTACAATTACTTTATTATGTTTTTAATATAATTATAAAACAAATTTGACATTTATTAAAAACTTTATTATAATGAATTGCGTTGTATATCCAAACATTGGTTTTGTTAAATTAAAATTTAAAAAAGTTAGTTGTAATCTTTTTTTAAATAAATTTAATAGTGCCCAAACATTTATAAGGAGTGTAAAAAAGAATGGAAAAATTATTAAGCGAAGTAATGTTAGGTTATGAATTAAAGGTTAAAATTGATGATATATCTCCGTATGGTGAAGGACATATTAATACGACATACCGTATATTAGCTAAAGACAGCACTGGTAAGAAATCAGACTATATTTTACAAAGAATTAATACTGATATTTTTAAAAATCCTAGTGAGCTTATGTCTAATATAGTTGGGGTTACCAATTTTTTAAGAAAAAAAATAGAGCAAAACAATGGAGACGTAAATAGAGAGACAATGACCGTTATCCCTACAAAAGACGGAAAACCGTATCACACAACAGCAGATGGACATGTTTGGAGAATTTACAACTTTATTTCTGATACAGTTTGCCTACAAAGAGTAGAGAATGAAAAAGACTTTTACACTGCTGCGGCGGCTTTTGGTAATTTTCAAAAATTATTAGCAGACTACCCAGCAGACACTTTGTTTGAGACACTACCACTTTTCCATCATACTCCAAATCGCTTTTTAAACTTTAAAAAAGCCTTAGAAGAAGATGTAATGGGCAGAGCAAAAGATGTTAAAGATGAAATAGAGTTTGTTTTAGCTCGTGAAAAAGATTGCAGCGTGTTGGTTGATTTACTAGAAGCAGGTAAATTACCACTAAAAGTTACTCATAATGACACAAAACTTAACAATGTATTGCTAGATGATAAAACAAGAGAAGCGATATGTGTAATTGACCTTGACACTGTTTTACCGGGTCTTGCGGTAAATGATTATGGAGATTCAATTAGATTTGGTGCAAATGATTGCGTTGAAGATGAGAAAGACTTAACTAAAGTTAACTTTAGTTTACATTTATTTGATGTGTACACTCAAGGATTTTTAAGTACAGCAGGAGACGCGCTAACTAAAACAGAGAAAGAAAATTTACCTTGGGGCGCAAAACTTATGACACTAGAGTGTGGAATGAGATTTTTAACTGATCACCTACAAGGAGATACCTACTTTAAAATTCATAGAGAGAATCATAATTTAGACCGTTGCAGAACTCAATTTAAACTAGTAAAAGATATGGAAGACAATTGGGATAAAATGCAAGAGGTAATTAGCAAATATATGTAAAAATATATAATATATTATTAATCTTTATATTATAGTAGTAAAGATTAGAGGAGTCAATTAAGTATGGTTAAAATTCTAACGGATAGTTCGTGTGACTTAGATTATAAAACCGCTGAAAAGTTGGGAATAGAAATACTTCCTATTAAAGTTCACTTTGATGAAGATAGCTTTATACCACATATTGATATTAGTAATAATGAGTTTTATGAGAAACTTAGTGGTGTAGATAAACTACCTACTACCTCACAAATATCGCCAGATGTTTTTGAAGAGTGTTTTTCAAGGCATATTGATAATGGCGATGAAATTGTAGGTTTGTTTATATCAAGAGAGCTTAGTGGAACATTTGGCAATGCAGTAAATGTATCAAAAAAATTTGATGAAAATAGTATTTTTATTGTAGATACATTGAACACTACTTTTGGGCTAGCTTTACTTATTGCTGAGGCGGTTAAAATGAGAGAAGAAGGACTAAGTGCAAAAGAAATAGGAATGAAAATAACTGAGTTAGTTCCTAGGCTTTGTTTAGTTGCTTCGGTAGAGACCCTAAAATATCTTAAAATGGGTGGAAGACTAAGCTCAGGTGCGGCAATTGTTGCAGGTATTTTAGGAATTTATCCAATTATTTCCGTTGTTAATGGCAAGGTACAGGCAATAGGCAAAGCAAGAGGTCAACAAGCAGCGTTTAAGCTTATGGAGAAACACATAAAAGAAGTAGGTATTTCGTCTGATTATGGAGTGTCTTTTGGTAACGCTAATGACGAAGATTTAGGAAAGAAGACTATAAAATACTTCTCGCCATATATAGGAAAAAGAGATGTAATGAAAGTAGAAATAGGCGGAGTTATAGGTACGCATGTTGGACCGGGTGCTACAGGAATTGCATTTATAAAAAAATAATACTTTTATAAAAATCAAGTTTATTTAGCTGATATTAAATT
>CAYJEZ010000192.1:0-3624 GCA_964369215.1 uncultured Eubacteriales bacterium
GTGGCGAAGCCACGCCGTAGTTCTTCACTATTAGTTCTTAGTTCTTAGTTAATCTCCCAAAGGGAGATTACTAACCCCCTGTGCCAAGTCTACCGCTCGGCACAGGTTTTTTATGCCTACATCATCAAATCGAGTATTGCAATAGCCAAAGCCGCCTCTACAACAGGCACGGCACGTGGCACTATGCAAGGGTCGTGTCTGCCGTGAATTTCAAGCTCGGTGTTCTCTTTTGTCTCTAAATTAATCGTCCTCTGTTTTTTAGATATTGACGGCGTTGGCTTAATACCCACCCTTAGCACAAGTGGCATAGCGTTAGTTATTCCGCCCAAAATGCCGCCGCTGTTGTTTGTGTAGGTTTTAACCGTGTCGTTATCAAAATAAAATTCGTCGTTGTTCTCACTGCCTAGCTTATCGCAAGCGCTAAAACCAGCGCCAAACTCTACAGCCTTAACAGCAGGTATAGCGTACATTATAGAGCTTATTTTGCTCTCTACACTGCCAAAAATATTCGCACCAAGCCCAACAGGCAAGCCTGTTGCTACGCACTCAATAACACCGCCTACGCTGTCGTTTTGCAGTCTCATCTGCTCAATTTTATCGCACATCTTCGCCTTAGCCGTGGTAGATATTACAGGAAAGTACTCACTGCTAAGCCTTTTCATAAGCTCTTTGTCTGGGTTAACAGGGTCAAACTTCTCGTCCTCTACCCCACTTATTTTTTGTGCATGGGCGGCTATTTGTATGCCCTTTTGTGCAAGAATTTGCCTTGCAACAGCACCTGCAAAAACAATAGGTGCTGTAAGCCTACCAGAGAAATGCCCACCGCCCCTAACGTCGTTTGCGCCACTGTATTTAACATAGGCTGTGTAGTCTGCATGGCCAGGCCTTGGCTGGCTTAAAATATTAGAGTAATCTTTACTTTTGGTGTTGGTGTTCTCAATAACGGCGCAAAGGGGGCTACCCTCGGTTTTGCCGTCTATAAACCCAGATAATATATTAGGCTTGTCCGCCTCTTTTCTTGTGGTTGCGCTTTTGTCTTGCCCTGGGGCTCTTCTTTTCATTTGTAAAAGAACCTCGTCCATGTCAATGGCAAAATTTGCAGGCAAGCCGTCTATAATTACGCCTATACCACCGCTGTGGCTCTCGCCAAAAATAGAGATTTTAAGCCTTTCACCCCATATCGATGACATCTGCCACACCTCCTAAACTGTTATAATCTTTATAAAAACTTGGGTAAGATTTATTTATGCTGTAAGCATCGCTTACCTGTATATCTGCACTGCAAACACTACGTAAAACTGCCATTGCCATAACAATTCTATGGTCGTTACAGCCGTCTACACTCGCACCTGTCAACTTTTTAACTCCGTTTATAATTAAGCCGTCTTCAAGCTCTTTAACATTTGCACCAAGGGCATTTAAAGCGTTACTAATAGCGCTTAGCCTGTCGCTCTCTTTTATTCTAAGCCTAGCGGCGTTTACAATCTCGCTTGTGCCCTGTGCCATTGCCATAACACAGGCTAGGGTCGGAACAGTATCAGGTATGTCGCTAACGTCTATTTTCACAGCGTTTAAGCCGTTTTTAGGCTTGCTAACCTTTAGTTTATCGCCGATTTCCTCACAACACACACCCATAGATTTAAGCACGTCCACTATTTTTTTATCGCCCTGTTTAGAGTTAAAATTAAGCCCATTAAGCGTGATTTCTCCCTCGCTAAAAGCGCCCATTGCTATAAAAAAGGCAACTTGCGACCAGTCCGCCTCAACGGTGTAGTCCACCGCCTTGTAGGCTTGCTCGCCCTTTACAAAATAGCCGTAGTCGGTCTCCTCTACCTTTACCCCAAAGGTTGCCATAACGTCGGTGGTTATGTCTATGTAAGACTTCGACTCTAGCTTTGTTGTTATAATAATCTTGCTGTCACCCTTTAAAAGAGGCAAGGCGAATAACATTCCGCTTATAAACTGTGAGCTTATGTCGCCCCTCATGTGGTACTCGCCACTTTCAAGTTGCCCGTTTATGAAAAAGGGCAAGCCGTCACCATTTTCGCTAATACTCTTAGTGTTTACACCTTTAAAAAGCTCGTTATAAACGCCGATTGGTCTTTGCGGCAAACGCCCCTCTCCGGTAAATGTTGTGGTTATTCCAAGTGCCGCCATAACAGGGATAATAAACCTTAGTGTAGAGCCGGATTCCATGCAATCTACGATTGCTTTACAGTCCACCTCGGCGGTTTTGGGCACTTGCCCTGTGCTTATTTTAAGTGTTTTATCGTTTTTATCATAGTCGATTTGTTTACCCAAAGCCTTAATAAAGTTCATAGTCGCAATCATATCATTGCTGTAATCTATATTATTTAAAGTACAACTACCATCCGATAAAGCTGCACATATCATCGCCCTATGTGCTACACTTTTGCTAGGTGGAATATTAACCTCGCCACCCACTGCGCCCTTTTTATATATAACACTATGCATTTTTGTTTTTCTCCATTAAAATTTTGTATTTTAATATAAGGTAATTTCTCTCTTCTTTATGAATAAAAGCTTTACCAATATCAGAGATAAATATTAAGTTGATATGCTTACCTACACTTTTTTTATCTAGTCTTGTTGCTTCTACTATATCTTCAAAGTCATGCTCCGTTTCAAATGGTAAACCTAATTTTATTAACAGTTCTTTAATCCTGTCGGCTGTACCAGGTTTTGTTTGTTTTAAACTCTCAGACACTACACAAACCATATACATTCCAATAGCCACAGCTCTTCCGTGAGATATTCCTGTAAAATCTTGTAGTTTCTCTATGGCGTGCCCAAAAGTATGCCCAAAGTTTAAAAGCATTCTGTTGCCAGCTTCTTTTGTATCTTCTTCAACATAAGCTCTTTTACAGTCAATGCATCTATAAATTGTGTCTTCTAAATTTTCAAGCGCCTTGCCACTCTCAAGGTCTTCAAATAATTCTTCGTCTGCAATACAGGCGTATTTAACCACTTCGCCTAAGCCGTCTATAATATACTCGTTTGGCAAAGTATCAAGCGTTAATGGGTCTGCAATTACAAGCTTTGGCTGATGAAAAGCACCTACCAAGTTTTTGCCAACAGGTAAATCCACTCCTGTTTTTCCTCCTACACTTGAGTCTACTTGAGCAAGTAAAGACGTAGGAACACCTATAAAATCTATTCCTCTTAAATAAGTTGCAGCTGCAAAACCTGCCATGTCTCCTACTACTCCGCCACCTAAAGCGACTATAACATCATACCTTGTAAAGGCATTACTTGCTAGTGTCTCGTAAATTTGCGAGATAGTTGTAAGAGTTTTGCTCGCCTCTCCTGCCTTAAATTTAAAACTATAGGTAGGAAAACCCATACTCTCTAAAGAATTTACAACTTTTTTTCCGTAAATTGAGAAAACATTGTTATCACTTACTATTAATATTTTAGTGCTTTTTTTATATAGAGTTAAAACAATCTCTCCTATTTTATTAAGTGCTCCTTTTTCTATTATAACTCCATAAGTTCCACCTGTAGCATTTACTTTTACTAACAATCTTATTCAATCCCTTTCATTTTATCTTCATATATAGTCACAAACACTTAAAAATCATCAAAGAAATGATTACAAAAGCT
>CAYJEZ010000193.1:0-3615 GCA_964369215.1 uncultured Eubacteriales bacterium
TCTTTTGAGGCGTGCTCGGATAATATCGGTCAGGCTATATTGTTTAGGACACTAAAACACACAAATAATAATACCACAAAACCTTGTTGTTTGGCAAGGTTAAATTGTTAGAGTGAACTAATTTCATCGCTATTTTTCATTTTAGTTGCAAAGATATAAAAAAAATGATATTCTTTTTATTATAACAAAATATACCAATAAAAAGGACGGTTGAAAATGGAATACATACTACTAGCATTACTTTTAATTAATATTTGCATAACAATTTTTATTATTTTAAAACAAAAAGATAATAAACCGCAAGATATTGAGCAAAATATGAGTAAGCTTAGGTCTGAATTATTAGAAAGTGGAGATAAAACTCAAAAAAACACTGTTGATTTTATTCAAAAACAGCTTGAACTGAACAACAATAACTTAATTAACTCTCAAAAACAGATGGCGGATATGGAGAATCAACGTTTTTCTGATTTTTCTCAAAACACTCAAAACACGGTTAACACCCTTAGAAAAACTGTTAACGACATGACCCAAACTATGGACACAAGGTTTGTTAATATGCAAAAAATTAACGAAAAACAATTAGAGGGAATAAGAGACACACTAGAGAAAAAAATTAGTTCTATGCAAGTAACTAACGAGAAAAAGCTTGATGAAATGAGGGCTACCGTTGATGAGAAACTACAAAAAACCCTTGAAGATAGAATAAGCCAAAGCTTTAAATTGGTAAGTGAAAGGCTAGAGCAAGTGTATAAATCTTTAGGAGAAATGCAAAAGTTATCTACAGGTGTAGACGACCTAAAAAAAGTTCTCTCTAATGTTAAAACCAGAGGTATTTTAGGTGAGGTGCAATTAGGGGCCATACTAGAGCAAATATTAAATAGCGACCAATACGAGCAAAATGTTGCAACTAAAAAAGGTTCTAGCGAAAGAGTTGAGTTCGCAGTAAAACTACCAGGTGAAGGAACTGACTATATTTATTTGCCTATAGATGCGAAGTTTCCGCTTGATGCGTACCAAGCTTTGCTTACAGCTTACGACACTGGTAAATCTGAAGAAGTTGACGCAGCAGCTAAAGTGCTAATTAATCGAATAAAAGGATTTGCTAAAGACATTAAAAACAAATATATTGATGTGCCTAATACAACCGAGTTTGGAATAATGTTTTTGCCTATTGAGGGTCTTTACGCAGAGGTTGTAAGGCGTGGCATGGTAGAAGAACTACAAAAAGATAAGATTAATATTGCAGGGCCTACAACAATGGCGGCACTGCTTAACAGCTTGCAAATGGGTTTTAAAACTTTAGCAATACAAAAAAGGTCTAGTGAGGTTTGGCAGGTGCTTGAGGGTGTAAAACAAGAGTTCTCAAAATTTGGCACTGCGCTTGAGAAAACCCAACAGCGAATGAGGCAAGCATCTGACGAGCTTGACAAACTTGTTACAACAAGAACAAATGCTATTAACAGAAAACTTAAAGACGTGTCTACAATAGATAACTCTGAAAAAGATGGACTTGAAGAATAAATTTACATGAGTACAAAAACAAGTAAAAAACACAACTTTTACTTGTTTTTCATGTCTTTACAAATAATAATTATAGATAAACTACTTAAAAAACACAACAGACATCATGTATGAAAGCTACAATATTTGTGGTTTTTTATAGAGAGCTGTTAGTGGTTTAATTTACTGCAAAAGTGGTTTTGACTATAATAAAGAAAGGCTTAGTCATTAATATGAAAAAAAAGAATAAGCTTTTGAGCATTAGAGAATTTGCTAATAGGTGTATGAATGAGTTTACAAATAAACCTTGCTTTAATTATACTATATGTAATATTAATGTAAATAACTTTATGAACTTTAATTTATTGTATGGTTTTGAAAAAGGCGATGAATTCTTAAAATTTTTAGGAGAAGTAGTTTTTGATAATGCATTGCAACCAATATTTATATCTCAGTGGTATGCAGATAATTTTGTCGTACTTATAAATTCAGACCAAATAGACAGAGTACAATATTTTATATCTACCCTAAATATTGACTTAAGCAATTTTTACGAAAAAAATAGTATTGATATATATGTTAGTTTTCATATCGGTGTTTTTACTGTAGTTGATAAAAACACTGATATTATGCTTATGGTAGAAAATGCATGCTGTGCGTCAAAATTAGCTTCAAGCGTTTTTAATAGCTCTGTTACAGTGTACGACGATGAAATGCAGCAAAAAAGAGAAGACAGGCATATGATTATTTCTTCTATGTACTCAGCGCTAAAAAATGAAGAATTTGTACCCTACCTTCAAGCGAAAGTTAAGCTAGATACAGGCGAAATAGTAGGGGCAGAGGTTTTGGCACGATGGTTAAGTGCAAAGCACGGCGTAATTTATCCTCAACATTTTATTGAAACCTTTGAAGAAAACGAATTTATTGAAATACTTGATTACTATATGTTAAGAAGAACTTTTGATTTAGTAACAAAGTACAATTTAGGTAATATTGTGCTATCGGTCAATTTATCAGGGGTTACGCTATTAAAGCCCGATTTCGTTTACTCTGTAGTTATGGCTCTTCAAGAGTTTAATATTGACCTTGCATATACTCCTATAGAAATAGAATTGACTGAAAGTGCATTTATTAAAGACAGCGATGAGGCTATAACAATAGTAGAAAAGCTTAGGGCTATGGGCTTTTTGGTATCTGTAGACGACTTTGGCAGCGGTATGTCTTCGCTTAGCAGGCTAGGAGAAATTCCGACTGACACTATTAAAATAGATAAAAGCTTTGTTGACAGATGCACAGACGGAAGTAAAGGAAAAATAATAGTAAAAAATATTGTTAATATGGCTAAAGAGATGAACATTGAAACAATTGTTGAAGGAGTAGAAACTGTTGAACAGCGTGAGCTACTAGCAAACATAGGTTGTAATGTAGGACAAGGCTATCTTTTCTCAAAACCTTTACCTGTTGATGAATTCATTGCACTTTTGAACTAAATATTTTACTATAGTTTTTTTTATAAAATTGATTTTACATGCTTAATCTGTTATAATATTGGTGTTTACTCTTAATGTTTCTTATTTTATTTAATTTAAGTTGTAAACGATTTAACTTTCAAAGGGCTGTGATATCATCAAAAATGCAAAAAACTTTTTTATACCAATTTTTACACTATTGTTGTTCTTTGTTTCATTTTTGCTTTTACAATACGCGCCTTTTGCATATCTTCACGGACGCTCTGACGCCCCGATGATATGTGCAATTTTTGTTGTATTAGCATTAATTATTTCAGCAATATTTAAGATGAAATATACTGTTATAACATCAAGTTTAGGTTATATAATAGGCTTTTTTATAGCGCTTGTTTTTAATACTACTACTGTTAACTACGAAACTGGTAACACAAACAACCTATGGGTAATATGGCTTGTTTGTACTTGGTGTTTTATTGTATTGGGCATAATTGTTGATATTTATATCAAGTTAAAAAATAGAAATAAATAATGCGTATTAATGCACAATTCATAATGCACAGTTCACAGTTAGCTTCGCAGGTACGAAACAAGCTGTGTAAGGAGCGGTCTTTGACCGTTCCGTTTGTTCCAATAAAAACAAACG
>CAYJEZ010000194.1:0-3599 GCA_964369215.1 uncultured Eubacteriales bacterium
AAAAATATGGAAATTTATGCACCGAAAGCTAAGGCAGTGGACAAGTCCGAGCCTATTTTTTTACTTCATATCCCATTGGAAATTTGATTTGTTTTTTATCTTTCATTATGTTATACTTACCTCGTTTCATGTTGGTTTTTCGTCAAATTAATTATACTATGAAACGACAAAACGAGCTACCCTTTTTTAGGGTGCTCGTTTTTGTTTTTTCGGCGGGGTTTTGCGCCGCCATATTTATGCGGTTTTAGCTTAATTTGTGTTAGTTTTTTAATTTGAATGACTATGTTTCTCCATTGAAACATTAATATATGTATGCCCCCACACACCTAAAGCATCTAACACCGGTTTAAAATCTTCTCCCATTAAAGACAAAGAATACTCTACTTTTGGTGGAACTTGATTATATTCTTTTCTTATAATAAGTCCATTCTCCTCTAGTGTTTTAAGTTGCCTTGTTAATGAGGTGTGTGTTATTTTACCTGGCATTCTTCTTTGAAGTTCGTTAAACCTTAACTTCTCTTTCGATAATAAGTACAAAATATAAAGCGCCCACTTTCCAGATAATATCTTTTGGCTAGTAAAATACGGACACTTTCCAAATAAGTTGTTTTCCATATAAATATATCCTCTCTAATAAAATCTACGGTATCATAAAATAGCGTACTTGTTTTTTCTTTCACATATTAGTACAATAGTATCATAGTGTACTAAAAAAATCAAGTAGAAAGAGGTATATAAAATGGATTACGGCATTTTTTCTCTTATCCCTATTGTCATTTGCTTTTCATTAATCCTTATTATTAAAAACCCGTTTATATCTATATTAAGTGGTATAGCTTCGGCATTAATAATAATTTTTGTTGGTGAAAATATCTTTGTAGGGGGCGATATGCTTTTCACTCTAGTGACGAATGTTTCATCAATGAAGACTACACTGTTTATTCTTTTAGTAGGAGCAATTATTTCTGCTACAGATAAATCAGGAGGAGTAGACGGACTTATTAAGTATTTGCAAAACAAAAATGTTAAAACAGATTCAAAGCTAGTAGCACAACTTTCAGCAATGCTTATAGGCACTTTAATGTTTGTAGATGGTACAAGCTCTATGGCTATTACGGCAGTTGTTGGCAAACCCTTATTTAAGTCGGCAAAAATCCCAACTGAAAAACTTGCGCTAATAACAAACAGTACAGCCTCCCCTATTGCTTGGATTATTCCTTTTGGTGGAGCAGCAGCTTTGACAACAGGCTTGCTTGCTACTATTGAAAACCTAGAGGGAAATGAGTTCTCTTACGTAGTAAGTGCTATTCCATTTCAGTTTTACACATTAGCATTGTTTCTATTTTTGCTTATTACTATAATATTCAATTTTGAAATAGGTCCTGTTAAAAAAATAAAATATGAAGAAAAGAAACATGAAGATGAAAAAAAGAAACAAATAAAAGATAATGCAAAAGCTAGAAACATGATTGCTCCTTTAATTGTATTAGTGTCAGGAATTTTTATTATCTTATTCGTTACAGGCTCTGGAAACATAATGATGGGTGACGGAGCGTCTGCAGTATTTTACTCAGCACTTATTACACTTGCAATAGCTTTACTTTACTACAAAGTACAAAATTTTACATTTAAAGAGGTATTCACTTGGTATTTTGAAGGCTTTAAAAAAACCTTTGCGGTTACATTGCTTTTATTTATAGCATATATTTTTAGCGACTCTTTGGCAAGGGTTGGAACAGCGGTTTTCTTATTAAATTTATTTGAAGTGGTTTCAATACAGTTTTTACCTATTATGATTTTCTTACTAGCTAGCATTATTTCATTTTCAACTGGCACAAGTGGTGGCACTACTGCGATAATCGTTCCGCTTGCTATTCCTATGGCTATTTTAGGTGGTGGAAACATTGCGCTTACACTAGGTGCGATAATATCAGGTGCTGTGTTCGGTGACCAAAACTCTGTAATATCTGACAGCGTTATTTTTACTTCATCAATGACAGGAGTAGATGCAGTTAAGCATGTTAAAACGCAGCTCCCTTATACTTTAGTTGCATTGGCAATTGCTGGGTTATTATACTTAATTTTAGGATTTATATAAATAAAATACAAGAAAAGGAAGATTATTATGACAATTAAAGAAATTTACGAGGCTTTTGATAAAATAGGAACAGTGGTTTTTGCAACTTTAGACAAGGATGCTCCACAAACTAGAATGGCACATTTTAGGGCATACGACGACGAGGGCATATATTTTATGACAATGTACACAAAATCTTTTTTCAATCAGCTTAAAACTGGCAAAAGAGTATCTGTGTGCGGATTATATAGCTCTACAACTACTATTGAGCATGCTGAAAGTGGCGAATATGTGTTCGAGCCAGGCTATGCTATTAGGCTTACTGGAGAAGTTAAGGAAGTGAGCCTTGAAGAGATAAAAGCTAAAAACAACCCTATGTTTGACATGGGCATTCAAGATATAGCTAAATACCCTGCAATGGTTACTTTTTGTGTAACAAAGGCAAAAGGAGACGTTTTTGACTATGATTTTGAAACTGTTCACCGTGAAAATAAAGTTGAAAGAACTTTTTTCTCATATGGTGGTTGGGAAAAAGGAACTACAGGCATGCTAGTCAACAACGATGAATGTATAAAATGCGGAAAATGTAAAGAGTTATGTTCATTTAAAGCTATAAAAAATGACAAGGGTTACTATATCGATAAATCTCGTTGTGACGAATGCGGAGACTGCCTATTAGCATGTCCAGTAAAAGCAATTAGTTATGGTAACAACTGGTAATTTACTGTTTTGCATAAAATTTCACACTACATCAGATAAAGACAAGCAAAAAGAAAATCATCAGGTATTAACTTGATGATTTTCTAAAATTGAATTATAGCTATTTTGTGTTGAAATCAACCCATTTTTTGACATCTTCAACTTGCTGATTTGTAGGAATAACCGTATGTGTAACAGGGTCTTCTCTTATTTTCATACTGGTTGGAAATCCGTCATACAAAGGTGGTTGCTCTTCTTTTTTTCTTTTTCTTTCTTTTTTCATCTAATCATTATTCCTTTCAAAAAAATTCTAATCATATAATTTCTGGTAATTTGTTAAGTTAATATTAAAATAATCTTTATATTTTTTATTATAAATAAATTTTACATCTTTTTAACTTAACAGTGCTTTTTGCATAATGATTGTTGCCATTAATATTATTTACAAAAAACAAGCTATAATTAATAATCAACAAATTTTTTTACTTTAACTAAAGATAGAAAATGATTTTCATGCTTTTTGCTAAAATTAAGTTGACAAATTATTTTTGCAGTGATATTATAGTAAAAATAACATATATTATAAATGCGACGATAAAGACACGAGCATAAAATGAAAATTTAAGAGAGTTGCCGTTTGGTGCGAGGCAATATTAGTATTTTTATGTGATATCACTTTTGAGCAGCGTGGGTGAACTATAGTAAATCAACCCCAAAACTAACAGAACTCAAGCGAAAAACCACATATATATAGTCAAATCAATATTAGACTTTTAGCTTTTTCACTTAATTTCTGTAGTGTTTTCTAAGTTAATTAACTATA
>CAYJEZ010000195.1:0-3568 GCA_964369215.1 uncultured Eubacteriales bacterium
AAGAAAGTGCAGCAGGAGTAATATTAAACTTTTCAGAAATTTCACCTGCGGAAAGCCTACCATTATTTAATTCTTGCAAAATTTCTCTCCTTAGAGGATCAGATAAAACCTTAAAAACATTAACTAAGCCCACTCAATCACCACCTATTTAAAATTTTCTTTAAATAGATTATACCATTAGCAAGCAGTGAAGTCAAGATTATTTAAAAATATTTTTAAATAGTCTGCAATAAGCAAGATACATCACAATTATGCTTATGCAAGTATCTTTTGAAAACTTGCAAGTGATAATGATAAATAAAAGGCTTATTGGAATGGTGGCAGATGCCATACCCCATATAAGAGCAAATGTTATTTTATAAATAATAGGTTTGAAATCTTATGTAGCAACAAGAAACTAGAATTGCAGATGCAAAGAGACAAAAGAGTCAAGAGGAGAAACAAAATGAATGTTAAGAAAACAATCTATTTAAGCATTGGCTTTATTGGTCTTGTGCTTGGTGCTGTAGGTGCTGTTGTGCCACTTTTACCTGCATTTCCTTTTCTATTAATTGCAGCATTCGGATTTGGTAAAAGTAGCGAAAAATTAGATTTATGGTTTAAAGGCACAAAGCTGTATAAAAACAATCTTGAAAGCTATGTAAAAGGGCAGGGTATGACGGTAAAAACGAAGATTAAAATAATGATAACCGTAACAATTTTGATGACAATTGGCTTTATTATGATGAGTGAAGTTCTTGTTGGGCGAATAATTCTCTCTTTTGTTTGGCTGTTTCATATCATCTATTTTGCCTTTAGGGTTAAAACTATTAAGTGAGTAAGTTTGTGTAGAGAAAATTAAGAGCACTAGTAATACATGTATATTGTACTACTAATGCTCTTTTGTTTTGTAGGTTTATGAAAATGCTAAGATTTATAGCTAAAGCTAGATTATAATATTAAACTTAAAATAATAGAAAATATTCTTCAGTTTTTAAAAACTCGTTATTATGATAAAATCTTACACTGCCTCTGCCTTCTTTTTTTACTCGGTACATTGCGGTATCTGCAAGATGAAAAATCTCTTTAGCTGTATAAGATGCAGTGGGGTAGTGAGCTACGCCTATGCTACAGCCACAACCCATATCTTGTCCGTTATAGTCATACCTTTTACGAAAAATTGTAAATAATTCATCAATTTTATCTTTTATAAATTGGGTTGAGCCGTTATCTGTTATAAGTACAACAAACTCATCTCCACCTTGTCTATATGCTTTTATGCTGTCAGAGCAAATATTTTTAAGGTCATTTGAAATAGCCTTTAATAGAACATCTCCTGCGTCATGGCCTAAGGTGTCGTTTACTTTTTTAAATCCGTCTAAGTCGCAAAATAAAACATACCATTTACTGCCAAATTTCTCATTGTCTGCAATAAAAAGCTGTATGTCGTCGTGCAGACTTCTTCTGTTTGGCAAGCCGGTTAAATGGTCGAACTGTGCAAGTCTTTCAATAAGAAGTTGGTTGCGTTTGCTTTCTGTAATGTCTACACTAGCAACCAAATGTGCAATTCTGCCATCTGTCCAAGGAAAAGAAGAACTTAATACTCTAAACCAAGACTTATCAAAAGGGCGCTCGTAGTCCCATTGGTATGTTTTGTTAAGTGTACCGTTTTCATCTAAAAGTTTTGGTTGAGGGCAAAAATTACATGGTTCTGTTTTATCATCAAAAATAGTCTGCCAACACTTTTTACCAATCATACTATCTACACCGCCGTATGGTTCAGCCATAGATTTATTAGCATAAAGTATATCATGAGTGTAATAGTCGTTTACATAAATGTCTATTCCAGTGTGGTCTAATACATTGCTAAGCGTTTTTTCAGTGTTTGCAATACCTTTTTGGAACATCTCAAGTTTTACGCTATTCGCTAAGAGGGTGAGCAGTGCGCAAGATTTACTTAAATCTGCCTTGGCTTGTCTTGGCCTAATTCTTCTATCGCCTAGCCCTACAAACCCAGATAGCTCAAAATGTTGATTTAAAATAGGAATAAAAATGAGGGTGTTAAGCGATAATATCTCGGTAAGTTTCTGTTCAAGGTTTGTTTTTATAGAATCACCTAAGAAAACGATAACTTTCTCTGAGCATAACTCGCTCAAGAGTTCAAGCCCCAGCAAGTTTTTAATATCAATTACGTCAGGTAGTGTATTGTTATGAACTACTTCATAATACTCTTTTTTTTCAAAGGAGTTATGTGGGTTAATCTCATAAATAAAAGCATGAGATATATCAAAAAAACGACAAATTTCAGTTAAAAAACTGTGTTTGTATAGAGGTTCTTCGTTGAGGATACTAAGTTTTTCTATCATTTTTTGTAAAAAATAATCAGTGCTTAAATTCATTGTATGTCAAGCCTTTCTTACATAGAAAGCTATGTAGCTATTAAGTGGATACTTAGTTAAAAGCTAAGTTGAATTTTCTTGAATAGTATATCATATATAAGTGGAATTATCAACTTAAATGAGAAAAAAATTAGTAACTTTTATATAGTAGTTTTAAACAAATTTGTATGGTAATACTGTTTTTTTAAGTCAATAAGAAAAATTTAGGTTATTTTTATGAAAAATGAAATTATACAATTATAGAGAATGATATTCACTGTTTACTAAAAAATAAATTTGTTTTAGTTAAGTGAGTACATTCTCTATTTTTTAATATGCTATGTATAATAAGAAAGCAAAAATGATTAAGTTATAACAGCACGATTAAAATGAACCGCCGCCGCTACTTCTTCCACCACCGCCGCCGCCACCACCGCCACCGCTACTGCTTTTAGCGCGAGCTGTACGAGTGGTGCGAGAGTACAAGAAAATATCGTTTTGAAATCTTAAATTAAAATCGGTTATGTATTTACCCGCTGATTTTTGAGGAGCATTATTTTTTAATTGTGCCTTTAATACAAACACAACTATAAGTCCTACTATCAGCGCACCTCCAAAGCCTATGCCACCATATGTAAGAGCTTCACCTGCGCTAAGCTCTCCGTTTGTATTCTCGACATACGCTGTAATCTCGTTTAGAGATATATCTAAAAATTCTTCAAAGGCGTTATAGTAAAATGCCGCGGTTAAATCACCTGATATCATATCGCCAATATAGGTTATATCATCATTTAAAATAGCGTCAGAGGTGTAACCCACTGCCTCAATTTGCCAATGCCTTGCTTCCATATCAATAAGTAAAATAACACCGTCATCACCAAAATTATCTAAAAAGAAATTATAGGTGAAATCAGAGAAACTATTTGTTTCAATTCCTCTTGCAGTTACAATTACAAACTCTTTACCTGTGCTTAATTTATTTGCTGTAGCCTTTGCTTGAAGCAGAGCTTCTTCCTCGTCAGTTAATAAATCTGCAGCATCAATAATATTAGGGAACTCTGAAGAAGCAGCTGGCGATGCGGCTGAACTAACGTCAATTTCTTGTGTTAAATAGGTTTCGCTTAAATCAATAAATGCACTAAAACCTTGATAGTATGCAGCAGTGCCAAAGTACTCACTCAATTCTTCTATTAAAGCATTTAACTCGTTTG
>CAYJEZ010000196.1:0-3554 GCA_964369215.1 uncultured Eubacteriales bacterium
CAACCGCTTGCACTATTAAGATGAGAAAAAGAGTTCCTATGAATTTGTTAATAGGGCCACCGTCTAACAGAAACGATGCCGATAGAATGATGTCTCTGTTTTTCTCTAAAGAGGGAAAGCATATTGTTTGCGGAGGTACAACCTCAACCATAGCTGCAAATTTTTTAGGTAAGCCGCTAATACCGTCTCTTGATTTTATTAGCTCTGACATTCCTCCCACCGCAAAAATTGAGGGTGTCGACCTTGTTACAGAAGGCATTATAACTATAAACAAAGTGCTTGCTTACGCTAAAGATTACTTGGATGAAAACAAACTTTATTCTCAGTGGAGCAATAACAAAGACGGAGCCTCATCTATTGCAAGATTATTTTTTGAAGATTCTACCGACATTAATTTTTATGTAGGAAAAGCTGTTAACCCTGCACACCAAAATCCAGATTTACCTATTAATTTTAATATAAAAATGCAGCTTATAGATGAGCTTGCAGCTTGTCTTAAAAAAATCGGAAAAAACATAAAAGTGAGCTATTTTTAGAAAGGATTACTATGAAGAAATTTGATACTAAGGTTCAATATATAAAATATAAAGTGCTACGAGAAGTTGCAAGACATGCATGGAATGACACGCTGCTTGAAAATGTTACCGACATACCTAAACAAATAGTAACAGGAAAAGAGTCTACCATGAGGTGCTGTGTTTATAAAGAAAGGGCAATATTGGCAGAAAGAGTGAAAATTGCTATGGGCGGTGATAAATCTAACCCAAATGTTATAGAGGTAATAGATATCGCCTGTGATGAATGTCCTGTATCGGGTTACACTGTAACATCGTCGTGTAGAGGTTGCCTTTCTCATAGATGTTATGACGCGTGCAGATTTGGAGCTATTTCATTTAACAAAAATTATGAGGCAACTATTGATGAAGATAAATGTGTTGACTGCGGAGCCTGTGCAAAAGTATGTCCATATCATGCTATAATCAGCAGGAAAAGACCTTGCGAAAGTGCGTGTAAGGTAAAAGCGATACAAAAGGCACCAGACAACAGCGCAGAGATAATTAACGAAAAATGCATAGCATGTGGAGCTTGTGTTTATCAATGTCCATTCGGCTCAATTTCAGATAAATCTTTTATTTTAGATACTATAAATATTATTAAAAAAAGCAATAACAATAAAAATTATAAAGTGTATGCGGTTGTAGCACCGTCTATTTCAAGCCAATTTCATCACGCTAATTTAGGGCAAGTAGTAAGCGGAATTAAAGAACTTGGTTTTCATACGATAGTTGAGGCAGCATTAGGTGCAGATGCAGTAGCGTTAGAAGAATCAAGAGAACTTGCCGATAAAGGTTTTTTGACAAGCTCTTGTTGTCCTGCTTTTGTAATGTATATAAAGCAAAACTTTCCTAATTTTGTCCATCATATATCACATAATTTATCACCTATGGCAAGAATTGCAAAATATATAAAAGAGACAGACCCTACGTCAAAGATTTTATTTATAGGTCCTTGTACCGCCAAAAAAATGGAGGCTCAACTAGACAGCGTAAAACCATATATAGATGGTGTTTTAACTTTTGAGGAGTTGCAAGCGCTTTTTGACAGCCGTGACTTAAACTTAGAAGAATTACCAATTGATGTACTTGACAATGCCTCGTATTTCGGGCGAATTTTCGCAAGAAGTGGCGGACTATCAGATGCTGTTGCACAAGCAATGAAAGAGCAAAGTATAGACTTTGACTTGAAAGCTGAAAAATGTGATGGAATAGAGGCTTGCAAAGTTGCAATTCTCAAATCTGCTAAAAAAATAAGCGATGTTAACTTTATCGAGGGCATGGCTTGTGTCGGCGGTTGCATCGGCGGTGCAGGTTGCTTGACCCACGGTCCCAAAGACAAGGCTGAGGTGGATAAATATGGAATGTTGGCTTTTGAAAAAACTTTATTAGATGCTGTTAAAGTATTGAATATTTAATGAAATTATATATCCAACACATTGCTTTCGATAATTCTCTTTAAATTTTGTTAGTCCTTACTTAACATACAATGTTAGGTCATTATCTCGAAAACCACTGAGATATAATAGGACTAACATTTTTTTGTTGACGGACTAAAAAGCGAGGGGTATAATAAGGCTATTACAGATAATATTCATTACCCTGTAGTAGTGGATTTTTATATAATCTATGTTGTAGTTGTCTGCGTTTGTAGACAACTATTCTAAAATAATTAAAAAGTTTGTAACGTTTTTGTGTTTTAATTGTCTAATGTATGAAAACAATTATTCAATACTAGAAAATTTATGAAAGGTTTGGTGCTAAGTGAAACAAAAGATTATTTCTAATGAAGTTTTATCTGCTGAATACAAAGCGGTTTATCGATATGCACTAACTATTTGTAAATCTGAAAATGATGCTATGGACATCACACAAGAAACATTTTTAAATGCTATGAAAAATTCGTCAAAATTTAAAGGTAATAGTAGTCTTTATACTTGGCTATGTGCAATTGCAAAAAATATTTGGCTAAACAAATGTAAAAAGCTGTCTTTCGAAACTAACTTTGACAATTTTGACAACTCTTATTCGAGCGATAATTTTGAAAATGCTCTAATAGATAAGGAGCTATCAATTCATATACACAAAATTTTGCACCATTTAGATGAGCCTTATAAAGAGGTTTTCACACTTCGTACATTTGGTGAATTATCTTTTAGGGACATAGCCAATTTGTTCTCTAAAACAGAAAGCTGGGCGAGAGTTACATATTATCGAGCCAAAAAAAATATTATTCAAACCTTAGAAAGGAATGGTGTAGGATTATGAAAACATATATTGATTGTGAAGTTGTGTTAGATTTATTGCCATTATATTATGATAACGTTGTTAGTGATAAAACAAAAGAAGTAATTAGTGAACATCTTAAAGAATGTGCATCTTGCGAGAAAGAATATCAATTAATTAGTAAAAATTTACCAATTGAAGATACGATAGATACAAAAGATATTTTTATTCAAATGATAAAAAAACAAAGATATAAAAATTTTTTAATTGGCAGTGTAGTATTTGTAGTTATTTTTTCAGTATGGTTTTTCAGCCACTCTTTAACAGCAATACAAGCTTTGAAAGGCGCACAATTTCAGTATACTGAAATTGTAGCCCAGTATACTGAAAATGGGGATGAGATTTTTTTCTTGAAAAACGACAGTCAGTTTTCTTCTAATATCATTCAAAAAAGTGGTTTGTTTTATAACTCCAAAGCTTTATCTAGCTATCATTCTCTTGAAAAAGATCCTAATTTAAGAGCAAATTTTTCTATCTCATATGATGAAAATACGGGAATAACTGCTACTATGGTAATAGCTTGGGAAGATGTTGAATATGTTAAATTTAATGATGAATTCTTAAAAAAGACAGAATACGATGACTATACCCTGTTTTACGGATACTCTTTGAATAATGTCACTGAGCATCCAATACTTTACGATGAAAATTTTAACATTTTAGATTATTATAACAGTGAGGATAATTAATATTAGCAAATAAAATGCTCATAAT
>CAYJEZ010000197.1:0-3540 GCA_964369215.1 uncultured Eubacteriales bacterium
GGAACGGTCAAGACCGTTCCCTACTCTGAACTTGCTTCGCATTATTTATATAACACGAAAGGCTAATCGAAGATGATTAAAGCGATTTTATTTGATTTTGACGGAGTGCTAACTATTGATAAAACAGGTTCTACCTCTATAGTTAACTACATATCAAAAAAATGCAACATACCCTTAGATATTGTAAAAAGCAGTTATTATAAGCACAATAATGCCTTACTGAATGGAGACATTGTTCACAAAGATATGTGGGATGAATTTTGTAGCGATTTAAACAAAGCAGTATCCTATGACATTCTCACAGAATCTTTTAACTCGACAAAGCTTGATGAAGAAATGATAGGTGTTGTAAAAAATTTAAAGCAACAGTATTTAATTGGCTTAATAACAGATAACAAATTAGATAGAATAGATGCTATTTTCACAAAAAGAGATTTATATAAATATTTTGATTGCATTGCAGTTTCTGCACAATTAAAAGCAAATAAAGAGTCAAGTGAAATCTTTAACTATGTTATTAAACAGTTAAAAGTAAACGCTAATGAATGTATCTTTATTGATAATACAGAAAAAAATTTAATAATCCCCAATTTAGTAGGAATGAAAACTATTCTTTTTGATGATGAAAAAAGAGATATAAATAAATTTAATAATATACTGAATAAATACTTATTGCAATCATAACCTCTAACTTAAAAAAGAAAGGACAGATATAAATGGATACAATTAAAGGCTTAAAAAGAACTGCGTATTGTGGGCAGTTTAGAGCAGAGCATATAGGCAAGGAGGTAACCGTTTTCGGTTGGGTTCAAAGAAGACGTGCCCTAGGTGGCCTATTATTTATAGATTTAAGAGACAGAGAAGGCGTTGTACAATTAGCTCTTGATGACACTACAGACAAAGAGATTTTTGAGAAAGCTATGTCTGTTAGAAGCGAGTATGTTGTAGCTGCTGTTGGAGTTGTTAGAGAGAGAAGCTCTAAAAATGCTGAAATAGCCACAGGAGACATTGAAATAGAGGTTAAAGAGTTCAGAATTTTAGGTGCATCTGAAACCCCACCTTTCGAGATTTTGCCTAACTCTAACGCTAATGAGGAGTTAAGGCTAAAATACAGATACCTAGACCTTAGAAGACCAGATTTACAAGAGAAATTAGTTGCAAGACACAACATAGCAAAAGTTACAAGAGAGTACTTTTACGACAACGGTTTTATTGAAATAGAAACACCTATTTTAATGAGGTCTACGCCAGAGGGAGCAAGAGACTACTTAGTGCCTAGCCGTATTCACAAGGGCAATTTCTATGCACTGCCACAGTCTCCACAGCTTTACAAACAAATTAGCATGGTTGCAGGGTTTGATAAATACATTCAGCTTGCAAGATGCTTTAGAGACGAAGACTTAAGGGCAGACAGACAACCAGAGTTTACCCAGCTTGACATGGAGATGTCTTTTGTTGACATAGACGACGTGCTTGAAATGGGTGAGGGCTATATTCAAAAACTTTTTAAAGACGTTTTAAATGTAGATATTCCTATGCCTTTACCTAGAATGACTTACGACGAGGCTATGAACAGTTACGGTAGCGATAAGCCAGATACAAGATACGAAATGAAGATACAAGACCTTACAGAGGCTGTTAAAGACAGTGAGTTTGTTGTTTTTAAAGGAGCTATAGAGGGTGGCGGTAGCGTTAGGGCTATTACTGCCAAAAACTGTGTAGACAAGCTTACAAGAAAAGAAATTGACAAGCTTACAGAGTATGTAAGAGGCATAGGCGGCAAGGGCATTGCTTGGGTAAGGCTTACAAAAGACGGCACAACTTCTTCTTTTGCAAAGTTTATGAAAGAGGAAGAAATGGCAGCTATTATAGAGACAACAGGTGCAGACTTAGGCGACGTTATTATGATTATTGCCGACACTAACACATCTAAAGTTTTAAGCTGGCTAGGTATGCTTAGAACAACTGTTGCCAAAAAAATTGACATTATTCCTGAGGGCTTTAAGTTCTTATGGGTTACAGAAATGCCTTTCTTCGAGTTTGATGAAGAAAGTGGCGAGTGGATAGCTATGCACCACGCATTTACCTCTCCTATGGACGAGGCTTTAGAGTACTTAGAGACAGACAAAGGAAGAGTTAGAGCAAAAGCTTACGACTTAGTCGCAAACGGAGTAGAGCTTTGCAGTGGTTCAATTAGAATTACAGACCCTGCACTACAAAGCAGAATGTTCGACTTGCTAGGCTTAAGCAAAGAAGAGGCAGAGCTTAAATTTGGCTTCTTATTAGAGGCGTTTAAATACGGCGCACCTCCACACGGTGGCTTAGGAATAGGCTTTGACAGACTGACTATGATAATGCTAGGTACTGAGAATATTAAAGACGTTATCGCTTACCCTAAACTACAAAACGCAAGCGAGGTTATGACAGCTGCACCTAACGTTGTTGATAAAATTCAGCTAGAAGAACTAGGTATTGAGATAAGCAAAAGCGCAGAATAAGACTTTGCGAACTTAATATTAAGATAATCTTTATGTTTCTTTTCTCCACTCCTACGGTAGGGAGAAAAAAACAAGAATAAACAGCTTTGTTTTAAATAAAACTAAAATTTTCATCATTTATACTTAAAAAAGGAGACGCTTAATGGACGAGATAGTATTTGTAACGCAAAACAAAGGCAAAATTGCCAGTGCAAATAGAGAGTTTCAAGGTGTAAACTTTACAGTTTTTGAGCACGACTTAATCGAGCCTAGGTCTGCTGATGTAAAAGAGATATCAAAGCAAAAAGTACTGCAAGCCTATGAGATTGTTAAAAAGCCTTGTATATCTAACGACAGCGGATTTTATGTCGATGCATTAAACGGCTTTCCTAACACTTATGTAAACCACTGTTTAAGCACCATAGGCATAGAGGGCATACTTAAACTTATGGAAGATAAAGAGGATAGGACATGCTGTTTTAAAGAGAGCTTGTCTTACTACGACGGAGAAAATTTGTACCAGTTTGACGGCCTTCATTTAGGCGAGGTGTCAAAGGCTATTTTAGGTAATGATACAGATAAAAAATGGTCGGACTTATGGTATATTTACATTCCTAAGGGCAAGGGTAAAACCTTGGCTGAATTGGGTGAGTATGAAAGAAGTGAGGCGGATGAAACGAGTATTTCTTCTTTTGCTGTGTTTGCTAAGTGGTATAAAGAGAATAAATTATAAGTAAATAAAGGGGTAATTATTTATGGAATATATATGTGATGTAGCAGTTTTAGGCGGTGGTCCTGCAGGTTATGTAGCTGCAATTCGTGCATCTCAACTAGGTGCAAATGTAGTGCTTATTGAGAAAAACGCTATGGGCGGAGTTTGTATGAACGTTGGTTGTATTCCAACAAAGGCGTTAATAAAATCTGCCGATATTTATAAAGAGACTAAAAAAGCAAAAGAGTTCGGTGTTGTAGCCGAGAATGTAGGCACAGTTTGGAACACAGCAGTGACACGTAAAAATCGTATAGTAAAAATGCTTGGCAAAGGCGTAGAGCATTTAATGAG
>CAYJEZ010000198.1:0-3507 GCA_964369215.1 uncultured Eubacteriales bacterium
CGTCTAGGTCGTCGTTATCGTCGTCTAGGTCGTCGTTATCGTCGTCTAGGTCGTCTTCAAACTCTTCTGTTTCAAACTCAAGAATTTTCCCACCTTTTTCTTTTACTTCTACTTCGTATTTCTCTGTGCCGACAACAAATTCTACTGAATATTTTCCGTCTTCAAGCTCTACATTAAGCTCTGTAACTGCTGTTGGCTCTATTTGTGCTTCTACCAAAGCAGCCTCGATAGCCTCTTGCTCACTAATTGGTGTAGATGCTGAAACCGCTACCATTCCACCTGCTGCAACTGCTGTTCCTAGTAATGCCGCTAAAATCCTCTTAATAATTACTGTATTTTTCATAAATAAACTCTCCTTTATATTATATGTTTTTGTTATATATTTTTTCGTTTGCGATATCGTCTTTACATCTATATAATACATGAGGTAGCAGTTTTATTGCATTTTTTTAAAAATTTATCATAAAAATTAAAAAAGCCTTACTCAACCTCTAAAGTTAAGTAAAGCTTTTTCTTGTATTTTTAGCAATTTAAGCAAGGTTATTAGCCTATAATAATGCTCTCTCCTGACATATCTTCAGGCTTATCTAATCCTAATAATCCTAACATTGTCGGAGCTATATCAGCAAGTTTACCACCTTCACGAAGTGTGCAATCTTTGCCTATAACCACAAATGGTACAGGGTTAGTTGTGTGTGCTGTAAATGGTGAGCCGTCTGTGTCTAACATTCTGTCGGCATTTCCGTGGTCGGCAGTTAAAAGAACTATTCCGCCCATTTCTTTTACTGTATCACAAACATCGCCTACGCATTTGTCTACAGCCTCAACAGCAGCTACAGCAGCCTCATAAATACCTGTATGTCCTACCATATCGCAGTTTGCAAAGTTAAGTATAACAACATCAAACTTGCCAGATTTTAAAGCCTCTACCATTTTATCAGATACTTCATATGCGCTCATCTCCGGTTTTAAATCGTAAGTAGCAACATCAGGAGATTTAACAAGAATTCTGTCTTCTCCTACATATTGTTTCTCAACTCCGCCGTTAAAAAAGAATGTTACGTGAGCGTATTTCTCTGTCTCGGCAATTCTTAATTGGCTTAATCCTTTGTCTGAGATATATTCGCCAAAAGTATTAGCTAAAGATTGAGGCTTAAACGCAACCTCAACATTTGGCATAGTTGCATCATACTGTGTCATGCAAACAAAGTGTAAATCTTTTTTACCGCCGTCTCTTACAAAGCCGTCAAACTCGCCGTCTACAAAAGCTCTTGTAATTTCACGAGCTCTATCAGGTCGGAAGTTAAAGAACACTACAGAGTCGCCATTATCAATAGTTTTTGCACCCTCATTAACAAAAGGAAGCACAAATTCATCTGTAACGTCGTTTTTGTAAGAGTTAGCCACTGCCTCAACAGGGCAAGCGCCTGTCTCTCCCTCGCCTAAAACCATTGCTTTGTAGGCTTTCTCAACTCTCTCCCAACGGTTGTCTCTATCCATTGCGTAGTATCTGCCCATAACTGTAGCAATTTTACCAACACCAATTTCCTCGCATTTGTCGGCAAGCTCTTTTACAAAGTCTTTACCACTTGAAGGAGGAACGTCTCTACCGTCTAAAAAAGCGTGAACATACACGTCATTTAAGCCGTTTTTCTTGCACATCTCCATAAGACCATAAAGGTGAGTATTATGGCTGTGAACTCCACCGTCTGATAAAAGACCCATAAAATGTATAGCAGAGTTATTCTTTTTAGCGTTTTCAATAGCATCTAAAAGAACTTGGTTCTCAAATAAATCTCCGTCTGTAATAGACTTAGAAATTCTTGTAAGCTCTTGGTAAACAACCCTACCGGCGCCAATATTTGTGTGGCCTACCTCACTGTTGCCCATTTGGCCGTCTGGCAAACCAACGTCAAGCCCAGAAGCACCTATTAAAACGTTTGGGCTAGTCTCAAATATTTTATCTAAATTAGGTGTGTTAGCCTCTGCTATGGCATTGCTTTTAGGTGTTGTGTCTGCGGATTTTCCGTATCCGTCTAATATCATTAAAACTAAAGGTTTTTTCATTTAAATTTCCTTTCTTCATAGCGAACTTCGAGTTCGTGTGGCGAAGCCGAGTTTCTCTTGTAATTTGGCTTTTATTTTCATTAAAACAAATTAAAGATGTCTGCAATATGCTCGCCAGCTTGTAGTTCTACCTTAAAAGTAGGTCTTTCATCAGTATTATGATTATTAAAATACTCAAGTTGTGTCTCGTAGGTGAACATTTTAATAAACTCTTCCGGATTTCCTCTATCTTTCATTTTCTTTATGAGTTCAGGTAGTCTATCAGGATGGAAGAATACAAGACAATATGGAAGTTTGTTTTCTGTTAAAAATTGAGTGTTTTCTGGTTTTGGCGTGAAAAGTAATTTTTTCTTTTGAGACAATAGCTCAAATGTTTTCTCTTTAATATACTCAAAAGAATCAAGATTAACTACTGTTTTATTGGCTATACCCTTGGTCTCCTCGTGGTTTTCATAAGGTAAATCGTATTTATACATAGATTTCATTTTATCCATATCGACAAATCTATTGTCAATATTTTCAAGGGTAGTTTTTCCCATACAAGGGGCACAAGCAAAAATATTAATTTCGCTAAGTTTTACATTAGCATTCTTATTTGTTTGTATAATCATATTGAAAACCTCTCTAAAATCCAAAATTATATTACAAAAATATCAAAAACTCAACCAACCGAATAATTCTGCATTTTGCATTCTTAATTATGCATTATTTAGATGCCGCTTTAACTATAGCCGCAAAGTCCTCTGCTTTAAGAGAAGCACCACCTATAAGACCGCCGTCAACGTTAGTTTTGCCAACTAGCTCGTCTGCGTTAGCCGCATTCATAGAGCCGCCGTACTGGATTGTAACAGCCTCTGCTACGTCGTTTCCGTATAGTTCGCAAAGAACTTTTCTAATGTCTGCGCAAACTTCCTCTGCTTGCTCTGCTGTTGCTGTTTTGCCTGTGCCTATAGCCCAAACCGGCTCGTAAGCTATAATAATTTTTGACATTTCCTCTTTGCTTACTCCGCCTAAAGCGATTTTAGTTTGTAGTGCGCAAAGCTCTGCTGTAATGCCTTGCTCTCTTTGCTCTAGGTACTCGCCAACGCAAAGAATAACTGTTAAGCCAGCATCTAAAGCGGCTCTTGTTCTTTTTTGTACTGTTACGTCTGTATCACCAAAAAGAGTTCTTCTCTCGCTGTGGCCAATAATAACGTAAGGCACGCCCATAGCTACTAGCATATCGGCAGAAATCTCAGCTGTGTAAGCTCCGCTTTTCTCCCAATGGCAGTTTTGTGCGCCAATTTTAACGTTTGTTCCAGCTGTTGCCTCTAAAGCTACTTGTAGGTTAACGTAAGGCACGCAAGCTACTACATCACAATCTGCGTCTTTAACTAGAGGAATAATCTCTGCTAAAAGCTCTTTAGCCTCGTTTGGAGTTTTGTTCATTTTCCAGTTACC
>CAYJEZ010000199.1:0-3475 GCA_964369215.1 uncultured Eubacteriales bacterium
GGGTCATAGCTTGGCCATACTTGCTTAGCTACACAAGAGAATCCGTACTCGCTTAACACTTCTTCTGCTGCGTGCGGAGCAAAAAGGCTTAGCATAACTGAGAAAATTCTTAGCTCTTCTTTATTAATGCTACCAATTTTGGTAATATCGTTTATAAGCGCCATTAAAGTAGCAATAGCAGTATTAAACTTTAATGTCTCACAATCTTCGCTAACTTTTTTAATAGCCTTATTAAACGAAACCTCTAGCTCTTTTCTTATCTCTTTGCCCTCTATTACGATATCTTGCAAAGCCCAAAAACGGTCTAAAAATCTCTTACAACCTTTAATTCCGTCAGAGCTCCAAGTAGCTGCTTTCTCAAAGTCGCCAATAAACATTTCATACATTCTAAATGTATCTGCGCCATACTCGCCAACTACTTCGTCAGGGTTAACTACATTACCCTTAGACTTACTCATTTTTATGCCGCCCTCGCCTAAAATCATGCCGTGGCTTGTTCTTTTTGCATATGGCTCTTTTGTAGGTACTACACCTATATCATAAAGGAATTTATGCCAAAAACGGCTGTATAGTAAGTGAAGAGTTGTATGCTCCATACCACCGTTGTACCAGTCTACAGGAGACCAATATTTTAAAGCCTCTTCGCCTGCTAATGCCTCACTGTTGTTAACATCCATGTATCTTAAGAAATACCAAGAAGAACCTGCCCATTGTGGCATTGTATCTGTCTCTCTGTTTGCATTTCCACCGCATTTAGGGCAAGTAGTGCTTACCCAATCTGTAATTTTAGAAAGTGGAGACTCGCCTGTATCTGTAGGCTCGTAAGAGTCAACCATAGGTAACTCTAAAGGTAATTCGCTCTCTGGCAATGGTACTATTCCACAGCAGTCGCAGTGTACTACAGGGATAGGCTCGCCCCAGTATCTTTGACGAGAGAATACCCAATCACGAAGCTTAAAGTTAACTTTAGGCTCGCCCAAGCCTTTTTCTTTAATAAACTCTTTAATTTTTACTTTTGCATCTTCAACGCTTAAACCGTCTAATATATCAGAGTTTACCATAACTCCTGTGTCGCAATCGGTAAATGCCTCATTTTGAACATCTCCGCCCTTAACAACCTCTACTATAGGTAGGTCGAATTTTTTCGCAAACTCCCAGTCTCTTGTATCATGGGCAGGAACAGCCATAATAGCGCCAGTTCCGTAGCTTACTAATACGTAGTCTGATATAAAAATAGGAATATCTTTGCCTGTTAAAGGATTAATAGCAGTAACGCCCTCTAGTTTTACACCTGTTTTCTCTTTTACAACTTCTGTTCTCTCAAAGTCAGATTTTTTAGAAGCCTCTTCTCTGTAAGCTACAACATCAGTAGCGTTTGCAAGCTTAGGCATCCATTTATCTATATATGCGTGCTCTGGAGAAACTACCATATAAGTAGCACCGTAAAGAGTGTCTGGTCTTGTTGTGTAAACTCTTAAAATGTCGCCCTCACTTGTTGTAAAGTCTACCTCTGCACCCTCAGATCTACCTATCCAGTTTGTTTGTTGAGCCTTAACTCTGTCTGGGTAGTCAACCTCTGCTAAATCATCAATAAGTCTTTGAGCGTACTCAGTAATTTTTAAAATCCATTGAGATTTATTTTTTCTTACAACTTCGCTCTCGCAGCGCTCGCAAACTCCGTCTACAACCTCTTCATTTGCTAATACGCATTTACAAGATGTACACCAGTTTACTGCCATTTCTTTTTTATAAGCTAAGTCTTTCTCAAGAAGTTTTAAGAATATCCACTGCGTCCATTTGTAGTATTTAGGGTCAGTGGTATCAATCTCACGGCTCCAGTCAAAAGAGATACCAAGAGACTTAATTTGCTTTTTAAATCTGGCAATATTATTTTTTGTAACTATTTTAGGGTGAATATGGTTTTTAATAGCAAAGTTCTCTGTAGGCAAACCAAAAGCGTCCCAACCCATTGGGTACAGCACGTTAAAGCCCTCAAGCCTTCTTTTTCTAGAAACTACATCAAGTCCTGTATACGGTCTTGGGTGTCCTACGTGTAGTCCGTCTCCAGATGGATATGGAAATTCTACAAGCGCATAAAATTTTGGCTTTTTGCTATTCTCTTCGGCATTAAAAACACCAGTTTTATCCCACTCGTTTTGCCATTTTTTCTCTATGGCTTTAAAATTATAATCTCTTTTCACTTTCGCAAACTTCCTTCCGCAATTGTAATTGTTAATTAAAATTAATCTCTGTAGCGTCTTGCCACAATTTATCTAAGTCGTAAAACTCTCTTGCCTCTTTTGTAAACACATGCACAATAACGTCACTGTAGTCTAGTAAAATCCAGCCGTCAGCTCTGTATCCCTCTACACCGTTTACCATTATGCCCTCTTCTTTAAGCTTAATTTCAACTTTGTCAGAGTAAGCCTTAACTTGTGTTGTGCTCATACCATTGCAAATTACAAAGTAATCTCCAAGTGAGGATATCTCGTCTATTTTCAGTATTTTTATTCCACTTGCTTTCATTTCATCTAAAATACCAGCAATTTTTTTAGCCATTTCTAAAGATGTCATTTAAATCTTCCTTTCAATAAGTAAATTTTATATTTTAATAAGTGACTTAGTCTTCTCTTACTATTTTTAATGCCACGTTATAAGCCTCTATTGTGTCTGTAACTATATAGTCTTTATCTGCCAAAAGTTCGTTAATTGTTACAGATAAACTCTCTACCATAGCTGCCTCTAAACTTTTTTTAGCGGCTTTTCTTATTTCGTCCACACCATCGTAGTCTCTATCTTTTGATATTGAGTCTGCTACAAAAATTATTTTCTCAAGAAGACTCATGTTCGCCCTTGCCGAGGTATGGTAGCGTATGGCGTTTAAAATATCTTCATCGTCAACACCAAGCTCGTCTCTTGCATAAACCATAGAGGAGATTTGATGAATAAGGCATTTCTCAACTTTCTCTATATGAGAGAGTTTCACTCCACCTTTTTCTATTATTTTTAGTTGCTTATCAAAATCTTCTTCTTTCATAATGTCATGAAGAAGCCCTGCAACCTCTGCTTTTTTCTCGTCTGCTCCATACTCTTTTGCAAGGCTTATAGCCTCTTTTGCAACATACTTGCTGTGTTCGTATCTCTTGTTACCTAAATTATCATCTAAAGCTTTTTTAAATTTCTCTATGTCAAACATCAATATCACCCCTTGTTTTTATTTAATTAATTATTTAATGTTACTTTTCATTCTTTTCATTCAGATATCTTAAATGTTCAGAAATATCTTTTTGTATTGCGTTTACTGTTAAACTAAGAATACCAGACAGTACTCCAACTGCAAAAAAGCTAACCATAATCATTACATAAAATGGATTATTCATAAATCCGTGTTTAAAAAATTCTGCTCCTCCACCTAAAAAACCAACTACAGATAAAACAAACGAAACAGCAGAAAATAAAGCTAAAATAATCTTAA
>CAYJEZ010000200.1:0-3474 GCA_964369215.1 uncultured Eubacteriales bacterium
CACACGACCAGCTTGGAAGGCTGGAGTTCTACCACTGAACTACACCCGCACACTCTTTAGCGACAAACAGAATTATATCATAGAACTTTGATGTTGTCAATATATTTTTATGTTTTTTTTTATTTTTTATATGTGCGAATGTTAATTATAGTCGACACTTTACTCCAAAAAAATAAAAAGTTAAATAGTAGTAATGAAAAATCCCCCTAAAAAATGAGATGTAGGAGAGTAGTGCCAGAAATTTTTCGGCAAATTTCCTACATCGCCCACAGTATTGCGCTATGACCTCATTAGGTGTTTTAAATTTTAGGTAGATTTACCGTGCATTGTCTGTGTGTATTTCTTTTATTGCAAATGGAAACGCTTTTATCAACTTATATATAAAACCGTTTGAACTGTATATGTTGTGTTGGTCATACATCTGCCTAAATACCCACCTAGTACAACTCATCTGGTAGTATTTATCCCCATTCACCGTGCAATACCTCGATACATATTTTACTTATATTGGTATATTTTGTCCTATATAGTCTGCTATTCGTAAATGCAACCAATAACAACCGAAGCCATAAACACTTTTTTTTCAACAGTGAATTTTGCGCTACCACCTAACCGATTAGCAATATTAGTGATGCTTTGAAGCCCTATTCCGTTGTGATTTTCTTTTATGGAAATAAAATTTGCACCATCTTTTTTAACAACTCCATCAAATGAGTTGTCGGTTGTTATGCTTACGTAATTGCCTCTGCTTAAAATATTAACAGTAATAAATGGATTATCACAGTCAGGGTTAGAGGTAGCAGTAAGAGCATTCTCTAATAAATTGCCCAATACCACTGCGATATCACTAGATTCAATGTCTATTTGTGCAGGGATTTTTATGTTAACATTAAACTGTATTCCGTTATTTTTTGCAAGAAAGTAATAGTGAGATATAATTGCATTTGTAACATTGTGGCTACAAAATGTAGGCGCTATAAGCTCGGGAGAGCTGTCTAAATATTTAGAAAGATAAGTTTCAAGAGATGAATAATCTTTTTGATTTAAAAATTCTTGCATTACTATTAGATGCGATCTTAAATCATGTCTTATTTTTTTAGTGGCATTTAAATCGTGTGTTAAATTATCGTATTGTAATTGATTAATTTCTAAATAGTGTTTGGCAGATATTAATTTTTCATTTGCCTCTCGTGATTTAATTGACAAATTATATGAGTAAAAAAAAGTAAAATAAACAACACATATCATTATAAACATAGAAACAAACACAGAAATAAATAATATGTTTTGAAGAGTTTGAAGTTCTTCAATAAAGAGATAAGATGAAATGTATAAGACTAAAAGGGCTATAGAAAGAACTAAGAAAAGTACCAAATCTTTCTTTTTTAATTTGTCTGAAATAGTAAAAAAGTATTTATTAAGTAAATGACAAAGGGGTAAAATGCAAATTGATGTAATTAAAAAGTAAGGAATAATTGTTGAGAGCTCATAGTGAACCAATAAGTGTATATCTGGATTATAAAAAAATGAAAAATAAATTATATTTAAAAATGCAGTGATAAAAAATCCTACTGTAGTAGTAAATATTAAAACAAAAAACTTAATTAAATAATGTGATTTTATCATAATAAAATACCATACCGCACATAAGATTACCGAAAAAGAAAAAGCTACATCAATAAGCTCTATAATATGGTATTCGCCTATAAGTTCATTAAAACGATTGTATAAAAATGTTGATAAGAAGGAAAAAAGACCACTAATAGCCAATAGTAAAATTAAAGATGTAACAAACATCTTTTTGTTAGAAACACGAAACCTGTTTCTAAAAGGAGCAAGACATAGAAATGCAAATGGGCTTAGTTGCAATAAAATTCCAACAAAAAATCTAAAAATCATTATATGTTCCTCTTGTTAGCTTTATTAAAAAATCTTGATATATTGACTTTAACGTTTTGTACTTATCCCGTGCAACAGAAATTTGTTCGCCTTGATCTAATATGACAAGATGATTAATAATATTTTGTATGTAATTTAAGTTCACGATAAAACTGCGTTGTACCCTAAAAAAAATTTCCGCAGGAAGCTGAGAAGATAGTATATCTAAAGTTGAAATAAAGGAATATTGTCTATTTGTTGCATAAATATTACATATCCTGTTTTGTACTTCTATATACCTAATACCAGAAATAGGAATTTTTGTTAAGCCTTGCTTATTGCTTAAAACTAAATATCTAGTAGTTTCTTCTGGTTGTTTTTCTTTTATACATCTTGAGAGAGCAGAGTTAAAATCCTTTTTAGAAATTGGGTGTACTAAATAATGTGTCGCCCCAAGGGCAAAAGCCTCTACTGCAAAATCACGGCTTTGTGAAACGAAAATAATATTACCACTTTTTGTAGAAATATATTTTTGAGCAACCGATACGCCATTTACATCACCTAAAAAAATATCCATAAAAACAATATCGTATTCATTATCACTATTTAAAAAAGAAGTTCCGTCACAAAATGGGTATATGTCAAACTTAATATTTAATTCCGTGCTATAATCATTTAATAATTCTTTAAGTTTTTCTCTACATGAGGGCTCGTCGTCACAAATAGCTATTTTCATTATCAAACCTCCTAAAATCGGTATAAGCACTATTAATTTTAAAATATCAAATCTCTAATTTTCTTAAAAGAAATATAGAGATTTTTTAATGTTAATTCTAAAGTGCTTAACCATAATCCCATTATACATATAATTTACAAATTAATCAATTTAAATTGTATATATATGCGTAAAATGCTATTAAAATGTTGTGAAATGTATAATTCTTGTAAGAGATATTATGGTATAATAATATAAAATGTGAAAAATGAATTTTCTTGCTTAATCAGCAAAATGTAGATGAATACAGGAGGCATAGCTTGAAATTGGAGAAAGGAATGGTCATAAATATGAAAAAAAAGAGAAAAATCAATAAAATTATTAGTTTAGTTTTGGCACTTGGTATAATGGTAGGCCAAATACCACTTAACAGCGGCATTGTAGCTGAGGCTACAAATACAGCTTTGCCACAGATAACCAACACTGTTGAGGGGCTTACAATAAGAGAGGGTGCGTTTGGGGATACTCATTTGATGACAAAAGATGAGTATGAAAACACACTTAATCTTGACTTTGAGTTGCCGTTTAAAGGGTACGAGATAGGGTTACCTATTATGCCCGGAATAGATGAAAGATACTTCACTTCTACTGATTATCGTATGGACAGTTACTACGAATCGTCAAGACCTTTTTACAGTAACGGAAATGTTTATACTAATCTTGGTGAAGTATACAGAATAACTCAACACGCTAATCCTGAACTACTTAATTTTATACTATTAGATGAGCTTACACCATATGGCCATACTAAACCGGAAGAAAACAATAAGGTGTGGGAATACTTGGTTGAAGGAGATGATTTTGGTCAGATTAGAACAAGG
>CAYJEZ010000201.1:0-3458 GCA_964369215.1 uncultured Eubacteriales bacterium
TAGAAGAACCTGAGGTGTATGTAAATAGCTTTGAGAGCTTGTATCAAGGTGATAACGAAGAGCAAGTCGAAATGATTACAGAAGAAGATATAATAATTCCTGATGTTTTGAGTGGTGACAATTTTAATTATTCTCAACAAGAGCCAGTTGAGCACTACGAACCCGCATATGATGTAAGCGATAGTTTGATAACTGCTGAAGATTTATACATAGAAATAGATGAAACCCAAGGTGAGCAGAGAAATGAGGTTGAGGAGTTTATAAACGGTCTTCAAAGCTATGATTTTGATGATATTGGCTATAAATATAATTATACAGGCGTGTTGAACTCAGGGAAAAAGAACGGAAGAGGTAGAGCACAAACGCTTGATGGTCAAACCATTTTTGAGGGTGAATATAAAGACGACTTTAAACATGGATTTGGTGTAAGCTATGATGAAGATAATAAGCTTAACCATGTAGGTCATTGGAGTAAGGGTGAAAAACAGGGCGCAGGTGTTTCTTTCTTAAAAGAAGATATGAGCATGTATGTTTCTGACTGGGATAAAGGTAAAATCTCTGGGATGATTACAATATTTGACGATACTGGTTGCCTTAAGTTTACAGGCAGAGTTGAGGGTGAGAATAAAGTAGGGGCAGGGGTTATTTTTGACAAAGAAAATGATTGCTTTATTGTAGCCAAATTTAATGAAGAGGACACAGAATATAGTGAGGCAAACATATTTGATTCAAAAGGCAATTTGATTTACTCTGGAGGATACAGAAACGGAATGCGAGAAGGATTTGGAACAGAGTACGATACAGATAAAAATGTATTGTATGAGGGTGAGTTTGAAAACGACAAATATATAAAAGGTGTAATGTATAAAAAAATAAGCAAAGAAGAGAATAACTTATAAGAGAATTTAGGCGAGAAAACTTACATATAGCTAATTAAGTTAGAAAAAACACCAATAAACAATTGAAATAAGCTGAAAGTCAAACATAAATTTGACTTTATATATGCGGTTTTTCATTTGGGAGTTGGTAGTGTTTTCAATTTAATTTACTATAACAGTAGTTTTTCTCGCCTGTGCTCAGTAAGTTTATTTAAGCATGCTTTCAACGCCGTTTACAATTTGGCCCATTGTGTGCACTGCTTTTCCTGCTGATTTTCTCATATTTTTCATAGGGCTTTTTTTACTGTTATTTTTCATAACAGCAGTACCTATCATAGCTACAGCAGAGCCAGCGGCTAAGCCTAATCCGACGGTTTTTGCAATATTCATAGTATTTTTTGACATAATATAAATCCTCCAAACAATTATTGTTGCCTTTATAAGAAGGCATGATGTTATCCACATACTTAGTTTACCCCCAAATGAATTAAATTTACGTTGAAAAAAATGGTTAAATAGAAAGGAATTTTATTGTGGCAGAGCTTAATATAGTAATGGTTGAACCCGAAATACCCCAAAACACAGGGAACATAGCAAGAACTTGTGCTGCTACTGGTGCAAGACTTCATTTAGTAGGTCCTATGGGCTTTAAAATTGATGAGAAAAAAGTAAAAAGAGCTGGACTTGATTATTGGGACTTACTAGATATTACTTACTATGATAGTTTAGACGAATTTTTTGAAAAAAACACTGGGAATTTTTACTTTTTTTCTACCAAAGCAAAATACAAACACACAGAGCTAAAGTACCCAGAGGATGTGTACTTGTTTTTTGGAAAAGAGACAGCAGGGTTGCCAGAGAAGCTTCTATTTGAAAATCCTGAAACTACTGTAAGAATCCCAATGCGAAGCTTAGCAAGAAGTTTAAATCTGTCTAACGCTGTTGCTATTGCAGCATATGAAGTGTTAAGGCAATGGGATTACCCAGAATTGTTGGTTAAAGGCGAGCTAAGAGACTACACTTGGATATAGAATATAAGTTAATTTATATATAACAAGAAAAATAACAATTATAAATAATATTTTTTATATTATTTGCCTTTTTTCGCGTTTAGGTATTGAAAAATTCTTAATTTTAGTATAAAATATAAATGTTGTCTTTCTTTACAAGACAAATGTATCAAAATTGAACTTTTGATGTTAATAAAGGATTTAAGGAGTGCTATTTTAAATGAAGTTAAACAAGGTTACCGTTGAAAATATCGAGGTAAAAGGAAAAAGAGTTTTAGTGCGTTGCGACTTTAACGTTCCTCTAAAAGAAGGCGTTATCACTAATGATAACAGAATTATAGGTGCTTTACCTACAATTAAAAAATTGATTGAGAATGGCGCAAAAGTTATTCTGTGCTCGCACTTAGGAAAACCTAAAAATGGACCTGAAGAAAAATTCTCTTTAGCTCCTGTAGCAAAAAGATTATCAGAAGTATTAAATAAAGAGGTAGTGTTTGCAAACGACGATACAGTTGTGGGCGAAAATGCTAAAGCAGCAGTTGAGAAAATGAGTGAGGGCGACGTTGTTTTACTTCAAAATACAAGATTTAGAAAAGAAGAGACAAAAAATTTAGAGCCATTCAGTTCAGAGCTTGCATCAATTTGCGATGTTTTTGTAATGGACGCTTTTGGTAGTGCCCACAGAGCGCACTGCTCTACAGCAGGAGTTACAGAGCATATTAAAGATACAGCTATTGGTTACTTAATGGAGAAAGAAATAGCTTTCTTAGGTAATGCAGTTGAAGAGCCTGAAAGACCATTTGTTGCGATTTTAGGTGGCGCAAAAGTTGCTGATAAATTAAATGTTATCTCAAACTTAATAGATAAATGTGATACACTTATTATAGGTGGCGGTATGGCTTATACATTTATTAAAGCTAATGGCGGAGATATAGGACACTCTTTAGTAGACGATGAGAAACTAGACTACTGCACAGAGATGATTGCAAAGGCAAAAGAGCTTGGCAAAAGCTTGCTATTACCGGTAGATGCTGTTGTTGCTGAGAACTTCCCTAATCCTATCGACGCGTTAATTGATGTAAGTGTTATGGACGCAGACAAAATACCAGCTGCTCAAATGGGGCTTGATATTGGACCTAAAACAGCTGAGTTGTTCTCAAATGCTGTTAAGAATGCTAAAACAGTTGTTTGGAACGGACCTATGGGCGTTTTTGAGAACGAGAGACTTGCAAAAGGAACACTAGCAGTTGCTGAGGCTTTAGCACAAACAGACGCGACAACAATTATAGGCGGTGGAGACTCTGCTGCTGCAGTTATTAACATGGGTTATGCAGATAAAATGAGCCACATTTCTACAGGTGGCGGTGCTTCTTTAGAGTACCTAGAGGGCAAAGTTTTACCTGGTATTGATGTTATTGCTGATAATAAATAATCATACTTTTTAGGCGGACTTGTTCCGCCTAAAATTAATTTAAAAAGAAACTTATTTTTAATTTTAGAAAGGATAGATTATAATGAACAAACAACTTAGAAAAGCAGTTATCGCAGGTAACTGGAAAATGAACAAAAC
>CAYJEZ010000202.1:0-1160 GCA_964369215.1 uncultured Eubacteriales bacterium
ACACGAAAGTTTTTGTAAGCATTTCTTTGATGATTTTTGAATTGGTTTTGACTATAACTATTATTTAAAATATTATTATTTATATTATGGGGGTTAGATTTTGAAAACTTTTATACCAGAGAACTACAAGGCTACTTTAGGCTTGTATGAAACTCAAAAAGCTATAGGACTTATAAAAAACATTTTTCACGTAAAATTATGCTCTGCTCTTCATTTAAAAAGGGTAACAGCGCCTCTATTTGTAAATCCAACAACTGGTTTAAACGACAATTTAAACGGTACTGAGCGACCTGTTGATTTTGATATACCTGCTACTGGAGAATTGGGCGAGGTAGTCCATTCGTTAGCAAAATGGAAAAGACTAGCACTAAAACGCTACAATTTTTTTGTAGGCAACGGCCTTATTACCGATATGAACGCAATAAGACGAGATGAAGAGCTCGACAATGTTCACTCAATTTATGTAGACCAGTGGGATTGGGAAAAAGTAATAGACGACAAAGACAGAACAGAGACTTTTTTAGAAGATACAGTAAAGCGAATAATAACTGCAATTTGTGGAACTTTAGATGAATTAAAATGGCAGTTTCCTGAACTTACGACAGAGCTTAAAAGAGACATTACCTTTGTTACCTCTCAAGAGCTTGAAGATAAATACCCAGAGCTTTCGTCTAAAGAAAGAGAAAACGCTTTTGTTAAAGAGCATAAAACCGTATTTATTAAAAAAATTGGTGCAAATCTAAAAAGTGGAAAGCCGCACGACGGCAGGGCTCCTGACTATGACGACTGGGAGCTAAACGGCGACATTATGTTTTGGCACGACACCCTTGACATGGCTTTAGAGATAAGCTCTATGGGCATAAGGGTAGACGCTGATACGCTCAAAAGCCAACTAGAAATAAGAAATGCTACTGATAGGGCCGAGCTTCCTTTTCATAAGGCATTATTAAACTCAGAGTTACCTCTAACAATAGGTGGTGGTATTGGGCAGTCTAGGCTTTGTATGCTACTGCTAGCAAAAGCACATATAGGCGAGGTTCAGTCTTCACTATGGAACAAAGAAACTATTGATATTTGCGATAAGAACGCAGTAATGCTTCTATAAACTTAACATATAATCATATAAAGTAACAAAAACCTTTACTTCTCATAATATATAA
>CAYJEZ010000202.1:1260-3428 GCA_964369215.1 uncultured Eubacteriales bacterium
TGTAAAATCATCATTTAATCATTAGCTCAAAAAATCCTGAGCAGAAAGGATGGTGCTTTATATGGACGCAGGCGCTGCCGTGGTGACTATATCTGCTTTTGCGGCGGCAATATCAGAGGGTAAAACAATTGAAGAGCTCGATACTATAGCACTGTTTTTAACACAGCTTTCTAACTCAGTAACAACTATAGCATCGCTTAAGAGCAAACAACTAGCAACAGAGATTATCGAAGAAGTAGTTTAATTTACATATCAGTTACCATAGTCAATAAAAAGAAACATTAGCAACTTATTTATTTGTTAATGTTTCTTTTGTATTTATGCATTCAAGCCAATCTAATTTGTGTTTTTTTTTAGCGACGAACACCGTTACCCACATTGTAAATATAAATTGAGTGTTATTTTTTATATCAGATTGATTTGTTTATACATTAGACTTTTATTGACATTTTGGGATAAAAATAGTATATTTTATTAATGCGATATCTTAACTACTAGAAAGGGTTATTATTATATGAAAAAACTAACCGATATTAACGTTCTAATAAAACCTGCCTCAAGTTTATGCAACTTAAGGTGTACATACTGTTTTTATCTTGATTCTGCTAAAAACCGAGAGACAGAAAGTTATGGAATAATGACAGAAGAAACTTTAGAAACTGTTATAAAAAATGCCTTTACCCCTGATATGCGAAGAATAACTATAGCTTTTCAAGGAGGCGAGCCTACACTTGCAGGCTTAGATTTCTTTAAAAAGTCTGTAAAATTTATAGAAAAGTATAATGTAAACAAAATAAAAGTAGATAAGGCCATACAAACTAACGGTATAGTGGTTGACGATGAGTGGGCTAAGTTTTTTAAAGAAAATAACTTTTTAGTTGGTGTCTCGCTTGACGGACCAAAAGATTGCCATGACCCTTTTAGAACCGACATAAACGGAAAAGGTAGCCATAAGCAAGTTATGAAAAGCATTGAGGTGCTAAAAAAACACAATGTAGACTTTAACATTCTTTGTGTTGTTAACTCAATAACTGCAAAAAGAATTCAAAGCATTTACACCTTTTTCAAAAAAAATGAATTTGAGTATTTACAGTTTATACCTTGCCTACAAGGTTTTGGTGAAGAAGACAAAAAAATGCCTTTCACCCTTACAGCAAAAGACTTTGGTACTTTTATGTGTAATTTGTTCGACCTTTGGTACCGAGATTTTATTGAGAGCGGAATCCCTCATATTAGACAATTCGAAAACTATATTGAGATGATTTTAGGTTACCCTCCTGAGTCGTGTGGTATGAGCGGTTTATGTGTATGTCAAAATGTTATTGAGGCAGACGGTTCTTGTTTTCCTTGCGACTTTTATGTACTAGACAAATTTAAACTCGGTAATGTACACACTGAAAGCTACGACCAAATGTATGAAAACTGCAAAGACCTTAAGTTTTTGCAAACAGAACTTATAACTGTAGACAAATGCAAAGAATGCAAGTTTTTCGGCATTTGCAGAGGAGGTTGCAGAAGGTATTGTGAGCCAGTAGTTGAAGAAAACAGACAGCTTAATGCACTATGCCCGGGTTTTTATAGATTTTTTGATCATTGCGGAGACAGAATGCTGTCTATTGCTAGATCTATTGCAAATAACAGAAGATAATTTTAATACAATAAAATGCTACTATCATTGTTTTATCGATAGTAGCATTTTCTTTAATTAAAATTTGTATATATGTGATTTTTGCTTTGGAGCTGTTAGTTTTGGGGTTGATTTACTATAATTACGCCCAACGCATCTCTGTCATTTTTGGCTCAAATGTCATAGTATCTTGTAGCATTTTAACAGCTTTGGTTAAGCCCTCGTTTTGGCTCATTAGGCTATCTTCGTGCTCAATGCTCATAACATAGTCGTAACCTATCATTCTAAGTGCGCTTACAATGTCTTTCCAGTAAAGAGCATCGTTGCCATAGCCAACACTTCTAAACACCCAAGAGCGATTAATCTCGTCGCCGTAATGTTGTATATCTAATACACCATTAACAGCGGTGTTAGCAGCATCAATTCTAGTATCTTTAGCATGCACATGGAAAATAGCATCTTTAAGCTCACGGATAACAGTAACAGGGTTCATTCCTTGCCAAACCAAGTGGCTTGGGTCGAAGTTAACGCCTATTTCAGG
>CAYJEZ010000203.1:0-3415 GCA_964369215.1 uncultured Eubacteriales bacterium
AGATGTGCGAAATAGCAGCCGAGCATACAGGCATAAAAAAAGAAGATGTAATAGTGGCATCTACCGGTGTTATAGGGCAAAACCTTAATATTACCCCTATAAAAAATAAATCGCTAGAGCTTGCACAGGGTTTAAGCACAGACGGCTCTGACCTTGCAGCGAGGGCAATTGTGACCACCGACACATTTAAAAAAGAGTGTGCTGTGCAAGTTGAAGTAGGTGGAAAAACAGTAAGCGTTGGAGGAATTGCAAAGGGTAGCGGAATGATTCACCCTAACATGGCAACAATGCTTTGCTTTGTTACAAGCGACTGCAAAATTAGCTCGGAGCTTTTAAAAAAACTTATTAAAGACGTTGCCGACGACAGTTTTAACATGGTAAGCGTAGACGGCGACACCTCTACAAACGACACCTTAAGCATTATGTGCAACGGCATGGCAGAGAACGAAGAGATTACTGCTTTTGGCGAAGATTACACTGTTTTTTACAGCGCAGTAGAGTATGTTTGCCTAGAGCTTTCTAAGCTAATGGCGGCAGACGGCGAGGGCGCAACAAAGCTTATAATTTGCGAAACAAAAGGAGCAAAAGATAAAGAGACTGCTAAAGTAGTGGCGAAATCTGTAATTTGCTCTAGCTTATTCAAAGCTGCAATGTTTGGAGAAGACGCAAACTGGGGCAGAATTTTATGTGCTATAGGCTACAGTGGCGCAGATGTTGACGTTAATAAAATTGATGTTAGCTTTAAAAGCACTAAGGGCACTGTAATGGTGTGCGAAAATGGCTCGGGACTTAATTTTAGCGAAGAAAAAGCAGCAGAAATTCTTGCAGAAAAAGAGATAGAGGTAATTGTAGAGCTTAAAACAGGAGAGGCTTGTGCCAAGGCTTTTGGCTGCGACTTGACATACGATTATGTTAAAATTAACGGAGACTATAGAACATAAATACGAGTTCAGAGTTTTTATAGAAAGGGTGAGCTTATGCTTAAACTTGCTAAACTGAATAAAGAGAACTATGGTTTGCTTTGCGGTATGATGGACGAGTGGACTAAAAGTGGCGAGAGAATTATTCCTTACTCTATTAGAATTACCGATTACAAAGATTATGAAACATATAAAAACAGTATAGAGCTTAAAGAACCTACGGAAAGTTTTGTGCCGTGCTCTACCTTTTTTGCACACGACACACAGAGGAATATTTTTGTTGGAGCGGTGAATATTCGACACTATTTAAACGAAGATTTACTCTTACACGGTGGGCATATAGGCTACGGCGTAAGACCTAGCGAGCGACGAAAAGGCTATGCCACAAAGATGCTAAAATTAGCTCTTGAGGAGTGCAAAAAGCTAGAGATTGACAAGGCTTTAGTGGTGTGTTATAAGTCGAATATCGGCTCAGCAAAGACTATAATAAACAACGGTGGAGTTTTAGAAAATGAAGTTTTGCTTGATACAGGTGAGACCGATTGTAGATATTGGATAAGTTTGTGAAAGATAGTGACTAGCTTAACGAAAGGAAAGAACCCATAATGCAAAAACTAAAAAATATAGATGGTGGAAAAGAGTTTGATTGGGGACTTGCCTCTAAAGATTATGCTAAATTCAGAGATATTTACCCTGAGGAGTTCTACCAAAAAATAGTGGATTTAGGGCTTTGCACAAAGGGGCAAACTGTACTTGACTTAGGCACAGGAACAGGTGTAATTCCACGAAATATGTACAAATTTGGTGCAAAGTTTACAGGTGCGGATATATCGGAAAATCAAATTAAACAGGCGTTAGAGCTTTCAAAGGGCATGGATATTGACTATGTGGTTGCCTCGTCAGAGAATTTTAGCTTTGCCGACAAAAGCTTTGATGTTGTTACAGCTTGCCAGTGCTTTATGTATTTTGACAAAGAGATTGCACTGCCTAAAATTCGCAAAGTTCTTAAAGATAACGGACATTTTGTGGTGCTTTTTATGGCTTGGCTACCTTTTGAGGACGAAATAGCAAAGCACAGCGAGGACTTAGTTTTAAAATATAACCCAACTTGGACAGGTGCAAAATGGATAAGATATGAGATAGATAAACCTAGCTGGCTTGGCGATATGTTTGAAGTGGCAAATGCTGTAAGCTTTGATTTAAAAGTGCCGTTTACAAGAGAGACTTGGCACGGAAGAATGAAGGCTTGCCGTGGCATAGGGGCGTCCTCTCTTTCGGCAGAAGAGATAGCCGCTTGGGAGAAAGAACACATGGCATACATGGCTACAGTGCCTGAGACTTTCGAGGTGCTTCATTACGCTACAATTCTTGATGTGAAAGTGAAATAAAGTGACGATAAATTATATATACGGAGAAATAAACATGAAATTAGTAAACACAAAACAGAGCGAAACCCACATTGCCATGGGCATTATAGACACAGCGAAAAAACATCTTAAAGAGCAAGGCATAGACCAGTGGCAAAACGGCTACCCAGACCTTGATTGCATAAAGGCAGACACCCAAAACGGTAAAGGCTTTTTTGTAAAAGACGGCGAGGATATTCTAGCCTACTTATGCATAGACCTTGGCGGCGAGCCCGCTTACAACAGCTTAAAAGGCGAGTGGCTAAGCGAGGAAAAATATGTGGTTGTACACCGTATGGCAATGAGCGACAAGGCTAGAGGAAAAAACCTAAGCGGTACAATTTTTGGGCTTGTAGAGAGCTTTGCAAAAGAGAAAGGCGTGCATTACTTTAGGGTAGACACCGACAGCGATAACTTGAAAATGAGACATGTTTTAGAGAAAAATGGCTTTAGCTACCGTGGTACAATTTGGTTTGATAACAGCGAGAAAATTGCGTTTGATAAAATGATTTTATAAAGAGGTATGAAAATGCTCGAGAAAATAAATAGAGTTTTAACCATTGCAATCAGATTTATAATATCGATTTTTGTGGTGGGTAGTGCGTACAGAGTTTTTCACTATATGTTTTACCCCGAGCTTTACATGGTTTACTCTGCGCCGTGGTACACTAGTATAATTATATATGCAGTTATTAGTGCTTTAATTATAATGGTATTGTATGTGGCAAAGCTCATTATTAAAAATATGATAAAAAATAGGCTTAATTATAGTAAAAAAGAGGTGTAATATATGCTGAAAATGGTGGCGTTCGATTTAGACCAAACAATAGGAGACACTATTCCGTTTGGGGTAAGGGCGTTTAAAGAAGGAATTGCTCCGTATGCCGGTGGCGAGGTAGACGACGAAAAGATAATGAAAGCCTTTGGTTTAAACGAGCTTGGTATAATTAAAAGCCTATTTGATAATAACCAACAAGAGGCATTGGAGAGCTACCATAAACTTTACGAGCAGTACCACTATGAGTGCGAACAGCCTTTTGAGGGCATTGTAGAGTGCATTAATTTTTTGCTTAATAAAGGTGTTAAAGT
>CAYJEZ010000204.1:0-3397 GCA_964369215.1 uncultured Eubacteriales bacterium
AAGATTATCGATAGCAATTTGTTTTTAGACCTCATATGATAAACATCCTCACTTTCTCAGTATCAATTGAGAAAATTATATCATAATAGTTGTGTTTTGTCTATTATCATTTATAAATGCTATTGTCAAATTTTATTTTACAAACTTACATTTTTATAGCTCTGGAGGTTAATTTGAAAATTAGCCTCCAGAGCTACTTTTTACTGTAATAATCATTACTAAAACTCTCTATTAATCATTATTTTTTCAGATATCTTTACAGATACAAAAAACACAATTAAAGTTACCAATATAAGTATTGTAGGAATCAAACTACTTATACTCTCAATAAAAATAAAAATTTCATTAAAACTAATTGGCACAAAGGTAAGAATGCCTACCGGTACATAAATAATAATTACCAACAAAGGTGCTTTTGAAACACCAAATTTAAGTACGTAAGGGGTTAAAACAAAAGCAATAATTGTATAAATACAAAATGTTATAATAGCCATACTTAAATTGCTGATAAGTGTTTCAGAGTTATTAATTGCCATAGACACTAAAGAACATATCATAGGCAGAACCCCAATAATTATGAAAATTAATCCAATAACATAATAACTTCTTGCTATAACTTTCCTATTTTGAGGCAAAGTTAACAACGTTAAAATTGAATTGCTTTTTTCAAGCAATAAGAGATACGAGATAAACTGAGTGATAGAAAAAAATAGAACGAAATACATAAGCCCACTTGATGTGAATGGGGCAAATATAGCAATTATTGAGTAAAAAACAGACAACGATAAAGTCGTAATAAAATTTATTTTTAATAAATAAAATGCATTTAAAATAATAGCTTTCATATATTTTTAGTCCTTTCTTTATAAGTAATGATTAATAATCTTTTTTCATTACAATTTTCTTAGTAAAGTTAAATGAAATAATAAAGCTGATAATGGTGATGACAATAAGTATTATTGAAAGAAAAGTAAAATTTTCAGACATACTGGTATGTGTTTGTATCATATTAGGAAAACCTAAAGTTATAATAAATGGAAATATTAAAAGAACTAATATAATATCAGCCTTAGCTCCTGTGAATTTCACTTGAACAGGTACGGAAATAAAAAATATTATCATAAAAAAACACGTTAACATAAAGAATATAAATATATTTTGCGAATCTCTTAGTATAACCTTTATACTTGAAATGACTATTGGCACTAGCCCAATTGCTATAAGTATAAAAGAGACATAATAGTAACTTTTCGCTAAAGTTTTTCTATCTATCGGCATTGCAAGAAAGGATATGGTAGAGTTGTTCTTCTCTAAATTTATATAATATGTTTTCGAGAAAATTGCTGCTAAATAAATAGTAATAAAAGTTAAGGGTAAAGATTCGAAAGGTGCTAAGGCGATCACCAAGGAACATGCAACGCTAACAAACACAAATCCTAGTATCGTAGCTTTTTGCATATTAAATGCTGTTACTAATATTGCTTTCATCTTGATACACACTCCCCTCTAGTCTAATTATCTTTTTTTACCATATACAAAAACATATCTTCTAAGCTTATTTTCTCTAAACTTTCATTTTTAAAGTCTTTTCTTAGCACAAGTGCATCAACTCCAAAATCACTTTTTCTATATCCAATTACCTTATTCTTATCCACCTCTTCAAACTTACCTTTTGTACATTTAAGCACTGCATAGTTCTCTAATAGCTCATCTTTATAGGCACTTAGTATTATTTCACCATCGTGAATTAAACAAACGCTATCGCACATTTTCTCAATGTCAGATATTATATGAGAAGATATTATTACAGAGTTGCCCTCTTCTCGTGTAAATTTTAAAATTAAATCCCAAAAGCTATCTTTTGCTAAAGGGTCAAGTCCGTTTGTTGCCTCGTCCAAAATTAATAGTTTTATATCGTGAGACATAGCCACTGCTATTTGCAGTTTCATTTTCATTCCGTGTGAAAACTCTTTTATTTTTTTGCCTGTATCTATTTTAAATAGTTTAAGTATGTCAAAATATTTGCTCTCATCCCAAGTTTTATATGCGCTAGACATTATTGTATTAATCTCTTTTGCTTTAAAATTCTCGTAAAATGGACAAGCATCAAAAACAATTCCTATATGCTCTTTAATTTGTACATTGTGAGGGTTTTCTCCTAAAACACTCACATCTCCTGAGGTAATATTGATAATACCCATAAGAGCTTTAATTATAGTGGTTTTTCCTGCTCCGTTCTCCCCTATTAAGCCTAATATCTCGCCACCCTCTAAATTAATGTTTATATTTTTCAATTCAAATGCTTTGTATGATTTACATAAATTAACAGTTTTAACCATAATATCAATCCTTTCCTTCTCCATTATAAATTAAGTCTAACATTTCATTTAAGTCTTCTATACTCAAGTTGCTCATTTTTGCAAGCTCAGTTATTTTCTCCATGTGCTCTTCTATCTCTTTTAAATTGTGCTCGTGTAAAAGCTCAGTATTTTGCGAGGCTACAAAACTACCCTTACCCGTGAAAGACACTATAAAGCCTTGCCTTTCAAGTTCTTCATAAGCTCGTTTTGTGGTTATAACACTTATTCTAAGCTCTTTTGCCAAAATTCTCATTGACGGAAGCGCATCATTCTCTTTTAACGCACCTGATACTATCTGGTTTTTTATTTGAGTGCTTATTTGCTCATAAATAGGTTTGTCTGAAGAGTTGCTAATAATTATATCCACTTATTCACCTCCTATGATATATTGTGTATACTCATTATATACAATATATATTATTTTGTCAATATGTAAACTAAAATTTTTTTATTTAGTTCAAACAATTTATATTTATCTCTCTAAAGATTGCAAAATACACTCTTGACAATTGGACTGATTTGCGAGAACATAGTTCTATGGATATTGTAAGATATCAGCTAAAAACAAAACAGTGTTAAAAAACAATTTAATAGCTCTACTCGACCAAACCTATCCTGATGCCTACAATCTGTTTGACAGCCCTGCACGCAGTGATGGAAGTCAAAAATGGGTGGATTTTACCGAAACCTTTAAAAAACGCTTAATTCTTGTTTTTAGATTTCAAACCAGAGGCAACAGGTAGCCACAAAATCTTTGATTTTGCGTAGCCCTTTACTGAATTTTAATAAAATGCTACACTAATTTTTCTGACGGTGAAATTGTTTATCTTGTTTTTGAGTTTCTCACCGTCGCCTTGTTTTTTTAACAACGAGTTTAAACCCTCTAAACCACAGATGACATCATTGCAAACTTACGTTTGCATTAAAAAACACACCTAAAAATTTCAGTTCTAAAAAAAGAAAAAACCACCCAAAACGACCTTTTAGGGGTGTTTTTGATGATTTTTTAAAAGCAAACTTTTGTTTGCTATGCAAAC
>CAYJEZ010000205.1:0-3388 GCA_964369215.1 uncultured Eubacteriales bacterium
GCCAATCCGCTTATAGATTTTAACACAAATGGTAAAACATTGCTTTTTTTCTTGTCTCTTTCTATTCTGTCAAGCAAAATAGCAGTTTTACCCTTTTGCCATTTTTGCTCTACTATATCAGGAAGTTTTTCCTCTTTGTTAAGCTCTTTTAATATATCAAAGTTATCCATTAATATGCCTCCTTTAGCTCATTTGTGTAGTTCTTTTTTACCGCTTGTCGCCCTCTTGATAGCCTCGACTTAACCGTTCCCTCTTTAATATTTAAAAGTTTTGATATCTCTTTTACAGAGAAACCCATTACATAATAAAGAGTAAGTACAACCTTATAGTCTTTTTTTACATTATCAAGTATGCTATCGCCCATATTTTCTATATTAATATCTTCATAGTAAGGCTCTGCTACAAGCTCAGTGCTTACGTTCTTTTTATTTTTTGCTATAATATTATAACATTTATTAATAAGAATTCTTGTAAGCCAAGTCTTAAAATATTTCTCACTTTTAAGGTTAATTATGCTTTTGTATGCTGATATTAAGGTCTCTTGCATTGCGTCGGCTACGTCTTCGTCGTTATGTAAAATAGCCTTTGCCGCTTTGTACAAGTTGCTTTTTTGTGAGTCCATTAGTGCTAAAAAAGCATTGTCGTCGCCTTTTTTTGCGCTTTTTATTAAGTTTATGTTATCCAAGCAAACACATCCTTTCATTTTGCATGCACATTTAAGTAATTACACTTATTAGATATAAAAAAACAAATTTTGGTTCCCAAAAAAAATAATTATTTATTTTTTAACTGTTAAATGTTAATAATTACTTTCATTTATATTAACACATCGTCAGTTGAACTATTATTGTTAGTATGATAAACTTTATTAATATAAATACTAAATTGATTATACTAGATTAACACACGAGAGTAAAAGGTTTTTAATTACAATTGAGTAAATATTTAACTTAAGACTCATGCATACTAAAATCATATAATACCACTTGAAAATAGTAACAAATATACGTATGTAAAATATACTTGAGAAATTTTACAAGCGTTTCTTTGATGATTTGTGAAGTGATTTGACTATATTTAGAAAGGATTTATGAATAAATGACTGGAAAAAAGATACTTTTTATTTACAATCCATATTCGGGAAAAGGCTCAATAAAAACAAATTTAGCGGATGTGATTGAAGAGCTTACAGCGAATGATAATATTTTAACTATATTTCCAACACGGCAAAAAAATCACGCTAAAGAGTTAACTCTAAAGCATGCAGAAAATTTTGATTTAGTTGTATGTAGTGGAGGCGACGGCACATTGAATGAGGTTATTAATGGCTTAATTACTTTTACCACCCCCCCATTGCTCGGTTATATACCAACAGGCACATCAAACGACTTTGCATCTAACTTAAACTTAACAAACACACCTGCACAAACAGCAAAAACAATTATTAACGGCAAACCCTTTGCTGTAGACATTGGAACACTTAACGAAAAAGCTTTTTCTTATTTTGCAGGCTTCGGGCTTTTTACAGATGTTTCACACCAAACTCATCAAGACTTTAAAAACTTATTAGGACGAACAGCTTATATTCTTGAGGGAATTAAGAGACTGACAAATATACCAACACATAATTTAACTGTAGAAACCGATAAAGAAACTATTCAGGGTGAATTTGTTTTTGGAATGATTACAAACTCTGCCACAGTTGGAGGTTTTAAAGGCTTAGAGAGTGATAATTTTCAACTTGATGACGGATTGTTTGAATTAGTACTAGTATACAACCCTAAAAACCCAATAGAAACTCAAGCGCTTTTGCAGTGTTTATTAACAAAAACTAATAACCCTAAATATATATACAGAGCAGAAGTGGGTTACGCCAAAATAAAAAGTGACATACCAATAGATTGGACCTTAGATGGTGAGTTCGGCGGAACTTACTCTGAACTTACTATTAAAAACTATAAACAAGCAATTTCTATTATGGTAGAATAAAAATATGTTTATTTTTTCTTAATTTTAAATAATGTTAAAATATTAAAACCTTGTGCTACTACTTAGTGACACAAGGTTTTGTAAATATTCTTAAATAATTCGACTTAAATTAGATAACTCCTTGAGCAAGCATAGTGTCAGCAACTTTTACAAAGCCAGCTATGTTAGAGCCTACAACGTAGTTTTTCTCATAACCATATTTTGTAGCAGCAGCATCTGCTTGTGCAAAAATGTTCTCCATAATGCCTTTAAGCTTAGCGTCAACCTCTTCGAATGACCAAGCAAGTCTTTGGCTGTTTTGGCTCATCTCTAATGCAGAAGTAGCAACGCCACCGGCATTTGCAGCTTTACCAGGGCCAAATAATACGCCAGCCTCAATAAATTTATCTGTAGCCTCTAATGTAGAAGGCATATTAGCACCCTCAGCAACAGCAATTACGCCGTTTTTAATTAGCATGTCAGCGTCATCAGCGTCAAGCTCATTTTGTGTAGCGCAAGGTAGAGCAACGTCGCATTTAACACTCCAAACACCTTTACCCTCTGTGTACTCTGAGTTTGGTCTGTATTTTTTATACTCTGTAAGTCTTGCTCTATTAACCTCTTTAATCTCTTTAATTGCAGCTAAGTCAATTCCCTCTGCATCATAAATCCAACCTGTAGAGTCTGACATAGTAACAACTTTGCCACCTAATTCATAAGCTTTCTCTGCTGCATAAATAGCAACATTACCAGAGCCAGAGATAACAACAGTTTTGCCATTCATATCAAAGCCGTTTTTCTTCATCATAGCATCTGTAAAGTAAAGTAAACCGTAACCTGTAGCTTGTGTTCTAACTAAAGAACCACCATATGTTAAGCCTTTACCTGTTAAAACGCCCTCGAAAACGTTTTTAAGTCTTTTGTATTGACCATACATAAAGCCAATTTCACGAGCACCAACACCGATGTCACCTGCTGGAACGTCTGTGTCTGCACCAATATGTTTGCTAAGCTCTGTCATAAAGCTTTGGCAAAACGCCATAACCTCACGGTCTGATTTGCCTTTAGGGTCAAAGTCAGAACCACCTTTACCTCCACCTATTGGTAAAGAAGTAAGTGAATTTTTGAATATTTGCTCAAAGCCTAAGAATTTAATAACACCTAAATTCACAGAAGGATGAAAACGAAGTCCACCTTTGTAAGGTCCAATAGCTGAGTTAAATTGAACTCTGTAACCTCTATTAACTTGCACCTTGCCACTGTCGTCTACCCAAGGTACTCTAAATTTAATTTGTCTTTCAGGCTCGGTAATTCTCTCTAAAATTCCTGCTGCCTCATATTGTGGGTTAGCTTTAATAACAGGCTCTAAAGAAGTTAGAACCTCTGTAGCTGCTTGAATAAATTCAGGCTCGCTTGCATT
>CAYJEZ010000206.1:0-3376 GCA_964369215.1 uncultured Eubacteriales bacterium
ACTCTGCATCTGCATTCATAGCAGAAATAATTCCAAGGCCACCACCGTTTGAAACGGCCGCCGCTAGCTTAGCTTCAGATATCCAAGCCATGCCTCCTTGAAAAATTGGGTACTTTATTCCGATTAATTCGTTAATAGGTGTGTTTATCATTGTTTGTTCCCTCTCAAATTATAATTTTTATTCTTTTTAATTTACTATATTTGTGCTTTTGCATCTTCAATTTGCAGATTTTTATCGGTCGTAGGCATCTCTTTTGCCCATTCAAAGCCTTTTTTTGCTATTATAACGGCAAAAACTTCGTTTATAATTGCAGCTGCGGCAATAGTGCCTTTTAATATAACTGCTGAGTCATTGTCAAAACCTATAATAGAGTTTACTGCCATTCCTGTAAACACTAACGACACCCCAGAGTGTGGAAGCAAGGTAAAGCCTAAGTATTTTGTAACGGTAGGCTCTGACTTACTTAGCTTTGCACCTAAATAAGTGCTGTAATATTTGCCTAATCCACGCGAGATTATGTAAATAGCAGTTAATAACCCTGCTCCAAATATTAATCTATAATCTAAAGGTGCAGCAAGGTTTAAAATCATAATTACAAACGCTGTAGAAACAAAATGTTTTGACGCACCTGCTATTTTTATTATTTTTTCTTCTCCTACTATATTGGCTACCGTTGTAAACAGTGCCATACCCACTAACATGTAGTTAGATGCTCTGCTTTGCATAATAAAAGTGTCGTATGAGAAGCAAGCCAAAAATGTAATAACTACTGTTACAATTGTAACAATAAACAAGCCTTTGCTTGTTAAATCTTTTTTATATATAAAAGATACTAAATAGCCAATTATTATACCTATAATAACAGGGATAACAACAGTGGTTGAAAGCACATACAAAATAGATTCTCCCTCACTTGAACCCATGGCGGCTACATAAGAGTTAATTGAGAAAAATACCACTATAGCCACAACGTCATCAAGAATTGCAAGAGGTACCAAGGTGTTTGTAACAGGTCCTTTTGTTTTAAACTCATTAACAATAGATAATGCAGGTGCTGGGGCTGTTGCAAGAGCAATTCCGCCAAACACTATAGCTAAATAAAGAGGTACGTTCATAAAATAAAACACTACAGCAAAAACAGCACTAACCACAACAAATGTGCCAATAGACTCAAATAGTGTTATTGTTATAATTTGTTTTCCATACTTCCTTATTTTTTTTATAATTAAATCTTTAGCAAACATAATTCCAACGCTACACTCTAATAGCTTTGTTACAATATAATAAGCCTGAGACTCTAATATATCATTACTCATTAAATTAAGAGCAAAAGGGCCTAACACAATTCCAACAATAAGCCAACCTAAAATTGCAGGTAATTTAATCTTGCTAACAAGTTTACCCACATAATTAGCTACAATTACAGTTAAAATAATTCTAGCTACCGACAAAAAAATTTCCATTAAAACTCCTCTTTCTTACAAAACAGCAAATAATAATTTAAGCACTTACCACCTAATAGCCATAGAGCCACTTGAAAGGCCACCACCAAAAGCGGTAAATAATAAAATGTCTCCTCTTTCGAGCTTGCCAGCACGATTTAACTCGTCTAGCAAAATTGCTATGCTTGCGCCAGAGGTGTTGCCTGTTTTATCTATATTAGAGCAAAACTTCTCTTTGTCTATAGGAAGCCTTTTTGCTCCCTCTTTAATAATTCTTATATTCGCTTGGTGAGGTATTACCCACTTGATGTCTTCGTTAGTTAAATTTGCCTCTTGCATAATAGCTGTAATGTCGTTATAAATGCTAGCAGTTGCAAACCTGTAAGTGTCTTTGCCGTTCATATATATTTTTCTTTCGTCAATGCCCTCGTGTTTGTAAAAAGGCGATGTGCCTATATTGTTAGTAATGTTAATAACACCATCTGTATCGGCAATCGTTTTTAAATCAAATGCAAGCATATTTTCAGCCTCGTTGCTTATTACTACTGCCCCTGCTCCGTCGCCAAAAATAATACAAGTTCCTCTGTCTGTCCAGTCTATTATCGAAGACATTCTTTCAGAGCCTATTACCAATATTTTTTTATATTTGCCTAAAGATAAATGAGCCAATGCGCTCTCCATAGCATATATAAAGCCAGAGCAAGCCGCACTAATGTCAAAACTTGGGCAATTAGCTTTTATTGTATTTTGCACATTACAAGCTACCGACGGAGAAATTTTGTCGGGTGTTATTGTAGCAACAATTATCATGTCAAGCTCCTCAGGCTTAACGCCACTGTTCTCAAGCGCGTTAAGTGCCGCTTTAACAGCCATGTCAGAGGTTGTTTCATCAACAGCAATATTTCTAGACTTAATTCCAACCCTTTTTACAATCCACTCGTCGTCGGTCTCTACCATTTTAGAGATTTCTTCATTAGTTAGTTTGTATGAGGGTACATAGCTGCCAGTACCCATTATATTAAATTTCATTTATTATTTTTACCATGCCTTTCAGTATGCCTTGCTCAAATGTTGGCTGAATTTATCTATGCCTTTAAGCAAGTTTATCTTCTCTTCTTCTTCAAATTTGCTAAGCGCATTTTCAAGCGCAGTGTCTCTATGATTTTTATAAAGCTCGTTTATTTTTCTTCCATAGCGCGTAAGTTTAACAGTAATCTTTCTAGCATCTATTGGTGTTGTCTCTTTAACTGCATATCCTTTTTTTACTATTTTGCCTATTGCAACAGTTGCGCTAGGTCGTGTTATACCCATATAAAAGGCAACGTCGCTAACGGTAATGTCTTCTTCACACCTTGCAAGTAGTGCAACCAAATGTATTTCAGACAAGGTAAGATTAATATTCAATATTTCTAACGACTTCTCCTCAAGGGCAGAAATATATCTATGAACCAACGCCAATTTTCCTATCAGCTCTGCTTCTAAAGCTCCCAAACTATAAACCCACCTTTCTACACACTCAATAAAATAATATTAAAATAAAAATATATAAACATATTTTACAAATTAAGTTAGTTAGTCTAACTATTTTATCATTGTGTCTATATTTTGTCAAGAAAAATCAATCGACATCATTTTAGTTAAACAAATACAGTGTATTCTAAATTTTCATATCGAAGTTTTGTTCCTATATCTATTCCTTGAGGAAGTAGAAAAAGAGCAATCATAAGTGGCTCTTTTTCGTCTGCATCTAGTCTTTTTAAATAGGCATACTCTCCTCTTATCTCTTCGACAATATAATCAAATGGTCCCATTATAATCTTCCTTTCAAAAAAGTAGTAATTGTTAAATAAAAAAACAAAAAGGTCGGCGACATTTAACACCGACCCTTATTGTATCACAATTATTATGCACGTTTCAAGCTTTAGTTATTTGC
>CAYJEZ010000207.1:0-1227 GCA_964369215.1 uncultured Eubacteriales bacterium
TATTAAGATATTTTAACCCAGTAGGCGCACACGAGAGCGGACTTATTGGAGAAGACCCAAGTGGTATACCAAACAATTTAACACCATATATTGCTCAAACAGTAGTTGGCAAACGTGATTGTGTAAATGTTTTTGGTGACGACTACGACACAAAAGACGGTACAGGCGTTCGTGATTATATTCATGTTGTTGATTTGGCAAAAGGTCATGCAGCTGCAATTAAAAAGTTTATTGACGAGCCTAACTGCGGTCTTAAAATATATAATTTAGGCAGTGGCGAGGGATACTCTGTTTTAGACATGATTAAAGCTTTCTCAAAAGCTTGGGGAAAAGAAATTCCTTATAAAATTGCTCCAAGACGCCCAGGCGACATAGCAGAGTGCTACGCAGACCCAAGCAAAGCTTATAAAGAGCTTGGGTGGAAAGTAGAAAAAACTATTGATGACATGTGTGCCGATGCGCTTCGTTGGCAAACAAGTAATCCTAATGGGTACGAATAATGCGTATAGTACTAGCTTCAGAGTCTCCAAGAAGAAAAGAGATACTTACACTTTGTGGATTTGACTATGATTTAAGGGTATGCCCTGTTGACGAGGAGAGTGTTACAGCCGAGTCGCCAGAAGCACTTGTGTTAAAGCTAGCCGAGTTGAAATCAGAAGGAGTACCTGTGTATGAGGGAGAGGTAGTGATATCTGCCGATACAATAGTTACTCTTAATGGCGAAATTTTTGGCAAGCCTAAAAGCGATGAAGAGGCTTTTAGATCGATAAAAAACTTCTCTGGTACTATTCATAGAATTATTACCGGTGTATGTATTAAAACACTTAAAGAGCAAAAAGTTTTTTACGACATTACAGAGGTCGAGTTTTATAAGCTTTGTGACGAAGAAATTTGGAGCTACATAAACTCGGGTGAGGGTCGTGACAAAGCAGGCTCTTACGCAATTCAAGGAAGAGGAGCCCTGTTTGTTAAAAGAATAAATGGTGACTTTTACGGTGGAATTGGACTGCCAATAGCAAGAGTTATTAAAGAGTTACATGATTTAAATTTGGTTTAATTAACTTAAAATTAGAAATGGTGAAATGTTCGAAAACATATCACCATTTTTACTTTTTTAAGTGTAAAATTTCTATTTTTAAATTAATTTAATATAACAAAAGTTGATATATATAGTCAAATCAATATTTTACTTTTAGCACTTTCACTTCATTTCTGTAGTGTTTTCTA
>CAYJEZ010000207.1:1327-3374 GCA_964369215.1 uncultured Eubacteriales bacterium
CTGTCGTTATCTAATTTAACTGCAATCATTCTGCCCTCTCCGTACATCTCATACATTATATAACCATTTTCAAAACATCTCAGAATTACATCTGCTTCATTTTCCACCTCAAAATGTATCAGCTTACTTTTGGTAGAGAATAAATCACGGTCAATTTTTTCAAATTTCAATCCGCATAAAACATCAATAAATTCGTCGATTTCATCTTTATTTAATTCTACATTATTGTAAACTCCAGTTTCATTATACCAATCGTGATAATCTTGTATTTTTACACTTACATAATTTTCTTTTAGATTTAGTCTTTCACTGCCATATAAATCCTTTCCGGTTGTCATTGTAGCTTCGTTTAGGGTTTGATAATATTGAATACTATATTTTCCTTCATTTTCATTCACTATGCAAATTCTAAAATTTTCATCATAATCCTTAAGTGTATAAACATCACCATGAACACTTGAAGCTAAATTTTCATCATATTCGTGCATTAAAGAAAATTCATCTATACTTCCAGTTGCTTTTCCCAGATATTCTCCAATTATTTCATTTTTTTCTTCTAATGTATAACTACTATAATTATAATTAAAAAATTGAGTGTAAACCTTTGTGTCATACACAACAAATCCTAACATATCGCTCATAATGCCATCAGCTACTGGATCAACTTTTTGGGCAGGAATGTATATTCCGTCATTTTCCTGTTTTGAGTTATCATCTTTAGATTGATTATCAGAAGTAGCGTTGTCATTTGGGGAGTTGCCAACAACTGCAGAACTTTCGCTTTGTGATTGTTCCTCATCTTTTATAAAAACATTATTTTCAAACATTCCGCTCATCATATAAACAGAAACAAAAACAGCACAAAATGTTACACTTGATAAAATAGTAACTATATTTCTTCTTTTCTTTTGTTTGATTTTTAGCCTCTTCAAAATTTCATTAGTTTGACTTTTAGAATTTCTCATATAAAAAATCCTCCTTAATAAGTTTTTCTTTTAGAGATATTTTAGCGCGATACACAAGATTCTTAATCTGCTTTTCTGTCTTTTTCATAACTTTTGCAATTTCATTGTAACTCATATTTTCAAAATATTCTAAATATAAAACTTCTTTATATTCGCTTTTAAGTTTTTCAAGTGCCTTATGTAACTCTTTGTCTTGCTCTTTTTTCAGCACTTCATTTTCAATGCATTTCTCATCACGAAAATTTTCATCAAGTTCTAAATTAAATGTTTTTTCATTTTTTCTTAAATAATCAATTGCATTATTTCTTGCAACTTTAAAAAGCCATGTTTTAAAGTGTGCATTTTCCTTGAATTTACTCTTACGAATTAAAAGTTCAACAAAGGTATTTGCAACAATATCCTCTGCACAAGCTATATTCTTAACATATCCATTTACAAATAAAATTAAGTTATGGTTGTAAATATTAACAAGCTCTCCAAGTGCATCGTTATTACCTTGCAAGAAATCATTATAGTACTTCAAAGATGTGTCCACGCATACCCCTCCTATTGTAAGTTGATGTACATTCACTTTACACTTATTAAGCGTATTTAAAACGAAAAAGTCTCACTTTTTTTATTATATCATAAAAGTAGCGAAGCCGCTATCCGAGACAATATAATATTCACTCTGCAAATAAAATCTTTGATTATGTTAACTGCATATGGTTATTATACTACATTCTGTAGTGTTTTTTAAGCAAATGTGAGAGTTTAAAACTCATAAAAGTCAAATTGACATCAATACGAGCATAAGCCCACATTGAAAACACACCTGAAAAATCCGTTTTTAAAGTAAACTTAAGTTTGCGATGGTGGTAACTAAATGTGTAATACCTTATGGTGCGTTTGGCGTTATTACCATTGCATAAATTTTGCATGAAAATTCGCCCTTAGCAAAAACTAATAGCGAAATGGGTGTCGAGCCTTCTCGACTGAAAACTGTGACAGGTTTGGATATTTTTAATGCGAGAAACAATTTAAGTATAAAAAAGCCTCAAAACGCGAAATGCGTCTCGAGGCACTCGAGTGGAAGGTGTAAC
>CAYJEZ010000208.1:0-3328 GCA_964369215.1 uncultured Eubacteriales bacterium
TGTATAGTTTTATCCATTTTGCTTCCGGCTTTTTCAAGTATCTCTTTCATAATAAGTTTCCTTTCAATATACAGTTTAATTAAATTTAAAATTAGTCAACTAAAGTTCCAACGTTCTCTCCCATAGCTGCCTTAAAAATATTCTCTGGTTCATCAATATTAAATACATAAAACGGAATTTTTGTATCATTACAAAAAGATGCAGCAGTCATATCCATAACTTGTAAATTTTGGTTTAGTATCTCCATATAAGTTAGATGGTCAAATTTCACTGCGTCTGGATTCTTTTTAGGGTCACAATCATAAACGCCGTCTACCATTGTAGCTTTTAAAATAACATCTGCCTCAATTTCAGCTGCTCTTAAAGCCGCTCCTGTATCTGTTGAGAAAAACGGATTTCCTGTTCCGCATCCAAAAACAACTACTCTACCTTTTTCTAAATGCCTCACTGCTCTATTTCTAATATAAGGCTCTGCAACCTGTGGCATTGAAATAGCTGTTTGAACTCTTACATCTAGCCCTACATGCTCAAGGCCGTCTGCAACACCCAAAGCATTTATAACAGTAGCAAGCATTCCCATGTGGTCTGCCCTTGTTCTGTCCATGTCACCACTACTTCTACCTCTCCAGAAATTGCCTCCACCTACAACAATAGCAACTTCAACTCCCATATCAACAAGTTTTTTTATAGGTTTGCAAACCTCAACAACTAAATCAAAATCTATGCCATGTCCCTGATTACCCGCTAAAGACTCACCACTTAATTTTAGTAGAATTCTTTTGTATTTTGATTGCATACATCATTCTCCTTTTCTTTTAGTGTAAATAAATCATTTGTATTACTAGTTTGAACTTATACTTTAGTTATTTTACAACAAAATTTCTTTAATGTAAAGTCTTTTAAAAACAAATACTAATCTATAATTCCATTTTTTATAAATTATTTACAAAAGACATAATATATTAATATATGATTTCACTTGTTCAACAATATTTTCAAGCTAAATTCACTTTCTTTTTTATACACAAAAAACAAGCTAAGTGATAAACACCTAGCTTGAATAAATAATTTAACTATTATTCTAAAATATACACTGTCATATCGCGCCTTCCAAAGTTCACACATTCTTCTTCAGTGTTGTAAAATAAATCTACTAAAACTCTATTTGAAAGTAAAGCCCCTCCAGTATCGCCTGCAACTGCATACCCATAAACTACAGAGTTTGATGTAATATACATTTTCGTACCATAAGGTATAACGTCAGGATTTACGGCAACTATACCTACTTGTGGCACTTGCCCTAATGAAGTATTATTACCGGTTGCTGTGTAAGCAGTACATTCTCCTACAATAGTAGAAGCATATGCAACCTCATTACCATTATGGTCTATAAAGGTCTTTGCATCTTCTGAAGGAATAGTAGTTTGTTCTACTTTTGTACCATAGTATATAACTTTATTAACTGGTTGAACTGTAATAGTTTCACTTACTACATTTCTCTCAACTAATACACCATTTAAGTACTTCTCGCTATAAACTACTTCTTTTTCTCCGTTTACGCCTTCTGTTTTTGTTTTAGTCTCACCGATATTTAGCGACCCATTAGGCTCTCTTGTTGTTGCATATGACACCTGGTGAGTTTCTGATACTTCTTTATTTTCTACATATTCAACTATAACATTTATATCATCAGATATAATGGTATCAGGTGAAGGAGTAATCATAACTCCTTCTTTTAATTCAATTTCTTTCTCTACTAAAAAGTCGCCTACTGTCAAACAATAAGAGTTAACTTCTTCAGTTACACCCATATAAGTAAATGAAAATGTATTTTCAGCTTGAACTGTTATATCTACTTCATCTTTCAAATAAGTGTCTACTTCTAGGCTTACAACATCAGTTTTAGCCAATACAATGCCCATATTATCTAGCACGTCACTTACAGTTGCTCCATACATAACAGTTTGTATCTCTTCGCCCTCATAATTTACAGAAACCGGTGCATATTGCTTAATCAAAACCTCTGTGTCTTCAGACAAAATAGTATCAACTGTAGGTATGACAACATCTTTACTATTATAATAAGGTATATCATTAGCATTAATAATATCGCTTAAAACATCGCCTTTATAGGCTACAACACTTATGTTGCCAAATCCGTAGTCAATATTAATTGTAACCGCTCTTTTAATAATATATGCACCTTTATGCATTTCAACTTTATCATTCACGCCTAATGGTGGCATACCAACTTCGACAGCCTTTTCTAAAACAGTCTCTTGACTTGGAGCAATTAGCGAAAATTCATACTGATTTTCACCATCTACTACTAAACACGGAACAGATATTGCAGTTACAGTAATAATCGAGCCCAAAGATAGAGTAAAGATTAATAGAAAACTTATAAATATTTTACTAATATAAAAACTTCTTTCAACTTTTTTAAATCGCTTTCCTTCCATACTTCCTCCTGTATAAAATATTATAAAGATTTTATACTTAATTATATTCAGGGTAGCAAAAAAATAGACAAGTATCCCAATCTTTTTTTTGCAAGGCAAGTATATACTAGAAACGTAAAGGTGTCAAGAAAAAAAACATAACTTTTTTGTGCAATATAAACAAATATGACAATTATATAAATTTTTTTAATTATATAAATATAATCAAATTTAGTTATATTTCATATATTTTCACTATCGTTTCATATTTTTTTCATATATTATTCAGCAATGCATTTGGCAATTTGTTAAAAAAAACATTTTAATATAAATCGAGATACATTACTAATGTATAAATATACGTATATTTTTACATTATAGTATAAAATAGACGTGTTTTTCGTTATTGTAATGAATTTATTACCATATCAATGTATATTCTAAACTATTGATGGTGAAACCAGTGTACAATATGTATTTAAACTATAAGCTTACATACAATATATCCACATAAAATAGAAACCATTACTATTTAGCCACAAAAATATTTTTTTCATTTATTTTGCCACCAAAATAGTATTTTTTTGAATATATACAAGAATTTTTTTTATTTTTTTACTAATTTTCTTCTCTTGTCCCCACTTTGGGAAGATTTTTTTATTTATAAAACATTCTTTGAACTACTAAAAGAAATTTATATATAAAATAAACCATCCCATTGCAAAATTTTTGCAGTGGGATGATATATTGTACTACCATATATTAAACGCCTAGTTCTTCTTTTACTTCTTTAAAACACTTAACAGCAAAGTCTAAATCCTCTTTTGTGTGCCCTGCCGACACCTGTGTTCTAATTCTAGCCTTGCCTTTTGGCACTACAGGGTAAG
>CAYJEZ010000209.1:0-3252 GCA_964369215.1 uncultured Eubacteriales bacterium
CAAAAAATTGAAATTTTAACAGAGCCTAAAACAGATTTATGGCAAAGAACTTACTATAAATTTAGAAACGACAATGCGCCAGTTTTACAAATGAGCACACAAGAAAAAGAGTTCTCTTTTACTGTAAAAGCGCAGTACAACAGCGATAGCAATTTCGACCAAGCTGGCATAGTTCTTTATTTAGACAGCGAGAATTGGATAAAAGCATCTGTAGAGTACTGCGATAAAGATACGGCTTTTTTAGGGGCGGTTGTAACAAATAATGGCTATTCAGACTGGTCTACCTCTAAAATTTCTGCAAGTGTTAATACAATGTGGTTTAGGCTAAGCCGCAGAGGAAGCGACTTTTGCGTAGAGACCTCTTTAGACGGCAAAGTTTTTGAGCATATTAGAATTTGCCATATGTTCTGTGTAAAAGAAGAAGTCAAGTTCGGCATTTATGCTTGTAGCCCAGAAGACGGAAGCTTTAAAGCGACATTCACTAATTTTGAGATGAGTGAATGCAAATGGGCACTGCACGAGGGGCAACAGCCTGACGAAGATTTGTTGTAAATATATTTAAATCTAAAATTAGTGAAGTAGTATGGGTTAGGAGTTGCTCTTACCTACTGCATAGTTACAAATAGGTAGTTTTGTGTTTTAAGGTTTATGATTAGAATAAACCTACACAGAACATTGCAAGTAATGGAGAGGAATGGTAATTATAATGATTAAAGTTGGAATTATTGGAGCTACTGGCTACGCTGGGGCAGAGCTTTGCAGACTGCTTTACGCTCACCCAAAAGCAGAGCTTGTAGCTATTAGCTCTGTTAGTTATATAGGAAAAAAGCTTAGCGAGGTTTACCCATCTTATTTTGGTATGCTAGACATGGTATGCGAAGAGCAAGAGGCTGTTATAGATAAAGCAGAGATTGTTTTTGCGGCATTGCCACACGGTTTGTCTCAAGAAATTGCGGCAACATGTAAAGAAAAAGGCAAGGTTTTTATAGACCTAGGTGCCGACTTTAGGCTAGAGAGCGAAGCTGAGTATAAAGAGTGGTACGGTTGTAGCTTTACAGACGAGGCATTACAAGAAGAGGCTGTTTACGGCTTGCCAGAGCTGTTTAGAGAGAGCATTAAAGGCAAAACAATAATTGCAAACCCAGGTTGCTACACAACGGCTGTTCCTCTTGCTTTGTACCCTGCGTTAAAAAATAATTTTATAGAGGTTACTGGAATTATTGCCGACTGTAAATCTGGTGTTACTGGCGCTGGCAGAGGCCTTAGCCAAAACACACATTTTGCAGAGCTTAACGAGGGTATGAACGCCTACAAAGTGGCAAGCCACAGGCACACCCCAGAGATAGAGCAAACCCTTACAAAAATTAAGGGTGAGAAAATAAACGTTACATTTGTTCCACACCTTTTACCTGTTAATCGTGGAATTTTAGCCACTTGCTACGCAAAGCTTAAAGAGGGTGTAACAAAAGAACAAATTAGAGAAGCGTATGAAAAAGCCTATGAGAACGAATTTTTTGTACGACTTTTACCAGAGGGAAAAAGCCCTGACATACACAACATTAAATACACAAACTTTTGCGACGTAAATATTTTTACAGACGAGAGAACAGGCACGCTAATTGCAATATCTGCAATAGACAACATGGTAAAAGGCGCAGCAGGACAAGCAATACAAAACATGAACATTGTTTTTGACCTTGACGAGAAAGAGGGACTTAACTTAGTTGCTCCGATAGTTTAATAATGTATAATTCATAATGCTAAATGCACAATTATTTTGTTTGGCGAGGTAAGTTTTAATTGGTGATATAATTTGTAGGGGCGACCTTTGGTCGTCCGTCAAGGGTGAAGCAACCTAAACATTTACATTTATTTTATTGGGCAACAAACGGACGACATTGCAAATAAGTTTGTATTTAGGTCGTCCCTATGTTAGGTCGTCCATATGATTTATATAATGAGGAGCCTCAAAAATGGGTGAAAACATGTATGTAAGAAAAATGACTATAGGCGACTATGACAGTGTGTATGATTTATGGGTAAACACATCTGGAATGGGCTTGAATGATATTGATGACTCAAGAGACGGGATAAATAAATATTTGCTTAGAAACCCTAATACGTGCTTTGTTGCAGAAAATGACAACAAAATTATAGGTGTAATATTAACAGGGCACGACGGACGAAGAGGAATGATTCATCATATGGCTGTTAAGCAAAATGAGCAACGAAAAGGTATTGGCGAAAAATTGCTTGATACGGCACTGAATGCACTTAAAAATGAAGGGATTCACAAGGTTTTTCTTGTGGTGTTTGAGAAAAACGAAAAAGGTAACACTTTTTGGGAGAAACAAGGTTTTACTAAGCGTGCAGACTTGGTTTACCGAAACAAAGCTATATAAGAGTTATATTAGCGATATGATTTCATAGTAGGGGGTTTTGTTTTGCCGATTGTGCAAATAATTTATATTAAACGGAGGTAAATACTATGGAATATAAAGAATTTAATGCGAGTTTATTAAACGAGATTAAAACAATTTATGCTGATTCAAATTGGTATGCATATTTAAAAGATGATGACAAGTTAAAAAGAGCATTTGATAACTCGCTATATATTTTAGGTGCATTCGATAATGAAAAATTGGTTGGATTTATTAGATGTGTAGGTGATGCAGAGCACATTGTTCTTGTACAAGATTTAATAGTTTTATCAGCATATCAGCAAAAAGGAATTGGAACATACTTATTCAAGCATTGTTGGAGCAAATATAGCGATGTAAGAATGTTTCAAGTAGTAACAGATATTGAAGATAAGGTTGATAATCATTTTTATCAATCGTTTAATATGAGAAAATTAGAAGAAGGTCATATGGTTTCATATTTTAGATAGTAACTAAAAAGGGAAGAAAGGAAAATACCTAAAATGAACATAATAAAAGGCGGCGTAACCGCGCCTAAAGGCTTTAAAGCAAACGCTGTATTAGCCGGCATAAAAAAAGGAAGAACAGAGCCTGATTTAATGCTTTTGCTAAGTGAGAAACTTTGCAACACAGCTGCTGTATACACTAAAAATTTAGTACAAAGTGGCCCTATTTACGTAACAAAGAAAAATCTTGAAAACGGAATTTCTCAGGCTGTTATTTGCAACAGTGGCAACGCAAACACTTGCAATGCAGACGCCGTAGAAATAGCCGAGAAGATGTGCGAAATAGCAGCCGAGCATACAGGCATAAAAAAAGAAGATGTAATAGT
>CAYJEZ010000210.1:0-3249 GCA_964369215.1 uncultured Eubacteriales bacterium
GGAATAACTAGTGCCGTAACTACATAAAATAACCAATCTGGTATAATTATCACCCCTTTTTATTAAAATAACAAATAAATTGAATTTACTTGTTCTAATTAATTGTTAATTATTTGTGCATAACATTATACAACAAAACTGTCAAATATCCAAGTGTTTTTTCTTAATTATATTGTTAAATTATAGTAAATTCTACAATATTTTGATTAAAATAGTTTAATCTTTAAAGTTTTAAACATAAATTCAATTTATTGTTAAAAACTTAATTATTTATTGAACTTTACTTTTCAAAATTATTTTATTTTTTCTTTCAATTATAAAATAGTTATATTAGTTTTATATATAATTATTTAAAAATAATAATTCTTATTAAATACCCAAAAATGGCTATATTGCTAATTAAAGCTTGCACAAATATTATAAGGGCTACCCTATGTGATAGCCCCTACATTTTTTATTCTTTTTAATAAAATTAATTTAAACAGGTCTTCCCTATTTTAAATTATTCTTCATTTTCGCTTGCCTGTGCTTCTTCTACTTCTTCGTTAGCTACGGCCTCAACATCTTCTGCTGTCTCTGCATCTTCGCTGTCTTCTACAGTATCAAGCTCTTCATCGTCTTCATGAGGTGCACGAGCCAATGTAACAAGCTTGTTGTCCTCGGTTACTCTCATAACTTTAACACCCTTGCTTGGTCTTGCGCAAATTCTAACAGAGCTTGCGGCAATTCTAATAATAATTCCATCGCTAGAAATTAAAATGATATCATCTTCTAAATCTACAACTTTAATAGCTGCAACCATGCCATATTTAGCAATATGGTAGTTAGTAAGGCCTTTACCACCTCTTGATTGCACCCTGTAATCATCTGGGCTTGATAATCTACCAAAGCCTGTTTCAGAAACTGTTAAAATGTATGCGCCTTCTCTAATAACAGACATACCAATAACGCTGTCGCCCTCTTTTAAGTTAATAGCTTTAACTCCTCTTGCAGTTCTGCCCACGGCTCTAACGTCGTTCTCGTTAAATCTAATAGCCATACCAAGTTTAGTTGCAACCATTAAATCTTTAGAGCCATCGGTAATTCTAACCCAAGATAAAATGTCTCCCTCGTCTAAATCTATTGCAATAAGTCCGCCTTTTCTTGCTGTGTTGTAAGCAGAAAGCGCAGTTCTTTTAATAATACCATTTTGGGTAACCATAATTAAAAAGCTGTCGTTATCAAACTCGCCCACTTTTATCATAGAAGTTATTTTCTCGCCTTGAGATAGTGGAAGAAGGTTATTTATATTCATACCACGGCTAACTCTCGAGCCCTCTGGTATTTCGTAGCATTTAAGCCTATAAACCCTACCCATGTCAGAGAAGAACATAACATAGTCGTGGCTATTAATAACAAACATCTCTGTTGCTACGTCTTCGTCACGTCTATTCATACCGCTAACGCCTCTACCGCCTCTTTTTTGAATTTGGTAAGTGTCAACTTTTTGTCTTTTAACATAGCCAAAGTTTGTAAGTGTAAGCACGCACTCTTCTCTAGGAATAAGGTCTTCAATGTCTACCTCTCCACTAATTTCTACAAGCTCTGTTCTTCTGTCGTCGCCAAATCTATTTTTAGCGTCAATAGCCTCGTCTTTAATTATTGCAAGTCTTCTTCCCTCGCTTGCTAAAATGTCGTTTAAGTCGGCAATTTTAAGCATTAAAGCGGCTAGCTCTTCCTCTAGCTTGTCTTTTTCCATGCCTGTTAATTGACCTAAACGCATTTGAACTATGGCAGTTGCTTGAACATCGTCAAAGTCAAACCTTGCCATTAAAGCCTCTTTACCCTCTGGTATAGACTTAGAATTTCTAAGAATGCTAATAACCTCGTCAATAAAGTCAAGAGCTTTCATTAAAGCCTCTAAAATATGGGCTCTGTCTTTTGCTTTTTTTAAATCAAACTGTGTTCTTCTTGTAATAACCTCTTGTTGGAATTTAATATACTCGCCCAAAACTTGGTGTAAATTAAGAGTTTTAGGCTCTTTATTTACAATTGCAAGCATAATTACACCAAAAGTGGTTTGAAGTTGTGTGTAAGTAAATAGCTTGTTAAGCACAATTTGAGGGGAGGCGTCTCTTTTAATGTCTATAACAATTTGCATACCCTCACGGTCAGAGTGGTCCTCTACATTAGAAATACCCTCTATTCTTTTGTCTTTTACAAGCTCTGCAATATGCTCTATCATTTTAGCCTTATTTACTTGGTAAGGAATTTCTGTAACATAAATTTTACTTCTGCCTTTTTCGTCTTCAACAATCTCTGTTTTAGCCCTTACAGTAATTTTGCCCCTACCTGTAGAGTACGCAGCCCTCATGCCAGCCCTACCCATAACAATTCCACCAGTTGGGAAGTCTGGGCCTTTTATGTGCTGCATAAGCTCGTCTAAAGTTGCCTCTGGGTTGTCTATTAAACAGCAAACTCCGTCTATAACCTCGCCTAAATTATGAGGAGGAATGTTTGCAGCCATACCAACCGCTATACCTGTAGAGCCGTTTACTAACAAGTTAGGAAAATGGCAAGGCAAAGCCACAGGCTCTTTAAGTCTGTCGTCATAGTTTGGCACAAAATCAACTGTATCTTTGTCTATGTCGTCTAGCATTCTCACAGACATTTTATTCATTTTTGCCTCTGTGTATCTGTGGGCAGCTGCAGGGTCGCCGTCTATAGAGCCAAAGTTTCCGTGCCCGTCTACAAGCATATAACGCATAGAGAAATCTTGAGCAAGCCTTACCATTGCATCGTAAACCGATGCGTCACCATGAGGGTGAAACCTACCCAAAACAGAACCAACTGTATCGGCACATTTTCTATAAGCTTTTTCAGGCCACAAAGAATTTTCATACATGGTGTAAAGAATTCTTCTGTGAACAGGCTTAAGTCCGTCTCTTACATCTGGCAAAGCCCTTTGAACTATAACAGACATAGAATAATCTAGAAACGAGTTGCTCATCTCTTTTTTTAAGTCTACGCCTACAACTTTGCCTAAGTTGAGAAGTTTTTTCTCCTGTGTGTTTTGATTTTCGTCCATTTATATGTTCTTCCTTTCAAAATTAGGGGTTAAGAAATTGTTATATGCTCATACTTATGAATTGAATAATTTCTATTTATTATTTTAACTCAATAAAACTACTCTTATCATTGCTTTTATTTACTGTGCACATATATGTGTGTTCATCATCTATATTTTTTATATAATGCTCAATCATAGAT
>CAYJEZ010000211.1:0-3240 GCA_964369215.1 uncultured Eubacteriales bacterium
ATTTGCTTTTAAGTGTTAGTATACTACAAAAATATGTTAGTATACTACAAAAATACTATTGTCAACATGTAAATATATATAATAATTTCAATGCTATAACAAAAGCAATTTAATATAAATAAACATGCAAAATAAACAATTGTTTATTTTAAATATTTTAGCAACTTAATGCAATAAACAGCAAAAAAAGAACATTTTACTGCATTTAAATACAAAAACACTAAACAGCCTTAACCTTAACAGCAAGTTAGCTTAGTGTTTTTTAAATGAAAATTATTTTCAAATTACAACATTCTTCTGTGTGTAGCTTTAAGAGATTTCTCTAGTATAGCCTCGTTAGCCTCAGTGTCTCTGTTGTAGTACTCGTTATATAAAACATCTATTAAAACCAAAAAAGAAATACGTGTTGTAACAGCACCCTGATTTATAGGGCTTTCCTCTGCGCCAGAGAGCAAAATTACATCTGCATATTTTGTTGCAGGGCTTTTTTTGTGGCCTGTTAAAAGTATAATTTTAGTTCCGTTTTTCTTTGCCTCTTTTAAAACCTCTATACTCTCAGCGGTAGAGCCAGAGTAAGAAAAATAAATAATAAGGTCGTTCTCTTTAAGCAAACTGGCGTTAATAGCTTGATAAACAAAGTCTTGAACACAGTCTATTTTATTTGTAAGCATAGAAAATCGAGACCAAAGTTCCATAGCCATTACTAAAGAGCTACCTTGCCCCATACAAGAGATTTTATTACTTTTTTGTATAAGATCAACAGCTAAATTAATGTCCGTTTGGTTTAATAGCCTAAAAGTACGGTTAATTATATTAATAGTGCTTCTGTAGCTATCGTTAGCTGCTAAGCTTTTATCACCTAAAATAATAGATTCTGTAGAGCTTGTAGAACTATGAGTTATCGAGGAAGTTGCCAAAGCTAGCTTAAACTCGTTGTAGCCTGCGTAGCCTATTTTTTTGCAAAATCTAGATATAGTTGCCTCTCCTACACCACAGCGCTCTGCAAGCTCTGTAATGGTAAGTAGTTGCGCTTTATTCTCGTCTTCTAAAACATAAGTTGCAATTATTTTTTCAAGTTTTGTAAGCTTATCGTACATATAAAACAAGTTGCCTTTTATATCTGAGTTCTGATTTTTCATTTAATATTTCACGCCTTTCTAGTATGCTTGTTAAGTGTTGTGTATGGTTTAATTAATAAGCGTTTTTAGTAGTTATGCATATAAATATACCATATTTTTGCTATAAAATCAAATAAAATAAAATAAATAAATATTAAAAATTATATTAAAACTGTGATAAAAGTATAAAAATTAATAACAGATACTAAAAAATTTGGTTAAAAAGCATATTGAAAAAATATTTCATTAATGTTAAACTAAAAGTAAGTTAATGAAATATTTTTGCTTTTTTAAACAAAGAAAGGGTGATATTAAATGAGAAGTGTAAAAAATTACTATGGTGTTTTCCCAGCTTTTTATGCATGCTATAGTGATAACGGAGATATCTGTCCTCAAAGAGTGACAGATTTCACAAAATATCTAATAGATAAAGGGATTAAAGGAGTTTACGTTGGAGGCTCTTCTGGTGAATGTATTTACCAAACTGTTGATGAGAGAAAACTTTTACTTGAAAGCGTAGTTAAGGCAGCTGAAGGAAAACTGGTAATTATTGCCCACGTAGCTGCTGCTAGCACTAGAGATAGCATAGAGCTTGCCACACATGCAGAGTCTTTAAAAGTAGATGCAATTTCTGCAATACCTCCAATTTATTATCGCTTACCTGAGCAAGGAGTTTTAGATTATTGGAAAGATATAGCAAGTGCTGCACCTAATACAGATTTTATTGTGTATAACATACCACAATTATCAGGTGTAACTGTTACACCTAGCATGTATAAAAAGGCACTTGAAATTCCTACAGTAATAGGTATTAAAAATACCTCTATGCCAGCTGTAGACATGCAAGTTTTTAAAGAAGTAGGTGGAGAAAACACTGTAGTTTTTAACGGGCCAGACGAACAGTTTTTAGCTGGAAGAATTATGGGAGCAGACGGTGGAATTGGCGGAACATACGCTGTAATGCCAGAGCTTTTCTTACTACTAGACGAAACTATTAAGAAAAATGACATAAAAAAATCCCTAGAAATACAAAAAGATATTAATGATATTATTGATATTCTTGTTTCTTGTGGCAGTTTATATGCAGTAGCAAAAGCAGTACTATTAAAACAAGGTGTATGTATTGGAAAAGTTAGAGCTCCACTTGTTAATTTAAGCGAGGAGCATAACTGCATAGTAGAGAATTGTGTTACTAAAATAAATGATACCCTTAAAAAATACGGAATCTAAAATTTATTTTTAGAGATCGGAGGAAATATGAGTTTAAGCAAAAAACTAAAGAAGTATTGGATACTATATATGTTTTTATTTATTGGCTTAGCGCATGTAATAGTATTTACATTCTTCCCGTTATATGGTATATCTATAGGTTTTAAAGATTTTAAAATGGCAAGAGGAATAGCCGATAGTGATTGGGTTGGACTTGAGCATGTAATTGATGTATTTACAGACCCAGGATTCTATAGTGTTTTGTGGAACACAATTAAAATTAGTGTATTAACATTACTGATGCAATTTCCTGCAACAATAATATTCACTTTGCTTATTAATGAATTAACTGACATGAAATTCAAAAAATCCGTACAAACAATATCTTATCTTCCCTACTTTTTATCTTGGGTTGTTGTAGGGCAATTTGTAAATCAAATTCTTTCTCCAACAAATGGTATCGTAAATGCTGTATTATTAGAGCTTGGTATTTTTACCGACCCATTATATTTCATGGTTCAAGAAGATTTATTTGTACCTATTTATTTAATATCTATGTTATGGAAAGAAACAGGATACAGCATTCTTATTTACCTAGCTGCAATAGCTGCCATTGACACTACTCTTTACGAGGCGGCTCAAATTGATGGTGCTAACCGTTTTCACAGAATTTGGTATATAACAATGCCTTCTATACTACCTGTTATAAGTACAATGCTAATTTTAAGAATGGGCGCAATATTAAATGTTGGATTTGACCCTATTTTCAACTTACAAACAGACGCTACACTTCGTGTCTCTGACGTTATTTCTACTTATGTATACAGAAAAGGTTTGGTAGAGACACAGTACGAAGTTACAACAATTGTAGGTTTGTTCCAAAATATTGTAGGACTTATTTTAGTTTTAACAA
>CAYJEZ010000212.1:0-3236 GCA_964369215.1 uncultured Eubacteriales bacterium
GTTTATATTATTACAATTTGCCTTATCTTCTTTTTTGATTTTGGTGGAAGAAACGACATACCTTACATAGTGGGTGGAATTGGAGATTATGCAAATTACCCTGTAGACATTTACCCCAATTGGATGAAAGTTATTCTTTTATTTATTATTCCGTTTGGCTTTATAGGCTATGTTCCTGCACTTATTTTACGTGGAGAAAACGCTTTAATACTTTGTATAGCGTTAATTTTAGTTGCACTTGTTTTAAGTACAATAGCAGTATTACTTTTTAATAAGGGAGTTAAAAAATATGAGAGTATGGGCATGTAACGTGAAAACAAGTTTTCACTATTGAAATATTGCTCTTTTAAGTCTTGCGACTTAAATTTTCTCCGAAAACCTATCAATATTTCTTCATCCTATTTACTTGTTATTTACTTTAAAACAAGTTTTCACTTTTTCACTTTTGAAATATTGCTCTTTTAAGTCTTGCGACTTAAATTTTCTTTATTTATTAAACTAAAATAAAACTCAAAAAAGAAAGGTAGAAAAATATGAAAGATTTAATCAGCGTAATAGTTCCGGTTTACAACACAGCAGAGTTGCTTCCAAAATGTATAGACAGTATTCTAACCCAAACTTACAGCAATTTAGAGGTTATACTAGTAAACGACGGCTCTAGTGATAATAGTGGCAATATTTGTGATGAATATGCAAAAAAAGACAGCCGAATTAAGGTTATACACAAAGAAAACGGTGGAGTCTCTGAGGCTCGTAATGTAGCACTTGACACTGTTAACGGCGATTATGTAATATTTGTAGACTCTGACGATTATTTAGAGCCTACAATTTATGAGACTTTAATTAATTTAAGTTATGAGCATAATTGTGATATAAGCATTTGTTCATATACAACTTACAGAGAAGACGGAAGTACGTTTTTCTTTATGAACTCTGACGAAATTGAAATTATGGACAAAGCAAAGGCGGTATCAGATTTACTTGAAGACGAGAGACTTCAAAGTCATATGTGGAATAAGCTTTATAAGGCTAAACTGTTTAATGATATCCGCTTTCCTACTGCTAGCATTATGGAGGATGTTTGCGTAAACTATATGCTTTTTGAGAAAGCTAACAAAGTTGTGTTCTATCATAAACCTCTTTATAACTATATTAGAAGAACAGGCAGTTTGTCCTTGGCTCCGTCTGGTACAAAAAACAAAGATGCATTTACTGTTATTTTAAACAGATATTTAGCACTTGAGAAAACTATGCCAGAAATTCAAAAATGTAATGACTACAGCCTTGTAATGTGGATGATTAGAACTTACACATTCACAGTTAGGGCAAATGATACAAACGACGGATATTTTAAAGAATATCTAGATTTATTTAAAACAGTTTTTGATAGACAATCTGAATATATCGCAAAAAAATTATCTGCCGATAGACTTATGATGGCGTATGCTATGATGTGGGATTATGAAAAAGGAAAAGATGTAGTTAAACTTTATTATGGACTATAACTTTTATAATTACTTATATAAAGCAGCTGGTGTAGCAAAAAACATCTAAAATGAAAGGGGTTATAATATGAGAAATCGTACAATGATACAATTTTTCGAATGGTATTTGCCCTCTGACTGCTCTTTATGGCGACAAACCTGTGAAAAAGCCGAGCTTTTAGCTAAATTGGGCTTTACTGATATATGGCTACCACCTGCTTATAAATGTAAATCGGGCATTAATGATGTAGGTTATGGCGTTTATGATATGTATGATTTGGGTGAGTTTAACCAAAAGGGAACAATACCTACTAAGTATGGTACAAAAGATGAATATTTAACCGCTATAAAAACCTTACAACAATTTGGGCTAGCTGTATATGCAGATGTAGTTTTTAATCACAGAATGGGTGCAGACCATACTGAAACAGTGAACGCTTACGTAGTAGACAGGCATAACCGAAACCATATAATATCAAAAAAACAAATTGAAGCTTGGACAAAGTTTGACTTCTTAGGCAGAAATAAAGAGTACTCTGACTTTACTTTTAACCACACACATTTTGACGGTTGTGACTGGGACGAAAAAACAAATTTACATGAGATTTATTTGTTTGATGGAAAAGTTTGGGACACAGAAGTTGATACTGAAAACGTGAATTACGATTACTTAATGGGGGCAGACCTTGACCTTAATAACAAAGAAATATTTAACGAGCTAATTAATTGGGGCAAGTGGTATTTAGATTTTACAGGAGTTGATGGCTTTAGAATAGATGCTGTAAAACATATTAATTCAACTGCAATTCTTAAATGGCTAATACAGTTAAGAGATTACACTGGTAAAGACATTTTTGCAGTAGGCGAATATTGGAACTCTTCACTAACTGTACTACTTAATTATTTAGATAAAACTGCAAATAGCTTTAGCTTATTTGATGTTCCTTTGCATTATAATTTTTATAGGGCTTCTACTTCACACGGTAATTATGACATGAGTAAAATACTCGATAACTCACTGCTAATTTCTCGCCCCAAAAAAGCAGTTACTATTGTAGATAACCATGATACGCAACCAGGCCAAGCTCTTGAAAGTTTTATACCTATTTGGTTTAAACTTCATGCTTATGCTTTAATTTTATTAAGAGAAGAAGGCTTACCCTGCGTTTTTTATGGAGATTTGTTTGGTATACCACATAATAATATTCCTCCTGTTGGGCACAAGCTTGAAATGCTTTTAAAAGCAAGGCATGACCTTGCCTACGGAGAACAAATTGACTATTTTAATGATAATTCTGTCGTTGGTTTTACTCGCTTGGGGGATTCTTCTCATATTCATTCAGGTCTGGCTGTAGTTATGACAGACAGTACCGAGAGTGCTTTAAGCATGAGTATGGGCGTTAATTTTATCGGTAAAACTATGGTAGACTGCCTTGGCAACTGTACAAACAAAGTAGTTGTAGAAGAAGATGGTCGAGCTCACTTTACTGTAAAAGCTGGCAGTATTAGCGTTTATGTTGACGAAGATTACTTTGTCAACAACGTAAAATAACGCAATTTATATAAGCATGTTGCTTACAAACGTTTGTCAGAAAATTTTTTCAAGCTAACTACGATATTTAAATCTTTGTAGTGTTTTCTAGGTTAATTAACTATAAGTTTTAAAATACAAAAAGGTGTAGCGAACAATCGCTACACCTTTAATATATCTAACTATACTATAACTTCTCCATCTACAGTACCAGGTAAAGC
>CAYJEZ010000213.1:0-3213 GCA_964369215.1 uncultured Eubacteriales bacterium
GTTCGCCTTAACGCAGCGTTACGAATATGTATTTCCCCATATTTGCCCCTTAAATATTAATATTTAAGTATAGCAAGCGCATACTTCACCTAGGTTTAATAAAAAGGCTTTCAGCTAGGTTTTTAAAACCTACCTCTTCTCTCTGAAAATAAATCTAAAGCTACTTTTCTTGCTTATGACATTTAATATATTTATAGTACATTATAACGCTGATTATGTTACTTGTAAAGAGTTTTTATTGATATTTTCTCGATAATTATACTTCTTTTTACTATACATATACTATTGTAATAAAAATCAACTTATCTAAAAGCACTTTAAATAAGACTACTAAGCTCTTCTAAATATCTAATAGGAATGAATTCACCTCTATTATACATACGCATTATTTCCTCATAACTAGCCTTTTTAGCACCGCTAGTCTCACCCTCTTGGTAAACCACCTCTGACATATCAAAGTTATAATTAAATAGCCACACATCTTTAATAACGTCAGAGCCTTTGAAACTTTTAATAAGCTTGCCGTCTTGTGGGTTTAGTGTAATTCCACATTCTTCTTTTGCCTCACGAACTGCAGCAGTAAGGCTGTCGTCTCCTTTAACTGCCGAGCCACCTTGGCACTCCCATAAATTAGGGTAGCCCTTGTTAGGCGAACGCTTTTGAATTAAAAACTCTCCCTCGTCGTTTCTAATCCATACATCAACACCTAAATGGTAGTCGCCTTTTTTGCTTTCGTCTCCACGCCTTTGCGTTCTGCCTGTTAGGTTTCGGTTCTCGTCGTAAACATCCCAAAGCTCGTCCTTACTAGTATTTATGCTTAAATAGCCTTGTACTCTATGAAATAAATATGGTTGAATATGTGGGTAGGTAAGCTCATTTAAAGGCAGCTCACTTAGAGTAACTTCTGCTATTTCAGAGCCATTTGGTATATCTCCTAAGGTTTTAACCTCTGCAAAAAACAGCTTTCCATAGTCGTCTACAGAGTAAACACAAACAGGAGAGATATCAAAGTCTATTGCTCCTGTCTCTTCATAAAGCTCTCTTTTAGCTGCCTCTAGTGAGGTCTCGCCCTCTTCTATATGTCCTCCCGGTATCTCGAATGTAGTTCTCTTATTGTGCCTGCAGTAAATCCATTTCCCCTTATGTTTTGCCACAATAACAGAGTATTTAATCTCTTTTTCGTCTATTTCATCGTTTCTGTAAAATTTCACCTCTGACATAAATCTTCCACACTTTCTACTTAATATAATGTTTAATTAGCCCTTGTGTGCCTATGTCTCCAAGGCCCATTTCTTCAAGTTTTTCATAGTTTTTAAGGGTTGTGTTTAAAACATCAAGCCCTAGTCCCTCTGCCTCTTCTTGAGCTATTTTTAAATCTTTAATAAAGTGTTTAATAAAAAAGCCCGGGTCAAAGTCATTATTAATAAGCTTAGGTAAAACAGCATTCATTTGGTTGCTACCAGCGGCTCCTGTTGATATTGCATTTAAAAGCATTTGCCAGTCAATATCGTGTGCCTTAGCGTAGGTAAGCGCCTCGCAAAGTCCGCTAATTGTACCAGCAATAACTATTTGATTACACATTTTCGTGTGCTGTCCACTGCCAGCTTTTCCACAGTAGCTAATATTCTCGCCTATAGCCTTAAACACTGGTAAAAACTCATCAAATGCTTCTTTAGTGCCTCCTACTAAAATTGCTAAAGTTCCGTTTTTAGCGCCAATGTCTCCACCTGTTACAGGGGCATCCATAGCTTTTAGCCCTTTTTCGGTTGCACTACTGAAAATTTCACTTGCTAAATCTGGGCTACTTGTGGTTAAATCGATAATATAAGCGCCTTTTTCTGCGTTTTCAATAATTCCGTTCTCGCCAAAATAAACCTCTTTTACATCGCTTGGGTAACCTACAATGCTCATTACTGCCCCAGCGCCATTACAGCACTCTTTTACACTGTTTGTCCACTTTGCGCCCTCAGAGATTACATCTTCTGCCTTCTCTTTTGTTCTGGTGTAAATTTGCACCTCGTGACCGTTTTTCATAAGGTTTCTAACCATAGACTTGCCCATTATTCCCACGCCAATAAATCCAATTTTCATAAACTTAACCACCTTTTTAATTTATTTTGCACTTATAATAATATTTTTTGTTAATTAAACTAACGCCTTGCCAAAGGTGAACTCTAGCAAGGCTGTTTTACTTAAATATAACCAATTTTTCTCATTACTTTAGACAGTGTTTTTCTTGCAACACCTTGCGCTTTTAAAGAGTTCTCTTTAAAGCATTGCTCTAAATAAGCTCTGTCTTTAATAAGCTCTTCATATCTGTTTTGTATAGGCTCTAATTTATCTGCAACGCTTTGCCCAACGGCAGCCTTAAAGTCTCCATAACCTTTGCCGTCAAACTCAGCTTCTATTTGCTCTACACTTTTACCACTAACGCAAGAGTAAATGTCAATAAGATTGTTAATTCCGTGTTTGCCCTCGGCACGCTTAACCACGGTGTCGCTGTCTGTAACGGCTCTTGCAAACTTCTTTTTAATCTCCTCTGGTTTGTCTAAAAGAGTTATGTAAGAGTTTTTGTTCTCGTCAGACTTCGACATCTTCTTTGTAGGGTCTACTAAAGACATAACCCTAGCACCAGCCTTAGGGGTAAAACCCTCTGGCACTACAAATGTAGGTGAGTATGTGTTGTTAAATCTCTCGGCTAGGTTTCTTGTAAGCTCTATATGTTGTTTTTGGTCGTCGCCAACAGGCACTAAATCTGCGTTGTATAAGAGAATGTCCGCCGCCATTAAGCAAGGGTAAGTAAATAGACCAGCGTTAATGTTGTCTGTGTGTTTAGAGCTTTTGTCTTTAAACTGGGTCATTCTCGAGAGTTCTCCAAAGCCTGTGTAGCAGTTTAAAAGCCATGCAAGCTGAGAGTGCTGTGGCACGTGGCTTTGAATAAACAAAGTGCTTTTCTCTGTGTCTATTCCAATTGCCAAAAGCATTGCATATGCGTCTAGCACATTTTTTCTTAAATCTTTAGGCTCTTGCCTTACAGTAATTGCGTGTAGGTCTGCTATGGTGTATATGCAGTTGTGCTCGTCTTGCATATCTACCCAATTTTTAAGCGCTCCTAAGTAATTGCCCAAGGTAAAACTACCTGTGGACTGAATGGCGCTGTATACAGTTTTTTTCTCGCTCATAATATTTTCCTTTCTTGTTTGCTGGGGTGGG
>CAYJEZ010000214.1:0-3208 GCA_964369215.1 uncultured Eubacteriales bacterium
TAATGGCTAATGTATACAGTGGAGACGCAGCCTACATGCTTTACGAGAACGAGAATTTAGCGTTTTTTGCACCTAATGAAGGTACAAATACTTGGATAGATTCAATGGTAATACCAACTAATGCACCAGCACCACTTCTTGCACATGAGTTTATGAACTACACATTGTCTTACGAGGCAGCACTTGACGGCTCTAACACTGTTGGATACTCTTCTGTAAACGAGCAAGTATTTAACGAACTATCAGGTGAGGGTGGAGACTACTTTGGTAACGAGGCTTATTCCCCTCGTGTGGGTTACGAGCTAGACGAGTACTTTGTTTATAACGAGACACTTAAAAAAGAGCTTGCAGACCTATGGATTAGAGTTAAAAATCAATAATTAATAAAAAACTGTACTGATTTTAATTGAACAGAACTGGTAAAAACGGACAATAGAAAAAAAGAAGCCTCCTGTAGTAGAATAGAAATATCTACTATAGGAGGAATTTTTTATGCCAAGAATCTATCGACATATAGTCGATTATGAACGTGAAATTTTTGAACTTAAAGCAAAGCAATCCATCAAAAGATTGCAAAGCTATAGAAAATCTTTATAGGCTTTTTTTGTACTGTCCGTACAATTTGGTACAGTTCAATTTTATGGTTGCACTTCTTTTTATTAATTATTAATTTTGCATAAAAATTAGATAAAATTTTATAAAATAAGCTTGCAAATAATTCAATTTTGGATTAGAATAGAAGTAGATTTTTTTGAAAGAGAGTGAATTTATGATAACAGCACATTCAGGTTGTGACAAAACAGGTGATAACTCTGTAAACTATATTGAGTACGTTATAAACAATAATGCAGAGGCGTTTGAGATAGACATAAGAAGGAGCAATCGAGGAGAGCTTATATTGTCTCACGATGAAGTATATGGAGAGGTAGTTAGCTTGGCTACGGCTTTTGAGATGGTGAAAAACAAACCCAAAATAAAAATTAATTGCGACTTTAAACTTAATAATTTAGAGAGAGAGACGTATGAATTGGCAAAAAAATATAATGTAGAAGACAGGTTGATTTTTACAGGAGCAGTAGATAAAACTTTGTTTAAAAAAGGAACATGTACATTTAAGAATGTAATGTGGTTTGCTAATTTAGAGATATTTGCCTCATATGAAGAAATAGATGAGAGTGAAGATTTAAAGGCAACACTTTTAGATTCAGTAGAAAGAATGAAAAATTACGAAGTGTGTGGTATTAATTGGTATTATGAAAATGCAAAGCTTGTATTAAATGAGTTGAAAAATAAAAAAGTCGGCATCTCTGTTTGGACTGTTGATAGCCCAATGGATACCGAATTTTTCTTAAAAAATAATGTAGATAATATTACAACCAGAAACTTACTGCAAGCTATAATGTTAAAACAAAGCTTGTCAGTTGTTAGTAACGAGGGCTAAAGTATCTTTTGCAATCATCATTTCCTCGTCAGTGCATATTACTAATGTTTTAGCTTTGCTATTAGGGGCAGAGATATTATTTATCTCTAGCCCTTTTTCGTTGTTTTTATTTTTGTCAAGCTCAATACCCATGTACCCAAGCCTTTCGCATATTTCGGCCCTTATTGCTGCGTCTTTTTCACCTATACCACCAGTAAAAATAAGTATATCTAATCCGCCCATTACAGCGGCATAGGCTCCGATATGTTTTGTTATATTATAACACATAACCTCATTTGCAAGTTTGGCACGCTCATGCCCGTTAGATGCAGCGTTTACTATGTCGCGGCTGTCAGGAGATAAGCCTGATATTCCTAGTAAGCCAGACTCTTTATTTAGTATATCGTTCATTTGGCTAGCGTTTAAATTAAGCTTTTCTTGCAGGTATAGTATTGCTCCGACGTCAACATCTCCGCAACGTGTTCCCATTACAAGCCCTGCAACAGGAGTGAATCCCATAGAGGTGTCGACAGATTTTCCGTTTTCAATAGCAGTTACTGATGACCCGTTACCTAAATGGCAAGTAATGATTTTTAATTTTTCTATATCTTTGCCTAAGTAGTCTGCTGCAACTTGGCTTACGTATTTATGGCTTGTTCCGTGAAAACCAAAACGCCTTACGCCATATTTTTCGTAGTATTCATAAGGTAAGGCATAAATATAAGCCTTTGGAGGAATAGTGCTGTGAAAAGTAGTGTCAAAAACAGCTACGCTAGGTGTTGAACTTGAAAATAGAGACATTGCACTTTTAATTCCATTAATCATAGCTGGTGCATGAAGAGGAGTAAATACAGCTAGTTTTTCTATTTCAGCAAGAACTTCTGCACTCACTATTTGGCTCTCTTTAAACACTTCACCACCGTGACCGATTCTGTGGCCTACTGCTTTTATTTCATCAATACTGTTAATAACAGCGGTATCACCTTTGCTTATTAAGTTAATTACTGACTCTAGTGCATCTAAGTGATTACAAAGTTTTACAGTTTTATTAATTTTTACATTGCTATATGAGTAGGTTATACTGCTGCCTTCTATACCAATTCTCTCACATAACCCCTTACACAATGTCTCTTTTGTTTCCATGTTTACAAGCTGAAATTTAAGCGAGCTTGAACCGCAATTTAATACTAATATAATCATATTTAAACTCCTTTGAATTATTATGGTAATGTTAAGATAATATAAAGCTGTTTCGCTCTTATGCTCGACGTTTAGGATAAAGAAATATTAAAGATTATTAAGTTAACAAAACCGATATTGAAGCATGTTTATAAAAATCTATATTTATATAATATTACTTTTACTTATTCTAAGCATTTTGAAGTAAAATAAATAATATGTTTTACTTTAGCTAAAGTAAATTTTTGTTATAAAACACAAAGATAATATTATCACTTATACTCTATTTTGTCAAATATGAAATTTCTTAAAATAAAACAAAAGCTTTGCACTTTATCCGGTGCAAAGCTCTTGTTTTATTTTGGCTGTTAATAATAGGGGAATATTATTAATGAGTAGTGTTTATGATTAATCGTCATCGTCATCGTCATCGTCGTCGTCATCATCGTCGTCATCATCGTCGTCATCATCGTCATCATCATCAACAACAACTGGAGGTGCTGGAGGCGCGGTAGGTGCAGCTGTTACAACAGGAGCAGCTGTAGCTACTGGAGCGGTATACTCATCGTCGTCATCGTCGTCATCGTCAATGTCGTCAAAATCATCGTC
>CAYJEZ010000215.1:0-3196 GCA_964369215.1 uncultured Eubacteriales bacterium
GTGTGAATAAAGTTATTATTTGTCTGTAAAATTTTAAAAGTATTTAAGCTTAGCTTTTCGTACTATATTTAATTATATTTTGAACTTATCTTTATTTATTTATATAAATTAATTAAATTTTGTTTAAAACTATTGACATTATTTAAAATATTTGCTAGAATATTAATAGTAAGAATGATTACTAATTTTTAAACAAAAAGGGAGAACAGATTATGAGAAGTATAGCAAAATTAGACTTACAATATGCACACAGATTTTACGGATTTAAAGGCGAAGCACAGTATTTGCACGGCCACACAGGCATTCTCACCATTGAGGTTGAAGACACTGTTAACGAGGGTGTAAACATGGTTTTCCCATGTAATGAAATTCAAAAAACTGCTTGGGATTTACTAAAAAACTTTGACCATGCTCTTATTTTAAGAGAAGACGACCCTCTTCTTCCTGCAATTCTAAAAGTATATGAAGATACAGGAATAAAAGACGGAACTCCTCAAAACCAAATGAAAGGCGAAGCTTTTAAAACAGAGCTTGCAACTGCTTACCCAGACTGCCGTTTGGTTGTAACTAAAGAGACAATGACAGTTGAAGGAATGATTAAAATTGTTTATAGCTTGCTTAAAGATAAGCTAAATATAGCAAAGCTTACTTTTACAAGCGGTGTAAATGCAGCTTCTGCTGAGTTTGAAACAAAAAATGATATCGATAGATGTCCGCTTTGCGGAATAGCACTAAACGAAGACGGCGTGTGCACAAAATGCGGATACAAAAAGTAAAAATACAATAATATTAGAACAAAAAAGGCATTGATGATTTTCTCGTCAATGCCTTTTTGTAGTAAAAGTTTATTATAAAGTATATAGCTACACTAATATAAAATGAAATATAAGTTGCATTTCACATTATTTCCTTATGGTTACAGAAGATAGTATCCAAGAAATAGCGAAAACAAGCAAGTTTATGGTTACAATAGTGCTACCTACAGGTGTTCCGTACAAAATTGAGATAATAATTCCCACAAAAGCACAAGTGACAGATATAATTGCAGCTGAAATAATTACAGATTTAAAGTTCTTAAATATTCTCATTGACGATAAAGCGGGAAAAACTACTAAGGCACTTATTAATAACGAGCCTACTAAATTCATAGCAATCACAATTACTGCAGATATAGTTATAGCAATAATTAAATTATATAAACCCACTTTTATTCCTGTTGCCTTTGCAAACGACTCATCGAACGTAACTGAAAATATTTTATTATAAAACAAAATAAATACTGTTATTACACAAACAGACAAAATCATACTTGTAATAACATCTGTGCTTGTAAGTGTTAAAATGGATGTTGAACCAAACAATGTAGTACAAACATCACCTGCTAAATTTGATGACACAGAAAAAACGTTCATCAACAAATAACCTACAGCTAACGAGCCTACAGACATCATTGCTATGGCAGCGTCTCCATTTATTTTTGCATTCTGCCCAATTCTTAATAGTAAAACTGCGCTAAGAGCTGTTATTGGAAATACTAGTGCGTCTTGATTTGCAATGTCTAGTACCGAGGCTATGGCAATAGCTCCAAAAGCAATATGAGATAAACCGTCACCAATATATGAGAGCCTTTTTAGCACTAAAGTTGCACCTAATAAAGACGAGCATAATGCGACTAACACCCCTACTATTAAAGCATACATCACAAACGGGTAAGATAAATATTCTAGAAGTGTTTCTATCATTCTAACATCCCTTCCGCATAATCCTGCACTGCAACCATGTTTACTCCATCTCCGCCAACACTAAGCACATAATCTGCATCTGCAATCACATCTTTTAAGTTATGTGTAATCATTATTATTGTTGTTCCCTCACGGTTTATATCTTTTGTAAGTTTATAAAAGTCCTCAGTAGTATCAACGTCTAAACCAGCAGTAGGTTCATCTAAAAGCAGTATTTTATCGGTAGCGCACAGAGCTCTTGCTAAAAGAACCCTTTGTTGCTGCCCACCAGATAGCTCACTATAACTTCTGTTTTTGAGGTTCATTATATTAAGTTTTGTCAACATGTCTTTGGCTAATGCTTTCTCTGCTTTATTGTAAAATGGTCGAAACCCTATTTTATTTAAACACCCTGAAATAACTACTTCATAAACGGAGGCTGGAAAATCTTTTTGCACTTGTGTTTGTTGAGGAAGATAACCAATATAAGAGTAATTATTAATCTCGCCTACATTAACCGAACCATTAACCACTGGAATTAGCCCTAATATCGTCTTTACTAATGTGCTTTTGCCTGCGCCATTATCTCCAACTATACAAACATAAGCTCCACTAGGAATTGTAACGTTAATATTGTTGTGAAGTGGAACATTATTATAACCAATAGATAAATCTTTACACGTGATATTCATTTTATACATCCTTTTTATAGTAAATTAACTTAGAAAACACTACAGAAATTAAGTAAAAAAGCTAAAAGTCAAATATTGATTTGACTATATATATGCGGTTTTTTGCTTAATTTGTCTTAGTCTTGGGCGTTGAATGGCTATACTTACTTTAATACTATACATCTATAATATTATAAAAAATAAATCTTAATCAGCAAGCGCAGTCTTTAACGTTTCAAGGTTTTCTAACATATAATCATAATACGATGCACCGGAGCTTATCTCTTCTTGCGATACGGATTGCATTGAATGTAAAACTAATGTCTCGCTATCTTTATCTTCACTGTTCTCATTTATAGTTTCAGCCAACTCTATTAGCCCGTTATCAATTATTAATAGTTTTTTTGCATCAAGCTCGTTTACTTTTTCTGCTAAGAATGTAACAGTCTCAAAAGTAGCTTCTGTCTCAGCAGAGCAACCTTGAAAAGCAGCATAATAATTTACGTCATAGTCTGACATCATATATAAAAATGGAAATCTATCTGCAAAAATTAAGGTGTCTCTGTCTGCGTCTGCTATAGCAGTAACATATGCTTTATCCAAATCTGACAGCATTTGAGTATAGTTGCTTGTGTTTTCAGCGTAACTCTCAGCACCTTCAGCGTCTAATTTTGCTATCTGTGCACCAATATGCTCGCAAGCGATTATAGCGTTATTAAGTGAAAGCCATACATGCTCGTCATCATGTCCAGCTTCGCTATGCTCATCCTCAGCGTGGTCGTGTTCGTCCTCAGCGTGGTCGTG
>CAYJEZ010000216.1:0-3190 GCA_964369215.1 uncultured Eubacteriales bacterium
TACACCATAACATTGTTCATATTCACCACTGAACGTCTTAATGCGACAGTCCCTTATCTATTCCTCTCTAAACTGCTTATCGTAAAGCTCTTTAAATTTACCACCTTTTAAAAGTAGCTTATCAAAAGTTCCCTCTTCGACTATTTTGCCACTGTCCATAACAATAATTCTGTCGGCTGCTCTTACAGAGCTTAGCCTGTGAGCAACGGTAACAGTTGTTATGCCTTTTGTGATTTCGTTTAAATTGGCAACTATATCTTCTTCTGTTTTAGAGTCAAGCGCAGCTGTTGCCTCGTCTAAAAGCATTATTGGTGCACCCTTAATAATCGCCCTAGATATAGCAAGCCTTTGCTTTTGCCCACCGGATAACCTCGAGCCTCGCTCGCCTATAGCTGTGTCGTATTTCTCGGGTAAGCTCATAATAAAGTCGTGAATATTCGCTCTTTTTGCAGCGTTTATAACTTCGCTCTCGCTTGCATTTGTTTTGCCAAGCAAAATATTTTCTTTAATACTTCCCTCAAATAAAGAGCACTCTTGAGCTATGTATGAAGAGAGCATTCTTGTGTCGGCAATTGTTAAATCATTACTGCTTTTCTCAAAAAGTTTTACACTTCCGCTTTGTGGCTCGTAAAAACGGGCAATAAGCTTTATTAAGGTAGATTTACCACCACCAGAGCCACCTACAATAGCAAGGTGCTCTCCGTTTTTTATAGCTAAGCTTAGGTTATTTATAACTTTTTTATCCTCATTATAAGAGAAGCTTACATCGCTGAACTCTACTGCGTACTCTGTGTTTGTGTTTATACTTTCTTTCGCCACTCCAAGCTCTTCTGTAGGTAAATCAAGAACATCAAACACACGCTCCATTGATACTAAACTAGGTTGAACCAAAAGTAAAAATGTGCTAAGCCTTAGCATAGAATCCGCCATTAAACCAACTATAGTAGCCGAGAAAACAGCGCTTACTACATCTACTTGATTTATAGAAATTAGTATTGCTATTATAAAGGCAACAGGCTGTGCAGAGAATGTAAAAAAGTCTATAACCCCGTAGGTTATGCCAATTACTGTTCTGTACTTGCTTCTTTTACTTTTAATTATTTTACATATGTTAAGGTATTTTTCTGCTAGAACTTCATGAAGAGTAAACACCCTAATAATAGGAATACCACGCATAGCCTCTATAAGAGATGAAGCCGAGTTTACTATCTCTATTTTAGCCTCTTTTTCAAGACTTTTAGCGTAAGGATTTAAAACAACCGATAACACTAAGCTTATAATTCCATAAATAATACCTACCAGTGCAAGTCTTGGGTCACTCATTAAAAGTATTACCAAAGTAACAGAGAACACCACTATAAAACGAACTAAACAGTTAAAGGCAAACGAGCTGTAAACTTTGCCTGTTTTTGTTACATCGTCCGTAATTCTTGTTATGTAGTCGCCTGTTTTTAATTTTAAAAGTGCGCTATACGGAACTTCCATTATATGCTTAAATGTAGCGTTTCTAAGGTTTTCAGTTGCTCTTACAGTTGTGGTGTTTTGCAAATATTTTCCTATAATTACAGGTGGAACAAAAGCTAGAAAAACCACAAAAAGCATCGCCACCATATGTACAATGTTTGCGTCTGACTGCCCTGTTACAATCTCCATTAAAGCCTCGTTTATATAAGGCGTTGCAAAAAGCAAACCAAGCTCGAATGCACCTAAAAACAAGCCTAAAATATATTTTGCTTTTTGGTTTTCAAAAAAAGCGAAGCTTCTTGCAAACAGTTTTGTGTAATATTTTAGTTTACTCATTGTTACCACCTGCTTTCACTAAGCCTTGGCTTAAGCACATGGCATAATATTTTCCTTTTCTCTCAAGTAAATTGTGCGGAGAACCCTCTTCTGCAACAACTCCACCCTCAAAATAATAAATATAATCTACATTTTGAATAGTAGTAAGCCTGTGAGCAACTATAACAGCCGCTTTGTTTACTAGTAGCTTATCAAGTGCTTTTTGCACCTCGTTCTCACTGCTTGTGTCCAGTGCAGAGGTTGCCTCGTCTAAAAGTACTAAAGGAGCGTTTTTCACCATGGCTCGTGCAATACAAATTCTTTGTTTTTGCCCACCTGACAGCGTACCGCCAAACTCACCAACTTGATGATTAATTCCATTTTTTAACGAGCACACAAACTCCCAAAGGCCTACCTCTTTAAGTGCATATTCTGCTTGCTCTTTAGTAATGTTTTTGCCACCATAGGCAATGTTCTCGTAAATACTGCCGTCAAAAAGAACCGACTCTTGAGACACTATAGCCATATTCTCACGCAGTGCATCGCTCTTCCATTCGGTGATGTCTTCGCCTTTAAACTCAAAGTTTCCACTGTTTGGTAAGTAAAATCTGCATAAAAGTTTTATCATTGTGCTTTTGCCACAGCCACTAGGGCCTATTAGTGCAACCTTTTGAGAGCTATTAATTCTTAAGTTAATTCCTTTTAATATTTCGGTCTCTCCGTAAGAGAATTTAAGATTACTTATACTTACAAGCTCGCCCTCGTTTACCCCTGTAAAAGTTCCCTCTTTTTCAAGTGGAATGTCAAGTATCTCGTACACCCTTTGTGCTGTTGCCTCGCCGTCTCTAAATGTGCGCATTGTATAGTCAATAGAGCCAAAAGCCTCTGATACATAGACAGAAAGAGTAATAAACGCCACCAAATCTCCAACGCTTATAAGATTATTAGACACAAGCACTGCACCTACAAGAAATAAAACCATTGTTTGCACAACACTTGTTCCGTATTTTACACCTGTCATAACCCTGTTTATTTTCTCAGAGTTAACTGTTGCCTCGTAAGATTTATCTGTAAGCTCTTTAAAATTTTTGCTCATTGTAGGCTGAACACAAAAGGCCTTAACTGTTAAAATACCATTTATAACATCTGTGGCAAGGCTTGCAGACGAGCCTGTTTTGTCCATAGACTGCTTAGCCTGTTTCTCTATAGGTTTGCTTATTTTATTTATAAACCATATAGAGAATGGAAGAAGTATAAAATAGGCAAGAGATAGCTCCCAAGTTAAAAAAATGCAAGCTATAGCAGAGAACACGGCTTGCGAGATAACTCTTAAATGATTACTCATAACTCCGCCTATAAAGTCATTCATTCTATCAATATCGTTGTTTATTCTTGTTGCTGTGTCTCCACT
>CAYJEZ010000217.1:0-3119 GCA_964369215.1 uncultured Eubacteriales bacterium
AATTAATTATAAAATAACATATATCTCTCCATAGAGTTCATCAAGTATTCAACATTTTTAAGCGGTACACCTGGGTACAAACCATAAACCATCATTAAACCGCCATGTTTTGTTCCAATTTTAGTAACTGCTTCTCTTATCAAATTATCAATATCTTTTTCGCCACCAAAAACAGTAATGTTTTGCCTATCTATATCAAGCTCAACACAAGTCTTGCTTCTAAACTTATCCGCTATCCAATCTATTCCGTTAACTAAATCTTGCAGATTTATTATGTCAACCCCTGCACCGATAATATCGTCAACTAACATTCGTATATCTCCGTCTGAGTGCATATGTATTTTAATGCCTTCATCTTTAGCAAGTTTTATAAGCCTTGTGTAGCTTGGCTTTATATATTTAACAAAATGCTCAGGTGAAAGCATAGGGCCAATTTGCATACCTAAATCTTCGGCGTAAGACATAACATCTACTTTAAAATTTACATACTTTTTAATTATATGCATATTAAAGTTTTCTATATGCTCAATCAATTCCCATAGTTTTGGTTCTTCGTCTATCATATCAAACATAAGGTTTTCATAACCTCTTATATCGCACAACTGCAAAAATGTGTGTCCGTGTCTAAGCCCCCCCATATGCAAGCCGTCAGGGTTATCTATAATGTTTTTCTCTACTTTTTTCCAGTCTATTTTTCCAATTCCCATACATACTTCAGGGTCAGGAAACTTATAGTTTTTGAAATTATCCCAATCTTCAAGAGGGTGCTTTACCACACTTCCTACAATGCCGTCTTCTGAGGTTTGCCAAAGGCAAGAAAAATCGTCAAGGTAAGGTTCGTCTTTTTTTGCACAATTATTATAAACCAATTTAAATTCATTATTTTTATTGAAATTCGGGAATAAAAGCTTATGCTTATCCATCAGTTCAAACAAACTGTCTCGGTCATAATTATTGTAACAGGCATCGTTTATGTGAAAATTCATCGGAATATATTCAGGGTTTTCAAAATTTATCGTTTTTAAGTAGTTTTCTTTTTTTGTCACAATCAAACCCTCTTTACTTTTTATTATATCAATGACACAATGTCTATAATTTTATTATAATTTTTTAAAGCAGTGTCACTAAGCACTCTTCCGTATGGTGATGCCGACGGCATCAAAACAAAGCTTGAGCCGTTGCTGTCTGGCCCTTCACAAAGTGCAGTTTTAACCTTTGTTTCCATTTCATTAGGTGGCAACATCTCAATATCATTTATTTCTAAATTACCGAAAAGAGTAAACTTGTCGCCACAAATTTTTCGTGCTTCTTTCAAAGTTATATCTCCTTGTGGAGGCGGCTCAACAGGGTCTAGCCCATCACATCCGGTTTGAAGTGTAAGTCTTAAGACATCTTTTGAGTTGCCATGTTGGTGCATTCTTGCTATGCCTCCATTTTTTTTAATCAGGCTAACCAAATCAGTGTCAAAATTTACAACATATTTTTCATATAAATAGGGTGGAAGATACGGTGGTGTAGCATATTCAGGGCCGTAAATTCTCCATAGTCTATTTGGAAGCAACTCGGAAACTATTTTTGTTTTTTTTAGTAGATTAACTTGCTTAAGTTTCATAAGTTCTGTAAATAATTCAGGATTTGTCATAGCTATAACAGTGTACTCCTCCATACTTAAAAGAGAAGCGCTCTCTACCAAAGCATCTCCGGTATCAATCATAACTATTCCAGTATCTCCCAATTCTTTTTCGGTTTCTATAACAGAACTTATATCAGGCACTCCTATTTCAAAGTTATGTGGTAGGTCTAAATAAGTCTTAACATCGTCTTCATCCTTAAGTAGATGCTCAACTACCCACACTGTATTTACATCAAGGTCTTGTCTGGTATGTTGCTTAAGAATTCCATTTTTTGTATGTATTTCTGTTATACAATGTAAGCTGTTTAAACTATCATAGTATTTGGTGACGTTTGTTATTTCAGATAAACTCTTTTTTTCTTTTAAGAAAGGGATACTTCTCATAACTATGCGGTCTGTCTTTTCTTTGGTAAGCTTTATCATTTCACTCCAAGATGCGTCAGAATAAATATTAAAAGGGTCTTTATCATCTTGTTTTTCATCGTATCCGTTAATCTCATAAAATGAAACAGGTGTTCTGTCTACCTTATGACCTTTAAAGCTTGCCCATAATCTTTCTTTTCTGTTAATTTAACTCACCCACAAACTTTAGTATTATTCTACAAAATAATAACATTTTATTAATATTTTGTCGTATATTTTTAAACAGTTGTTGATTTTTGTACAAAATCTAAGAAGTCATACTATATTACTCATCCTAAAAATCCCTCTTGAGAGGGGCGAGCGCAGCTCGGCAGGAGTACCCGCACCCCTTTTTCGGGCAGTAGCCCGAACCCACTATATACTCCAAAGATGTCTGTGACTGTTTATGTGGTCAGAAAATTGGTATTCGAGAAGTGGCGTTCAATTTTTGCATCGCTGTAAACAAAGAAATAATATCTGACAAACTGCTTTCCATTAAAATAGCAAACATTATATTATCAAAAGCAAAGCATAAGCAATTAATCAAACACAGCGCCCATTTTTTTAGGTGTAGTTCCTGTTATTTTATTAAAAGCACGTCTAAATGTTCTGGAGTTATTATAACCTGTTTTTTCAGATAACTCTTCTATTGTTATTTTTTTATCTGCCTTAATTATTTCTAAAGCTTTATTAATTCTCACCTGATTTATGTAATCATTTACATTTGTATCAGTAGCATCTTTAAATGCAGAAGATATTGTTTTTGCAGAGTAATTAAAGTGTGAGCTTATAACTGATAGATTTAGTTCGGAATTTAAGTAATTATTAAATATATAATCTTTTACTTTTTCAGTAAGTTCGAAGTGCTTGTTAATTTTTTTACTGTCACTATCTAAACCGGCAATAGACACTATCCTCTTTCACACAATATTTTTTCTCATTCGCTCTACATATAAACAGAGTACCTAAAACGCAACTGAATTCCTTTTCTCCAATCAGTCATTTTAATACTGTTGTCACTTAAACCTCAAAAAACGAGATGAATGCTTTAATTGCATCATCTCGTTTTTAATGTTATTGTGTA
>CAYJEZ010000218.1:0-3102 GCA_964369215.1 uncultured Eubacteriales bacterium
AATATTTAGGTTGTTTCGCCTTTGACGGGCGACCAAAGGTCGCCCCTACATAGGTCGTATTATTCATTACGAGTGATTAATAAGGCAATGTTTCGTATCAACAAAGCCAATTCTTAACTCTAAATTCTTAACCCTAAACTCTTAACTCTGAACTAACATCTACCCTTCCATTTTATACCCTTGCCCCCACACAACTTTAATGTATCTTGGGTCGCCTGGGTTAATCTCTATTTTTTCTCTAACGTGCCTAATGTGTACTGCAATAACGTTTTGAGAGTCGAAAGGTAGGTCTTTCCAAATATGCTTATATATCTCCTCAGGAGAGAAAACCTTGCCTGTGTTTTTCATAAATAGTTTTAGTATGTCAAACTGTGTTGGGGTAAGTTTCACCTCTTCGGCGTCCACCTCAACTTTTTTTGTGTTGTCATCAAGCACTATTCCACCTACTTTATAAACGCTCTCATTTGCACTTACAGAGCCTAAAAACATGTAGCGCCTAAGCTGAGACTTAACCCTTGCTAAAACCTCTGTAGGGTTAAATGGTTTTGTAATGTAGTCGTCTGCTCCACTGTCTAGGCCTAAAACTTTGTCCATGTCTTCACTTTTTGCTGTTAATAAAATAATTGGAATATTGCTTTTCTCTCTAATTTTCATCATGGCTTCCATGCCGTCCATAATTGGCATCATAATGTCTAAAAGCACAAGCTGAATTTCCTCGCTCGCTATAACATCAAGTGCCTCTTGCCCGTTGCTGGCTGTAAACAAGTTGTAATTCTCCTCGGCTAAATATATCTTAAGCGCGTTTACTATGTCTTTCTCGTCGTCACAAATTAAAATATTGTACATTTTATAATCCCCTTTTGTTTTGTTGCTCTTATTGTCTCACAAAAATGAAAAAAAATAAATAGTTTTGCGCTTAAGATTTGATTAATATTAAATAACCATTTGATTATTTGAGCTTAAATATAATAAAAAACCTACTGTTCAAAAAAGCACAATAAGGTAATTTAAAAAACTTTTCTCTTTTTAGAAGTAGTGCTTTATTGTCAACAAGTTGGTATTAGGTAAAAGTTTTCGTTTATAGCAGAAAACAACTCAGGGCGTTGCCCTAAGAACTCACCATTTTTTGAATAAAACGGTGTAAAACTTTTAATCTCCTTCATTGTGATGAAAGTCTATACCTTTTTTGACAGTCTAAAAAACCGTAAATGTGCCTTTTGGCACATTTACGGTTTTTAAACTTTTTGCTATAATATTTCTATTAATTACAATCTTTTTCCGCGTTTCATACGTCTTTTCTTTTTATTATAAGATATACTTATTGATATAAAAATAATTAGCATTAATACTGCAGCAAGCACTGCAATAACAAATATAGGAGACGCAATAAATTCTTGACCTGTTTCAACAATTTGCATTAAAGTGCTTCTGTCAACAGACTCAGATGCTATTAGATTAACTGTAGCAAACTCTGTATTTTGATATTTTATGGTCGCTACTCCCAAAATATCTCCTTGCTTAACAGGTGCCTGAATACTTTCAGGCAAGTCAAGTTCTACACTAACGCTTGAAAGAGATGCCTCGATGGGTAAAATAAACTGCACATTGTCGGCTGCTACAACTTGTATTCTATTTTTGTTCCAAGCATACTCAAGTGCTACATCGCCTAAAAGCGAACCCTTTGTTACTACAGTTTTATTTTCTAGGTTTAAAAAAGCCCACCTAAATAGCTCTGCACTATCGAGCATCGCCCCATTTGTAGTTATTCTCACATTATTAGCATCATACATAGGGCTTCCAAGTGCTATTACAATATACGAGTAACCCTCATACATAGCTGAAGAAGCTATACAGTAACCTGACTGAGTAAGTGAACCTGTTTTCATTCCTGTAGCATATGTATAATAATAATTCACTTCTCCCTCTTCATAGTATGAAGATAACATTCTGTTAGAAGTATACACGGTCCTTTCTGATGAATATAAGTTTGTCGGTGGCAAAGTGTAACTTAGTTGCCCTGATATTTCTGAAAAATATGGTAGGGTAGTTGCGTATCTAGCTATTACCGCCATGTCTCTTGCAGTAGAATAGTGGTTTTGATTGTAAAGCCCGTGAGGATTAGTGAAATTTGTACTATAGCAACCTAACTCTTTTGCTTTATCATTCATTAATTTTATGAATGGAGATGCTCCCATATCGTAAGCCCTCAAATCTACTCCATTACCGTCATATGAGGGTTCGCTTAAAAAGCCATTTAATTTATCATAGTACATGGCTATTGCCAAAGAGGCATCATTGCCCGACGGAACCATCATCATATTTAAAAGTTGCAGTACAGTTAGTTGCTCGTTAGCAATAATATTAGACATAGAGCTGTATGTAGAATTAAGTATTGATATACTCTCAGGGTCTATACTAACTAATGTATTCTCAATATCTTCTATATTTTCATAGGCCACTATATAGGTCATTATTTTAGTAAGCGACGCCACAGACAAAATTTCGTCTGGGTTGTTAGCATACACAACCTCGCCTGTATCCATAGAGGTCATAATAAGTGACCTGCTGTAATTTTCAAATTCATATTCAAATCCCTCAGCATAAGCTACTGATGAAACTGATGTTATAATAAAAAAAAGCGCAATAAAAGTAGATATCAGCTTTTTCAAAATATCAAATCCTTTACTTAGAAATTCAAGCTGTATTATATCATTTTTATTAAGATTATAAGTTAATTTTTTTTAAACAAAGTTAATTATTTTATTATTGGTAACATATGTCAAGTTTAATTAATAATTGTGCTTTTTTCTATTTATACATAATAAAGCGGTATTTACATATACAAAATTATATGTTAATATATAACTAATTGATAAACAAACTAAATTTCTGGAGGTAACATTATGGGACTTATTAAAGCTGCTATTGGCGCTATTGGTGGAACACTTGCGGATCAATGGAAAGAATATTTTACTTGTGACTCTATAGATGTTGATACTCTTGTTGTATCAGGATTTAAAAAGACTTCTGGTCGTTCTTCTAACACTAAAGGAAGCGACAACATTATTACAGATGGCTCTAAAATAGTAGTTGCAGACGGAC
>CAYJEZ010000219.1:0-3060 GCA_964369215.1 uncultured Eubacteriales bacterium
CCAGATACATTGTTAACATCAATAATTCCACTGCCTGAAAACATAGTTCCCATCTCATCTGGGTAAAGTGTGGTGTCAAGTTGTTGCCAAGTTACTAAATCTTCGCTTACGGCATGCCCCCAATGCATATTCCCCCACTGTGGCCCAGCTGGGTTAAATTGATAAAACATATGGTATTTTCCGTCTACTAAGCAAAGCCCATTCGGGTCGTTTATCCAACCATGTTGTGCGCTAAAGTGCATTTGTGGTCTAAATTTATGAGCATATGACATATCATAACTGTCTGTTTGAGCAAAACTAACTTCTACTTGTGGAGTTACTTCCACATCAAGGGTCTCTCCTATAAATCTGCTCATATCTACATACTGAATAAAGTCATAATCTTTTACACATAGCGCCACATCTAAATCGTAAACTATTTTATTTTTACTGCTAAAAACAATTTTTTTATGCTTAGATGTAACCGATACAGGTAGTTCTAAGTATTTTTTCTCTATTTTTATTTGCATAATAATTCTAACCTCTTTCTTTATCTATAAAGTCGAATATGTCTCCATAATACATTCTGCCTCTAACTCTGTCGTCTGTTAAGTGTGGGCTCATAAGTTCAGTGAGTTTTTTCTCATCGTAAAATATGTCCTCACTGTTTATAATCGTATTAGGGTTTACTATAGAAGATATTTCAGCTACTATTCGTTTATCGTCAGTACCGGGGTAGGTGTCTACAGTAATAATTCTATTTGTGTTAACCGCAAATCTAATTTTATTAGATATATCAAACCACCCTTTAAACACTTCAGAGTTGCAATATGCAACCATGTTCTCAGGGTGTTTATCGTATTCATAGTTTTGATTTATATAACCTTCTTCGCCGTTCATAGTATGCTTCACACTCCTTTAAAGCTAATAATATCACCGCTAAAACACAAAGTCAATACATTTCGGTAACGTTTGCGTAATAAGTTATATATATATAAATTTTGTAGATATAATTACCGTTTATATTATTTTGCAATGATAAAATCAATAAAAATAAATATAATTTCAGTAAAATACTATACTAATTCATTATTTAAACTTAAATAAGCAAGCTGTTTTGCTTGACAAAATATATGATTCTTGATATTCTTAAAAAACAGAAAACGTTTGCGTTAAAATATTGCATAAAGGGGTACTTATGTCAAAAACTTACATAGATATAGCAAAAGAATTGGGAGTTTCTATAAGCACTGTGTCAAGGGCACTAAACGGCAAGAGTGGAATAAGTGATAAAACACGTGAAAAAGTGCTGAAAACAGCAGAAAAACTTAATTATGTCCCAAACCAAACAGCTATTAATCTCGTCACAAAATCATCAAACACAATAGCCGCTATAATACCTGATATTATGAACTTTTATTACTCTGAAATAATACAAAAATTAGAGGCAGTTTTTAAAGAAAACAATATGTCGTTTATTTTGTGTATTACAAATGAGAGTGACGAAATGGTTGATTATTATTTAAGAGATTTACTTAAAAAGCGCGTTGCTGGCATTGTTTTGCTCAGTTTATATGTTAATAACACCAAACTGCTAAAGCAAGTGCAAGAAAACACAGCTTTAGTTGGAATATCTACAGGGCATGAGAATATAGATAGAGTTGAATGTACAGAGCATAGAGGTGTTTATGATGTAATTTGTCATCTAATAGAACTAGGACATAAAAGAATAGCTTTTGTGGGATATAAACTGTTTGATAACAGAGTTATAGCTATTAGGTTACAGGCTTATAAAAAAGCGTTAGAAGATGCAGGTATAAGCTTTGACGAAGAATTAATAATAGAGACCAACGCACTGCATATGCCACAAACGCAGAGCATTGAAAAGTTGTTTAAAATAAATAATCCACCTACTGCAATACATTGTATGAACGAGTACACCGCAATGGGCGTTTACTCCTCTTTAACAAGTTTAGGGTTTAGTGTGCCAAAAGATGTATCACTTTCAGCGCAAGACGGTCTAACTCTTACATCTATCGTACACCCTGATTTAACCACTATAGTTACCCCGATAGACAAAATGGCAACAAGTGCGGCAACACTTTTGCTTGACAGAATAAAGAACGGCAAAGACGATGCTTTCCACACGGTTCTTTTCAATAATCATCTAAAAATAGGTGGCAGTACCGCTGAGATTAATGTAAATTAGTGTTTATAATTAAAATAGGAGATGTTTAAAATGGCAAATACTATCGCTCTTGATATTGGAGGCACAAATATCAAGATAGTCACTATACATAATAACAGCATTGCAGATTATGCGTCTATTCCCGCACTTTCTTATGGAAAGCTAACAGACAGACTTGATGATATTGAAAAAGAGATAATTAAGCTTACTAAAGGCGAGTTTAACTCCTACACTGCTATGGGTATAGCCTTGCCTTGCTTGGTTGACCCCAAAACAAAAAGAGCCTCAGAAATTTACGAGAAATTTTGTGATGCGCCTACTATTGACTTTACCAAGTGGAGCAGAGAAAAATTTGGATTAGAATAGCCTTAGAGCAAGACAGCCGAGCAGCTTTACTTGGAGAAGTAGTGTATGGAGTTGCAAAGAACGAAGAGGATGTATTGCTAATTATAATGGGCACAGGTGTAGGGGACCTTGTTTTAGTTCCACCGATTGGGCACACTCAACAATTGTAGCAGATATAAGCGAAAATATGGCTTTTGGTGCGTGGTGCGTAAGAGACTATGGCTTTGAATATGACGAAGTAAGGGCACATAATGGGCTTGCCTTTTACCCTATAGTTGATGGCGATAAGATAATATTTAAGATAAATTCAAATTATAAATACAGTGAGCTTATAGTAAAAAAACCGAGGATATACAAAGAGTTCGGATTAGAACAAAGCAAGTCTATTTATACTCAGTTTAAAGAGAACCCAGACAAATTTTTGTTTATATCTAAGCCAAATTTAGCGGAAGATAAGTTTGTTAATTTTATTCCATAGTAAAATATAAATAATTAGCCACGTGCAAAACACGTGGGGCTAAAGACTAAAAGTGAATAGTTAAGGACTA
>CAYJEZ010000220.1:0-3037 GCA_964369215.1 uncultured Eubacteriales bacterium
TTTGGGTTTATGCCATTAATTTTTCTCTAATAAAACTTTTGCCCTGCAACCATTAACGGTCACAGGGCAGTTTTAATCCTCATATATATAATTACTTTTTAATTATATGCTTTCCACTCTGAGAATTCGTTTTTTAGTTTCTCAAGTAACTTAAAAAATAGTATCAAATTAAATTAATTTTAAAATAATCTTGACAAATAAAATTTTATATAATATACTAAATAACAGCGTTATTGATATAAAACTTATATAAGTGATTGGAGTATATAAATATGAATAATTCAGATAAAATAACCTCCGAAATACTTGTAAGTGCAAAAAAAGAATTTCTAAGAAACGGCTTTGAAAAAGCAAGTATGCGAACAATCGCAAAAAATGCTGGAGTAACAACAGGGGCTCTTTACACAAGATTTGCATGCAAGGACGAACTTTTTAAGACAATAATAAAACCTTTTGCAGAGGAGTTTATTAGAATAGATACCAAATGGAAAACAGAGACAGGCGATTTGTGGGAGCGAAAATATAATGCTGGGAACGCACTAATAGAGCATATTTATTCTGATAAAGACATATTTACTTTGCTTTTCACCTGTGCTGTAGGTAGTTCGGATGAGAATTTCATCGGCAAGATAATAGAAATTGAGGTAAACGATACCTTGAAATTTATAGAAGGTTTAAGTGAAGAAAGAAGAAGTAAAATTAAAGTCTCTGATGAGGCGCTGTACATTCTTGCTTCCGCTCATTGCCGCTCACTTTTTGAGATATCTTTCCTTGATATATCTCTTGACGAGGCAAAAAAGCAGGTTGCAAACGTTATGGAATTTTTCATGTGTGGTTGGAGTAAAATTATCGGTTTATAGCCGATTTTTTTATAAATTAACAGTTAGCTTTAGCTAACCTAAATAAACAAAATTTGGAGGAGTTTTAGATGAAAAAATTAGAGGTAAAAGATTTAGTATCGGTAGGTATTTTTAGCGCATTGTTTATTGTTTTTGTGGTTATCGTATCCATATTGCAAATAGTTCCTATACTTTCACTTGGTATGCCTGCAATGGTAGCGTTATTCACAGGACCTGTTTATCTTTTGTTTGTTGCAAGAACAGGAAAACCACTGTGCATAAGCATTATGGGGCTCATCGTTTCGCTAATAATTGGATTATTATTTTTTGGTAGTATCTATATTTTTCTATTTAACCTAGCATTTTTTATTATTGCAGATATTATTGCTTCTCTTGGTAAGTACAAGAGTTATACAACAAATTTAGTAAGCTATATTGTGCTTTCGCTTTGGGTTTTTGGAGAGAGTGGTGCATATTGGGTAGCGCAAGACTGGATGCTAGAGAAAACAATGCAGTCTGGATATACAGCGGAGTCTGCAAATGCTGTGTTTGCTATGGCAACAACTACTAGTTTAATCATATTTATTATAATTACGCTTGTTTTTGCGGCTATTAGTGGTCTTGTTGCAAAGGCTATGTTTAAAAAGCACTTTAAACGTGCAGGTATAGCATAATGCAAAAGGCACTGTTTAAATTAGACCCACGTGCAAAGCTACTTTTTATAATAATGATTAATGCACTTTACTACATAGGTGGAGACTATATATATGTATCTATAGCAAGCTTGTTTGCTATACTTCTTATATTTTTTTCAGGCTATATAAAAATAGGTATAAACGCCTGTGTTTTATTTGTGTTTGTCGAGATTTTAAGTGCGGTACTACCACTGCTTCCAACCGAGTTTGTATCTACAATAGGTACAGCTTTTACAAGCATTTTGGTGTTTTACCCAACAGTACTTTACGGCATACTTTTTATAGGCACTATAAATATAAGCGAGTCTATTGCTGCGTTTTCAAGGTGGAGACTACCACAAGCAGTGCTTATTCCCATAATTGTTGTGGTAAGATTTATCCCAACTTTATACAGCGAAATGCAAAACATAAGGGCGTCAATGGTGTTAAGAGGTCGCTCTACAAATATACTCACCAAAATAATGAATATTTATGTGCCACTATTATTTAGTTCGGTAAGAACAAGCGAAAGCCTAACAATAGCTGCAATGACAAAAGGTATGGGACTTAATAAACACAGCACTATTATGCGAGATGCACGATTTAAAACAATTGATTTTTTATCTATGGCATTTTTACTCACACTTATTGTGTTGCGTTTTTTATCTATATAGGAGGAAGAGATGACTGATATAATTAGATTTAATGATGTGTCTTTTTCATATAGCGAAAGAGAAGAAACTGCACTTAAACACCTTAATCTCTCAGTGAAAAAAGGTGAGTTTATTTTACTTACTGGAAAAAGCGGTTCAGGAAAATCCACTATTTTGCAAACAATAAATGGAATAGTTCCACAGTTTTATAAAGGGAATTTAACAGGCGAGATTTTAATTGATGAAGAAAATGCAAAAAAAAGCTCTGTGCAAGAGTTGTCGAAAAAAGTCGGCTCTGTGTTTCAAAATCCGAAGTCGCAGTTTTTTCACCTAAACGCACAGGACGAGCTTACTTTTGGTCCGTCAAATCAGATGTTGCCATTAGAGGAAATAAAAAAGCGTGAGGAAATTACAGTAAGTGAATTTAAGCTAGAGAATATTTTAAATAAAAATGTATTAACTCTTTCAGGGGGTGAAATGCAAAGGCTTGCTTGCGCATCCGTTTATATGAGTTTGCCTCAAATCTATGTACTTGACGAACCAAGCTCAAACCTTGATACAAAGGGTATTGAAGATTTAAAAGAAGCGCTACTTGCAATAAAAAATAGTGGTGCGACCGTTATGATAGCAGAGCATAGAATTTATTATGCGCTAGAACTGTGCGACAGGATACTTCATATTGAAGACGGAAAAATTGATAGAGAGTACACAAGAGATGAGTTTTTAAAGCTTTCAAGTGAAGCCTTGCACGAAATGGGGCTTAGGAGTATAAACGCACCTGTTTTAAAAAGAGCGAAAATATCATCTTTTGATAATCTAAACTGTGTAACAGTCCAAAAAGTGCTGTGTGAGCGTAAGAAAGAAACACTCC
>CAYJEZ010000221.1:0-3016 GCA_964369215.1 uncultured Eubacteriales bacterium
AAACAATATTTCAAATATCTCTGTAGCAGAGATTATATAAATAAAATAACGCCATAAATCCCTTTGAATCATTTAATCATGGTTTAAGGGGATTTATGGCGTTATTTTTTATATACTATTTTCTAAAAATATTTCCAATTTTCTCTTTAAAATTAATATTTCTATCAGAAGCTTTTAGTACTTTGTAACTTTTAAGCCATTCAGGCTTTATCTCTTCGAGTATAGCCTGTGGAAAGGCGTAATAAGACTGAGGTTTATGATTAATAATATCAGACATTATTTCATCATATTTCCTTTGTGGAAGCTCCTCGCACGAGGGTAATAGTTTTTTGTAATTATTAGGCTTTGAGAAAGTAAAACCGTACATAAAATCTGCCCAAGTGTTAAAGTCTGTATATTTTATTTTATCGTCAGGAACATCTAAAGTAAGTAATACTGCTGCAGAAACCCTTCCTGAGGTTTTTTGACGTCTGCTTTTTACCACGGCAAAAATAGGACATTCACAATTAAGATCAAGCATCTCAATAAGCGCAGCATACTCGCCTTTAAAAGATATACTTGGCTTTGCCTTGTATATTTTTTTGCTTTTTAAAATGTCTAATACTATTTGTGATTGATATGTTAATAAAATCATATTACATTTCCTCTCGATATTACTATTTTTTTATTGCCCAGTCATATAAAAATGTATCAAATTTATCGAATTGAGCGGGTTTTATCAAGTATCGTTTCAATAGTTCTTGGTCATTCATGCCTGTTTTGCCGAAATACGCTTCTGCAATACCACCTGCAATACAACATATTGTATCAGTATCACATTTTATGCTAAAAGCATTACGCATGCAATGCTCCCAAGAGTCGCTTTCTAAAAAACACCTAATAACTATCGGCATAGAACCGTCAGCAGTAGCATCAAACTTGCCAAAAGGTTTGTAAAAAGCTAAAGGAATATTAACTTTATAGTGATATCTGTCTTTTAGATATTTTGTTATTTCTTTTTTGCTATGATTATTTCTAGCAAGATAAATCATACCGGCTGTTGCTTTAGCTGCAGCTATACCTAATGGGTGGCTATGAGTGCAGATAGCACTTTCCTCAGCAGCCCTCTCTACCTCTTCAAGCGTGTTAAAGTAATGCCCTATAAAGCTTACTCGCATTGCAGCTCCATTTCCGAAGCTACCATAACCCTTGCTGCTGCCAGCATCGAGCCACCTTAAAAAAAGAGTACCATATCCTGCTTTTCTGTATCTTCTGCCAAACATGCTGTAAGCTCTGGCGTAAGGCATGTTGTTCAGTAGCGCATATTTTGTAGCAACAGTTAGAACTGTATCATCTGTAAACCTATTAAGAGGTGTGAAAAGCACTACTTTTCTATGATCAAAACCTTGTGGTTTTGAAAACTCATATAATGACCCTGTTATATCTCCTAATATTGCGCCATACATTTAACACACCTACTTCTAATAATAATGGCTGTAAGTATTATAAAAGCTTAATACTTACAACAAATTTAACTACTATGCGCATTACAACTGTAGTGTTCACATTTTTATGCTTTTACATCACAAAACGGGGAGGGTTACCCCTCCCCGAAGAAATTGAATTAATTATTCTCCAGCGGTTTGCTCTGCATCTGTACCTTCTTCAGTCTCGTAAGAATTCTCTTCCTCACTGCCTTCAAGCAAAGCTTTTATTGACAAAGAAACTCTCTTTTTCTCTAAATCGATATCTGTAATTTTTACATTAACTACTTGACCTACTTTTAGTACGTCATGTGGTTTTTCAATGTGTTTATCAGCAATTTGAGAAATATGAATTAGTCCATCGATGCCTGTAAGTATTTTTGCAAATGCACCAAAGCTTGTCATGCTAACAACTGTAGCTTCGCAAACTGTTCCGATAGGATATTGGTTTTTAAGGATTTCCCAAGGGTTGTCCTCTGATTTTTTATATCCTAAAGAAATTCTTTTTGCTTCTTTGTCTAATGACTTAACATAAACAGTTAATAAATCATCTATAGCTACTACATCGCTAGGATGTTTAATTCTGTCCCAAGATAACTCAGAAACGTGAACCATGCCGTCTACTCCGCCTAAATCAACAAATACTCCAAAGTTAGTAAGTGATTTTACTTTGCCAGTAAACTCTTGGCCTTCTTCTAGTTCTTCCCAGAATTTCTTTCTGCTCTCTCTTGTCTTCTCTCTTAATATAGCTCTAATAGAACCAACAGAACGTCTTCTTTGACGATTAACCTCAATAAGTTTAAACTCTTGAGTAGTACCCTTTAGCACTTCTAAATCGTCATCGCGATTAAGACCAGCTTGTGAAGCAGGAACAAATACTCTTATACCATTATAAACGATAACTAGTCCGCCTTTTACTATCTCGTTAACTGTACCCTCAAGTGTACGGCTCTCATCAAATGCCTCTTGAAGTTCAACCCAACCTTTTTGAGCATCAATACGCTTTTTAGAAAGCATAATTGTTCCCTCTTGGTCATTAGTTTTCATAATGAGCAGTTCAATCTCATCACCAACTTTAACGATGTCTTCAGGTTTTAAAGTCGGGTCAGCTGAAAGCTCTCCTAAAGGAATAAATCCTGATTGCTTTCTACCAACGTCTACATAAACTTCTGTTGGGCTAATGCTAATAACAATACCCATCACTTTATCGTCTGTATTAAAGCTCTTAAGCGATTCCTCCAATAATTCCTCAAAATTTTCTTTGTTTTCAATAATCTCTGTCATGGTAACAAGTACCTCCTTTATTATGCTTGCAGGTGTAGACGCACCCGCAGTTATACCTATTTTGGTATTAGGCTCAATTATTGGCAATTCGCTTTTATCCTCAACTAAATACGTTTTAGCGTATTTCATACAAACCTCATAAAGCTTTGCTGTATTAGAACTGTTTTTGCCTCCGATAACAATCATTACATCATTATCTTTCGCCAACTCTTCTGCCTCTTTCTGTCTTTCAACAGTTGCATTACATATTGTATCAAAAATTACGGCAT
>CAYJEZ010000222.1:0-3014 GCA_964369215.1 uncultured Eubacteriales bacterium
CTTTGCAATTCTTTTTTTATCCCTTTGTCCAATATCTATTGTACACTAACAATTTAATACTTAGTATTAAGTTTTTTTACTCTTGACAAAACATCCAAAACATAGTATACTTTTTAGGTAAATTCATATGGGCGCTTAGCTCAGCTGGCTAGAGCACCTGCTTGACGTGCAGGGGGTCAGCGGTTCAAGTCCGTTAGCGCCCACCAATTTATGTATAGCAAGTGAGACCTTGTTATCATAAGAAAATTCATTAATTTATTCTTGACTGTATATTCTTTTGTGACATATAATTAGTAATAAACTTTTTTACGATAGGCACTGCTAAGAAGTGCCTATCGTTATATTATAACTTGCCCGTATCTCGTTTCTTTGCAGTCTGTCTCCCAGTATTTTATTCGCATGCCTTGCAAATGCAAGGTCTTTTTTTATCTCTACACGAATATATCTCGATACGTTTGTTTTCTGCAAGTCCATAATATTTTCAAGGTTAGTAATGTTCTTTGTCTTAATTTAAAAAAGTATGCAAAAATTCAAGAGTCCAAACATTAGCGTGCCTGCTCGTTTGAACTCTTAACAATATGTAATTCTAAATGTACAATAGTGCACCAAAGCAACTATCCTGTTCAGTTTGAAACATGTTTGTAACACGACTTCATTTATTATATAAGACTGGCAAGTCTTATATAAACTGGACTGGTTTTTCTTTTCCCCCTGTTTGGGAGATATGCCAAGATATAAATATTAATTTGTCAATAATCTAAAGTTTATATTTATTGCTTTATTTTCAACTATTTAATTAACGCTATAAAAGGTTTAAAGTGGCTGTCACAAATGATTTTTTCCATTTGCGACAGCCACTTTTAGTTCTTGTTTCTAGCTACTTTTGTCATAATCTCATAATAGCAGTATATTCTTTTAGGTCATTTAAAGCGCAAAGCCTTTAAATTTTTCATTTTCTTCAGCAGAATGTCGTATTCAGTAAAAATTTTATTATATACTTCTTCTACTGGTTGAGAAATCTCATCAATCAAACACTGAAGTTCATTATGACTTTTCGATATAATATTTACAATATTTTTATCAATATAATTTTTACTTGCCATGTCCTCTAAAATAGAAATTGTCTTTTCCCAATCATATTTATCCTTATAACTTCTTTTACTTATAAGTGCGCTAGTAATATCAGCTATTGCTATTATACGCATTTCAGTATTTAAATCGTCAGCATTCAAACCTCTAGGGTAGCCACTACCGTCTAATTTTTCATGATGATTTACCGCATACTCAATTATATCTTTATCAAACAAGCCTTCTAATATTTCTTGAGTATAGGCGGCATGTGTACACATTATTTTCATCTTATCTACATCTAATTTACCTCTAAATTCTAATATAGATTCAGGGATTGCAATTTTGCCTACATCATGTAACAGTGCACTGTAATATAACTTCTGTATCGTTTCTTCTGGTAAATTTAATTTTTCACCTAAAAACACACCAATAGTTGTCGTGTTAACAGAGTGTAGCATAGTTGTAGGGCTTTTGAATTCCATAGAATAAATTATCATCTTAAGATATTTTATTAAATCATCAGAAGATAAATCTAACATATCTATCATATTATCTGAATAAAGTTTTGAATCTACATCAAAGTTTTTTTCATTTATTATATTATCATCAAGTAGTTTTTTATATGCTAAAACATATTTTGTATCTATTTGTTTGCTTTTTATAAGTTTTGAATAAACACTTTCAAAAGAATTTGTTTTCAGATAACCTACATCTATCTTATCAGCTAAATTTATAAGTTGTGCGTATGCAACAGTAACTGGGTCAACATTTGCTAGTAAATTTAGTGGTGTATGATGATAAAGCACTGCTTCACAATTTTCTGTAACTGGCGTTAAATATTTTAAAAAAAGATATCCATAAACAGAGTGTTCGTCAACATCTGCAGTTTCAAACTTTAATAGATTATTGATATCTTCCGTCTTATAAGCACCAATATCGTGAAATATACTCATAAGATACAAAGTTGAAGGATTGAAAAAGCAGTTGTCATCAAGAGCTTCCATAATTTTGTGTGCAAGATAAGCTACTCTCTCACCATGACTGATAAGTCTTTCGTCAAAAAAACGTAATGCCTTTGAGCATAACAGCACAATTCTATTTCCACATTCTAGTGTATACATTTTATATTGCTCCTAATTGTTTTTATTATTAGTTTTACTTATTATTAATATTATTAACATGTTCACTATATATATTTATTGTAAAAAGAATTAACCATTAAATATCTTTTTATTTAATAAAAAATCTTATATAAACAATAACTATCATAAAATTAGTGTAAAATATATTGTTATCGAAAATAAATTTCAGATCTTTTTTAACACATTACACCGACCCAAATACTATATTTCCATACAAAATAACCCTAATTCTTTTTTCTTTGTAGTACTATTGTTTATACGATTATACGCACTAATAAATACTAAATTTTTAATATCATAGTGCTAGTATCTTTTGTATTATATTCGAGATATATGAGGATTGTGTAAAAAACTAGAACAAAACTCAAAATACACTTCAATTTTTTGTATTAAAATTTTTTATAAATATTTGCCTGTTGCGCTTTTATCACAATTTGAAATTTCAAAAGGTGTACCCGTTGCTATAACCTCGCCGCCTTTTTCACCTCCAAGTGGTCCAATTTCAACAACATAATCACTTTTTGATAATATTTGTGTATTATGCTCAATTACAAATACAGAATTGTTTTGTAGTACTAATTTCTCAATTAGTGCCAGAAGTTTCTCGCTGTCTGACGGATGAAGTCCTGTAGTCGGTTCATCTAAAAGATATAAGGTGTGACCACTACCTACTTTGGCAAGTTCCTTTGAGAGCTTAAGCCTTTGGCATTCGCCACCTGAAAGCGTGGTTGTAGATTGTCCGAGTTTTAAATATGCAAGGCCAACTTCGTTTATTACGCTAAGTTTTTTGTAAATCTCTTT
>CAYJEZ010000223.1:0-2909 GCA_964369215.1 uncultured Eubacteriales bacterium
AAATATTATTGCTTTATTTTTTATTGCATATTTTAATTGATAGTGTTAAAATAATTCTATAGATTATCTTATAAAGATTATATAAATTTATGTCTTTGGTAAGTTAACAAAATATAATCTAAATAAATTTTCTTCAAAGTTAATCAGATTATATTTAATATACCTTAACCATTGCCAAAATCTTTGCGTAGAGAAAAATGGCTTTATTTTAATAAAACAGTAACTTCCACCATTAATTACTAAAGCCAAAATTATTGAAAGGAGTATACAATTATGCAAATTTACTCTGATGAAGTAGGAAATCAATATCACTTACAAATTAAAAGAGGTGATGTAGGCAAGTACGTTTTTTTACCCGGAGACCCTAAAAGATGTGAAAAAATAGCAAAATATTTTGACGAACCAACACTTATTGCCGACAGCCGTGAATACGTAACCTACACAGGCTTTTTAAACGGAGAAAAAGTAAGTGTAACCTCGACAGGTATAGGCGGTCCTTCTGCGGCTATTGCTATGCAAGAGCTTGTGAACTGTGGTTCCGATACTTTTATACGTATTGGTACCTGTGGTGGAATTGACTTAGACGTTTTAAGCGGAGACATAGTTATTGCTACAGGAGCTATAAGAATGGAAGGAACTAGCAAAGAATATGCTCCTATTGAATTTCCTGCAGTTGCAAACATTGACATAGTAAATGCTTTAGTGAAAGCAGCTAAAAACCTAAAGCACATACACCATGTTGGAGTAGTACAATGCAAAGATTCTTTTTACGGCCAACACAGCCCTGATTTAATGCCAGTAAGTTACGAGCTTGAAAACAAATGGGAGGCATGGAAGCGAATGGGAGCGAAAGCCTCTGAAATGGAATCTGCAGCTCTGTTTATAGTTGCTAGCTACCTTGGGGTAAGGTGTGGCTCGAATTTTTGTGTTGTTGCCAATCAAGAGAGAGAATTAAAAGGCTTATCTAACCCTGTAGTACACGATACCGAGCATGCTATATTAACAGCTATTGAGGCAATGAAATACTTGATTGAAGACGACAAACAAAGAGGCATTATATGAGGTATAAAAGAGTTTTTCTTATAATAGTAGATTCTTTAGGAATTGGGGCCATGCATGATGCTAGTGAATATGGAGATGTCGGTGCAGATACTCTAGGTCATATTGTAAAAGCTTTTCCTGACATTAACCTTCCTATACTCACAAAGCTAGGTTTATTCAATTTGCATAAAGTTAGCTGTGTCACTCCCCCTACTACCCCTTTAGCCTCTTTTATGCGCCTTAACGAAAGAAGTGTAGGCAAAGACACAATGACAGGACACTGGGAGATTATGGGCTTACATTTAACAAAGCCTTTTAAAGTTTTTACTGATAGCGGTTTTCCTCAAGAATTAATTGCAGAATTAGAAAAAAGAACAGGTCGAAAAATAACAGGAAATAAAAGTGCTAGTGGAACAGCAATTTTAGATGAACTTGCTTATAGAGAAATTGAATATGGAGAACTAATTGTGTACACCTCTGCAGACTCTGTTTTGCAAATTTGCGGAGATGAAAACTCAATGGGTCTTGATAAATTGTATAATTACTGCGAAATAGCAAGAGAGCTTACCATGAAAGACGAATGGAAAGTTGGCAGAGTTATTGCTAGACCATATATAAAAACAAATGGCGGCGAATATAAGCGAACCTCAAACAGGCACGACTATGCTTTAAAACCATATGGTGAAACGGTGTTGGACAACTTAAAAAAGAATGATTTTGATGTAATTTCTGTAGGGAAAATAAATGATATTTTTGACGGACAGGGCATTACTGAGAGTAACAAATCTAAATCATCTGTACATGGAATGGAACAAACTATTGAGATAGCAAAAAAAGATTTTAACGGAATATGTTTTGTTAATTTAGTTGATTTTGATGCTCTTTGGGGACATAGAAGAAATGTTAAGGGTTACGCAAAAGAACTAGAAAGCTTTGATGTTAAACTAGAGAAGTTAATAAATGTTTTAAACGAAGACGATTTGCTACTTATTAGTGCAGACCATGGAAATGACCCTACTTATAAAGGAACCGACCACACCAGAGAGCAAGTTCCTTTACTAATCTACTCTCCTTCTCTTAAAAACAGTAAAGATTTAGGAACAGGTGACACTTTTGGAGTTATAGGCGCAACAATAGCAGACAATTTCGGTTTAGCTTTGCCTACCGATTGTACCTCTATTTTAGATGAATTATGAAACCTTAGAAAGGGTGTTGATATGAATAATAATAGCTTTTATTCTTACATTGACCATACGATTTTAAAGCAAACTTCTACTTGGAGCGAAGTGAAAAAAATATGTGATGATGCTATTAATTACAATGTAGCGTCAGTTTGTATACCACCTTGCTATGTTAAAAAAGTTAAAGAATATGTAGGTGGTAAAATTCCTGTGTGCACAGTAATTGGTTTTCCGAATGGATATGCAAGCACTGCTTCAAAAGTATTTGAAACAACAGATGCAGTTAATAACGGAGCAGATGAAATTGACGTTGTTATTAATTTAGCTTATGTAAAAGACGGGCTATATGATGAGGTTCTTAATGAGCTTATGCAAGTGAAAGTTGCTTGTGGCACAAAACTTTTAAAAGTTATTATTGAAACTTGCTTGTTAACAGAAGAAGAAAAAATTAAAATGTGTGAAATAGTTACGGCAAGTGGAGCTGAATACATTAAAACTTCTACTGGTTTTTCAACAGGTGGAGCAACCTTACACGATGTTAAGTTTATGAAAAAGAATATAGGTAAAAATGTTTTAATAAAGGCTTCAGGTGGAATATCAAACACTAAAGAAGCAGAAGATTTTATTTTAGCAGGAGCAAGCAGGCTTGGCTCTAGTAGACTAATATAAACAAATTTAAAAATATCC
>CAYJEZ010000224.1:0-2781 GCA_964369215.1 uncultured Eubacteriales bacterium
TTTATATAATTATATCAAATTTGTTACTATTAATGATATTCCAGAAAGTATTAGTAAAATAACAACCCATTTTTTTATTACATCTTCATTTAATTTTTTTGTCATATGAATTCCTACATACAAAGCAATTAACATAAAAGGAGCTAGCCATAAAAAAGTAGTAAAAGATTGGAAAGTTAAAATTCCAGTTGATATGTAAAGTATGAGCCTAAAAATATTATCTGTAATAAAAACAACATTTAAAGTTCCTTTAAATGCATCAGCATTATCAGTTGTGCGGCTTACATAAGCAGCTAAAAAAGCACCTATTCCAAATAAGCCACATAAAACCCCTGATATAAGCCCTATTGCACCCATAAAAAATATATTGGATTTTGCTTTTTTTGTGGACTGTTCTCTTAAAAACATTTCGACACCAACTAAAATAACCACAAATCCAAAAACTATTTTAAGAAGACTCTGGTCTACGTCTTTTAAAAAAATAATACCGGGTATAGCGCCTAAAATTACCAAAAAAGATAAAAAAGCTGCTGTTTTCCATTTAACTTTTTTTCTATTTTTAAATACTAATATGATGTTTGAGGGAAATGTAAGCATTAAGTCTACAGGAGATAACGATGAGTTGCTCATAAAAAATCCTGAGATACTGGTAAATATTAGGGTGTTTGCAAATCCTGTTAATCCTTTAACAAAAAATGCTAATAATACAGCGGCTATAAGTATAAAAAATTCCATAGTTTATAATATAAGATTAAAAATCTTTGTTAACTCCTTTAATAATGTTTTATATAAAGATTAGAAAAACAGACATGAAAAATCCTCACCATAATAAAGTGAGGATATATAAATTGAATTCTAATACTTTATGCCTTTATAACAAATAGAGTACCCAACCGACCGTAACGTGCTTTATTATAACCTGCTACTCAAAAAGCAGGTGGGTGTCTTCCCTATCGCCTCGCGCTCCCTTCTTCCGGATAACCGGGAGGTCTGCAATCCTTCGATAGGAGTTAAACTCCCTAATAATAGGTTGTAGGGTTATATGTGCACGGTCCACGAATCAGTCAGGTAATAAATTGAAAACTATAACAAGGGTTTAATGGTATACTAAATACAACTAACAAAAAATATAGGCTATGCTTGTGCTTGTAATGAGTAAGTTAGTTATAATCAAAAATAAATAAAACTAGTTATATTATTCTTCCTCAGTTTCGTCATAAAATTCTTCTTCAAACCTACTCTCAAAAATATCTGATACTTTGTTAAGTAAATCTTCGTCCTCAACCTCCATAAGTTGCTCTTCACCGTCTTCATCTACTATTTCAAACACATAGTAAGTGTCAGGCTCAGTTAGCTCACCTGGTTGAGTTGGAACTAAAGCTAAAAAATGACCATCTTCAATGTCAATTTCATCTATAACCTCAAATTCATGCTCATTATCGTCATCATCAATCAAAGTGATAATATCCATTTCAAATTCTTCGTTCATAAGTAATCTCCTTTCGAGTTTTCCTCTTTATTATATTTTAACCAATCTCAGCTTAATAGTCAATAGTAAACAAGAAAATTTATTTATTATTTAGTTATTGTTAGAGAAAATTGGTTTAAAATATAATGTTATTTGTTATTAATTAAAATATATAAAAAAATATAAAAAAGTTTAAAAAAAGTATTGACAAATTACAAATGATGAGCTATACTATAGACACAACAAAAGCTCAACCGAACAACAAGCTACTAAAAGTAATATAGGTTGAGAAGCAATCATATAAAGCATATACCTTAATTTAAAGTAAGTTTTATTATAAAATAAGAAAACTTTAAATAATTCAGTAAGTTAGACTATGTGAAGGTGTTCGGCTTATTAATAAAAATTGAGGGATAAAGTCCTTAATTGAGAAGAGGTATATGAAAAATATCAATTAGAGTTAACGTATAGGTCAAGGGCAGGGTTAAAAAAGATACACTTTGAAAAGCAGATAGCTTAAGTGTAAAATCTTAGTTGACAAATTGAATATATGATGTGTTTGTTGAATGTATAAAGAAAGAGGTGAGTCCAATGGACACTGAACCATTCCACATATCAAAGCAGTTTTTAATGGGCTGCACACTTAATATAAAATTGATTGTAAATAATCGATAATTTGTTTTTGTAAGCTAAAATAGGTATATGAATTTTAAGTTTGAATAAGTTGATTACAGGAAACGAAGTATTTGTGTAAATATCAATTTGATTATGCCATATGGTGTATTCATAAGAACATTGGTTTAAATTAAAAGTAGAGAAATTGTTCTTCTTGTAATATAGATTTTAAAAAGTAAAAATCTAATTTATGTGGCATTAATTACTTCAAACTATTTAAAAAGAATTTTATTAAAGAAATTAAACTAGAAGGTTTTTATTGATAATATAAATTCAAATAGACTTTACTTAGCTTTAAAAGAAGTGGTATAGATTTAGTTTTTTTGAAGTTGATATAGATAATATTTATAGCAAACAGACTCATTTTAAAGATATACAACAATTTTGATTGCAATTATCCGAAAGGTAGACAAATCGATCCTGAAGTCAAAGTCCACTGTTTTGAAGTTATTAAACTTATCAAAGATATAAAATGTGGAAAATGGACTTCGATTAAGTGGTGACTTTATTATTTAATTCTAACTACTGATCGAGAAATCTAGTAAAGGTAAGGGCCAATGGAAATTTAATTTTAAAAGATTAGTTTCATATTAAAAAATAAATGGGCTGTCGCAAATGGCAAAAATCATTTGTGACAG
>CAYJEZ010000225.1:0-2766 GCA_964369215.1 uncultured Eubacteriales bacterium
GGTCTTATCATTGTAATGTTTTTTCTTGATAAATATGTAACAGGTGAAAACGACGATATTTTACCTCCGTAAAATAAATTCATAATAAAGGTCTCAACAGCATCGTCCCCATGGTGACCCAAGGCTATTTTATTACAGCCTAGTTCAACTGACATATCGTGTAAAATACCTCTTCTCATTCTTGCACAAAGGCTACAAGGGTTGCTCTCTTTCCGATTTTCAAAAATTATTGTACCCAGCTCTGTTTTTCTTACTATATACTCTATTTCTAAGTTTTCACAAAGTTTTTTTATCTCAGAAAAATCAGTGTCTACGCCATTAAAACATGGGTCTACAGTAACAGCCTTTATATCGAATTTTTTTGGGTAATACCTTTTTAATGAGTGAAGTGCGATAAGTAAAAATAGAGAGTCTTTACCACCAGACACACCTACCGCTATTTTATCGCCTTCTTCAATCATTTCATACTTCTGCACGGCAGCGCGTACAAAGCTCATAAGTTTTTCCATTTATGTCCATTCTTTCTTATAGTTACTCTACTTGAAAACACTACAGAAATCAAGTGAAAAATATAATTTGTGTGGTTTTCTCATAAGCAAAAAGCTTTAATATTTCTGCTTCTGTTAGCTTTTGAGGTTGAATGAATATATATATTCATTCAGTACAAACCTTTATATCACTCTTTTTCTTCTAAAAAATTCTCTTGATTTAATACAGGCAATTTAAACCAAAACTTGCTCCCTTTTCCTATCTCAGACACCGCACCGCAACTACCACCATGAAGGTCAATTACATTTTTTACTATAGCTAACCCTAAACCTGTGCCAACTTGTGCTCTTTTATGGGTTTTGTTTATTTTATAGTATCTGTCCCAAATAAAGTTAATTTTATCTGGTGCTATTCCTTCTCCACTGTCTACAACTTCAATTTTTACAGTAGCTTCTTCTATTGTTTGGTTTAACACTACCCTTTTATCTTCACCTGTATAGTTAATAGCATTGTTCACCAAATTATATACCACTTGAGACAGTTTTATATCGTCACCTAGTACAAATATATCTTCACCATGATAAAAGTCGAAATTGTAATCTACTAGCTTATCATATCTTTTTAATATGTCTACAATATTCTGAGTTAAGTTAACAGGCTTATTCTCTGTTGATATTTGCCCTGCCTCTAACTTTGATATATCAAGCAAGTCGTTGACCAAGTTTTTAAGTCTTTCTGCCTCGTCAATAATTATTTGAACATTTTCAGGCGAGTTTTCACCAGGAATATCTCGCATAACTTCTCCATACCCTATTATCATTGTTAAAGGTGTTCGTAAATCGTGTGAAACATTTGCTATCAACTCTCTTCTCAAGTCTTCTACTTTTAAAAGCTCTTCATTAGCATAATTCAAAGTTTCAGACAACTCATTTGTCTCTCTACTGCCTTTTTGAGTAAAATTAAGTTCATTTTTGCCCAAAAATTTAGCTTGTTCGTTTATTGAGACTATCGGTTTTGAAATTTTAACTGACAATACCACTGCTAGTACAGCAGACAATACAATCATAAAAGCACTAATCCATATAAGTTGAACTTTTAATGTTTCTACAGTAGAGGTAACAGGGGTTACAATAGTGTTTAGTACAATAAGCAGTGTTTCACCGCCACTTAACTCTACTGACTTTAAGTACAATAAATGCTCTTCGCCTGCACCAGAGTAAAAGTTATCTGTGTCTAGCCAACGTGTATATTCTCCTCCATTTAATAAAGTTTGCATATATAATTCTTGCAGAGCATTAACAGATGTATTGATTACAAAAGGAGAATACTCTTTAGTTACACGTAAAATACCTATTCCGTCTTCGTTAGAAATTAAAACATTTGTTGATGTATTTACAACTATTCCTTCTAAAACATCAGCAAGTTCATCATTTTCCAGATTCCGCTCTATTAACAGTGCACTATCTTTTATTTCATTATATTTTATGCTTCTATAAAAGTTATTTAAGAACCCAATTTGAAAAACCCACAATAAGGCAACAATTATAGCTGCAAAAGCTAAAAATCCAATAAACAATTGAGTTCTAATACCAATATTTTTAACTTTCAAAACGATAACCGACCCCCCTTAAGGTCACAATAAACTTGCTATATACTCCTAAACTTCTTCTTAGCAATTTTATATGTGTGTCAAGAGTTCTGTCATCACCATAAAAGTCATATCCCCAAATATTTGTAATTAGCTTTTCTCTTGATAATGCTATCCCTTTATTTTTAACTAGATAGAAAAGCAGTTCATACTCTTTAGGAGATAAATCAGTTCTAACTCCGTCAATAGTTACAATTCTGCTAGTAAAATCAATATTGAGCCCCTCTGCTGAAAACACCTCGTGAACTTGCTCTTTTCCTCCACTTCTCAGCATAACCGCATTAACTCTCATCATCAGCTCTTTTGGTGAAAAAGGCTTTACTACATAGTCGTCTACACCTAATTCAAAGCCATGTATTTTATCATACTCTTCACCCCTTGCTGAAAGCATAATAATAGGAACTGAAGAATCTTTTCTTATCTCTCTAGCAGCAGAAAAACCGTCTAGTTCAGGCATCATAACATCCATAATTACAATAGAGAATTTATCAGGGTATTTTCTGAACAACTCTACAGCCTGCATACCATTACTAGCCTCTGTAACTGTATGATTTTCAAACTCAGCATATTTTTTTATTAACAGCCTTATTTTATCTTCATCATCAACAATTAAAATATTATACATATTA
>CAYJEZ010000226.1:0-2664 GCA_964369215.1 uncultured Eubacteriales bacterium
TTATAATTTATATACTATAATAAAACTTTTTAGAAAGCAGCGTGGTATTTTCTTGTAATATAAAAAACCTTATGATATAAAATTATATACAATCATTACAAAATATAATAAAATACATTTTCAAATTATGCAGAAGTGATTTTGTACAAAATTATGAACGATATGTTTCAAGCAAAGAACCTCACTATTTTTTAATTAAGCAGTGAAGATACTCAACTGTTGAAGATGCTTTATGATTTCTGCTCTCCTCTTTATCTGCTTTAAATCTGCGATAATCAGTAGTTATAACCTTATATTCTCCATACTTACCCATAATAGACTTAATTGTATCTAAACTCATAAGACCTTCATTATTGTAGCTTAAAAATATATACTTAAATTTCGCATCAGAGATTAAGCTTTCAAATGCTTTTTCTACTTTTCTTTTTGAACAAAAATCACTTTTTTGCTCCCTGTAATTTCGCAACCCAGTTTTACCCTTGATTTCAGGATTATCGCTCTTTGATATTGTTTCTAAAACGTGATAATTAGCACAATATTGCCTTGCATTATATGGGGGATCAAGATAAAGTACATCACCTTCGATATTTTTAATAATATGGCTTATATCTTCATTATACACAATACCATCTTTCGGACCATCTATAATAGGCAGTAACTCTAATTTAAATTGTTTTTCTGCAGTTTTTTTTATATGCTTTAAAAAAGCCCCATAAACAGAAGCTGTGTTTGCATATTTATCAATAGAGTTAATAAGGCTTGAAAGAAAATAGTAATACTGGCTTTTATCTATTTTTTTGTTAGCATATAAGCTTTCAATTTCTTGTCTAATAGCATCGCATTTTCGTCCGTTGTAATCTGAAAAATAATTGCGTGCACTACCAGAGCCGGCACAATAATTTTTGTATATAAATCCATCAATTCCTTCAAGATTATTAAGATAATCTAATAATGAAGTGTTTATAGGTGAATTGTTTTCTATATAATGTTTGTTTAAAACATAACTATAATGTTGTATGTCATTTGAAATAACTTTACAACCATTTTCTTTAAATTTAGCACCTACTATACCTGTTCCTGCAAACAAATCTGCAAAAATAAAATGTTCTCCTTTTTTATACCCTGTAATTTCATAAATCGTATCTTGAAAAAAATCAATTAAAGATAACTTTGAGCCTATGTAATTCATTACTTACCCTCATTGTTTCTAAATTCAATTACATCGCTTAAAGAGCAATCAAAAAAACTACAAATCTTATCTAAAATATCCAGTGAAACATTCTCAGAGCGACCCATCTTATCCATTGTAGATTTTGAAATTTTAACAGTATTCATAAGTTGTTTCTTTGTCATATCATTATCAATTAAAGTTTTCCATAATGGCTTATATGAAAAAGACATATTTATCAACTCCTAAATTTAGTGTTGTAAGTATAACATAAAAGTAGTGAGATTACAACACTTTAATAAATAGCTAAGAGTGAAAAATGGAAAGTTAAAGTGTGGCAAAGCGACTATTTTATAAAAGCTCTTTAATTTTTTTTAAACCAGACAATAAATATACTGTAGAATAAAGGCTTTGTTAACTTAATATGAAAAAGAAAAGAGAAAAAATTAATAATATCATTATTTTAACTTAACAGTGCCAGAATAAAGTAGAGGAGTGAATTATACTATGGTGATACAAAGCATACAAAGTCAAAGTATTTTGAAACCTAGGATACAAAATACAAATTTACAACAAGTAATAAATCAGATTAATGCAAACGTTGCAACCAAACAAAATTTTGATATTTTAGATTTTAGTAAAGAAGCATTGGCGTTACTGAAAGATAATAATGAAGTAAAAGAAAGCGAAAAAACACCTGCTATTAATTTTGAAAACTCTGAAATTATTCATAACGAAAGATGGGGTGTGCATTCGAAAGCGGAGTATGCTGAAATGTCATTGAGTAGTCAACGAAATGGCTTAAAAACAATTTCAGATCAAGTAGACTATTATAAATCAAAACTAATATTCACAACAACAAAAATATCTGAACTTGAAAATTATATAAATGGTACATCACCTCATAGTGACCCAAACATAACATATGAAAAGGCAGAAGTTTACCTATATAATTATGAGCAAAGCATCATAAAAGACTATGCCAATATTAACATAGGTCGTGACCAATATCTGGCGGATGAATTTGATAAGCTGTCTGGTGGTTTGGCTTCAATGGTGTATGAAAATCAGTTACACTCATTAAACGAAGAAACTTTAGGTCTTGATAACTTATCTGCTGACCATAAAGAAATATTAGAAGCTTTGGAAAATGCGTCTAAAATACTAAACAAAATGACAGCAGGCATAGAAGAAGCTTTTGCACAAGCCACTGGTGGTGTAGAATTTAAAGAGCCAGCAAGGAGTTGGAGTATTTTTGATGGCAAATCTCCATTAACTTTCTTTGAGTCTCAAATGGAAACGGGTTATAAAATAGTGAGTGTTGACAATTTAGAATACAGTGGTGAAACATTCAAAATAAATATATCCTCAGTATCAGATTTAGAAGTAGCAGATATTAAAGAATAAGGTAAGATTTTGAGCATACCACAAGCTCATAAGTAAAAACAGCATAATTATACAGGAAGTTTTATATAATTCAACAAATTTTATATGTG
>CAYJEZ010000227.1:0-2617 GCA_964369215.1 uncultured Eubacteriales bacterium
AAAAGGGGAAGTTTTAATGAAAATCAATTATTATGTAAATGAGAACGGACCAACTATAGCCGATAGCGGTTGTGGTGTAATTGAAAAGGACGGTTTATTTTTCAGAAACTGTGCAAAGCAAAAAGAGCTTTTAGCCTACGAAGACTGGAGACTGTCTGACGAGGAAAGAGCAAAAGATTTAGCCGCTAGACTTTCTACTAGAGAAATAGCAGGTTTAATGCTATATTCTTCTCATCAAAGCGTGCCTTCTGTACGTTTTGGTCCATTTGTTGGGCATTACGACGGCGAAGAATATAAAGAGGGCATAACCGTTCCATACATTCTTTCCGACGAGCAAAAAGACTTTATTTCAAATCAAAACATAAGACACTTCTTGCAGAGGTCTACTAAAAGCGCATTAATTTCTGCAAAATGGAGCAACGAATTACAATCATATGCAGAGAAAGAAAAATGGGGTATTCCAATAAATGTTTCTTCAGACCCTAGGCATGCAGCTTCGTTTAGCTCGGTAGAATTTAAGTCCTCTGGTGCAGATGTCTCTAAATGGCCACAAGGAATTGGACTTACAGCTACTTTCTCGCCTGAAATTTGCAACGACTTTGCAAAAGTAGTCTCTAAAGAGTATAGGGCAATGGGTATAACTACAGCCTTAGGCCCACAAATTGACCTTGCAACTGAACCAAGGTGGATGCGCGCTGAAGATACATATGGTGGAGACAAAGAGCTTTCTATTAAAATGACAAAAGCTTATTGTGACGGCATGCAAACAACCGAGGGCGAAGAAGACGGCTGGGGCCGTGACAGTGTTGTAACTATGGCAAAGCATTGGCCAGGCGGTGGCACTGGCGAGGCTGGACGTGACGCACATTACCCATATGGTAAGTTTGCAGTTTATCCGGGTAATAATTTTGATAGCCATAAAGAAGTGTTTGAAAGAGGTGCATTTTCGCTAGACGGACCTACAAAATGCTGTGCTTCTATTATGCCATACTACACCGTTTCTTGGAATCAAGATAAACTAAATGGCAAAAATGAAGGTAACTCTTATAACGAGTACATTATAGGCGAGCTTTTAAGAAAAAAATGCGAGTATGACGGCGTTGTTTGTACAGACTGGGGCATAACAGCAGATCCAGGCGAGATAATTGACTCATTTAGCAGCCGTTGCTTTGGTGTTGAGCATTTAAGCGAGGCACAAAGGCATTTACAAGCTATTATAAGCGGAGTAGACCAATTTGGTGGAAACAATAAAATTGAGCCAGTTTTAGAGGCATATAAAATAGGCGTAGAAATGTTTGGCGAAGAATTTATGAAAGAGCGTTTTCAAATTTCTGCCAGAAGATTACTTACAAATATTTTTAGACTAGGCCTTTTTGAAAACCCTTACCTTAACCCAGAGGAGAGCGACAGCATTGTAGGCTGCGATGAATTTGTTAAAAAAGGTTTTGAAGCTCAGAAAAAATCTGTTGTTTTACTAAAAGATAAAAACAACATTCTTCCTTTAAAAAAGGGTGTAAAAGTATATATTCCACAAAGGCATATTAACGCTAAAAAAGGCTTTATGAGATTTATGGAGCCTGCAAAACAGTGGTTCCCAGTTGGCAAAGAATTGGCTAAGGATTATTTTGAGTATACCGATAATATCGACGAGGCAGATGTAGCAATTGTTTTTACAGAGAGCCCAATTAGCGACGGCTATAGACAAGAAGATGGATATTTGCCAATTATGCTTACTTACAGAGAGTACACAGCGACAACAGCAAGAGAAACTAGCATAGCCGGTGGCGATTTTAGAGAAGAGTCTAACAATAGAAGCTATTATAACAAAACAAACAAGGCACACAACGAGTCAGACCTTGATAATATATTAATAACAAAAGAAAAAATGGGAGACAAGCCGGTTATAGTTTGCATGCACATGCATAACCCAACTATTGTAAGCGAGTTTGAGAGTAAAATCGATGCTCTTGTTGTAAATTTTGGCGTAGAAGAAAAAGCATTGTACGCACTGTTGTTTGGCGAGGACGATTTCTCTGGAAGACTACCTGTAAGAATGCCTAAAAACATGGAGACTATTGAGAGCCACTGTGAAGATTTATTTAACGATTACGAAGTTTATGAAGATGAACTTGGAAATAAATATGACTTTGGTTACAGCCTAAAAAAATAATATGTAGTAGCTAAAAGTATTCTATACACATGTTTAAGCCCCTTAAAGTTTGGATTAAAAATCCGACATTATTAGCGATAGCAGGAAAAAGACGATTTCCTCTGCGATAAACACAGATGAATATAAAGAAAACAATTCAAATAATGAAAATGGACGGTTACAATACAATATAGTTATGGACAATAATGGACCAATTAGCAATAATGATATTGAAATGGTAATACAAGCGCTCCAAACATGTGAAAGGCAGAACTATCAAACGCAAGATTATTGGTTTAGTAGAACTTTTAAAGTATCTGATGTGCTTGGAAAGGGGAACTAACACAAGCAAGAAAAACCTGTAAATATGCGACTATCGTAAAGGGATTTTTAAAGCCAAACTGAATACGGATAAAAGGGGCTGTCGCATTAAAGACATAATGCACAAATGATATGGCAGATTTGTAG
>CAYJEZ010000228.1:0-2597 GCA_964369215.1 uncultured Eubacteriales bacterium
TTTGATATAGAGTTTTTTATGCTTTGACCACATGTTATCCCACAGACAGAATTTTACTCTGAAACTTCTTTTTGCTTGGATATAAATTTGACGGACAGCTAATCTGTAATAGATTTAAACTGTCCGTCGTCTTTTTCTTTGTTTACAGCGTATCATTTTTTGACTTCAATTTTAGCTCTGTAAGTTCCGATTTCATCTCGGTTATTAACTCGGCAAGTTTAACTTCGCACTCTTCCTCTGTGTGGGCGTAGATATTTCGTGAGATACGCTTGCCGTCAACCCATTTGGGTGAATATCGTCCTGCTCAACGTTTTTTTCATGTTGTTTTTGTAAGACTTCGTCCTGCTCAACATTCTTTTCATTTTGCTTTTGTAAAATTTCATCTTGCCTTATGTTTTTTTCGCGTTGATTTAATACTATCGCTTCTAAGCTTAAATTGTGTCTCTCATCTACATCATCAATCTTACTGTGAACTTGCTTAACTTTTTGCATAAGGTCTTCTTGTTTTTCGCCATATCTTCTTGGTCTTTTAGCTGTTTTACAACATTTATTAATTCTTGCTTTGCCAAACTCGATATCTCCGCCTCAGATGCTCCTTTTAACCTCATTTCAATTTCTCTCACAACTGTTCTATTGGCGACGATATTAGACTCACCCAAAAAAAATAAGTATTTTGTTACTTCTCCAAGTTTCTCTTGATACTCAAATGATAGTTTTTGTGCTTCTGCCGCTGTCACTTGAGCCTCGGCTATATTTTGTGTCGCATCTTGAAGTGATTCTATAGCGGCTTTTTTCTATCCAAAACCAGCAGACATGTAATATGCATTTTCAGCTGAATTTCTTGCAATTTCAGCCTTTTCTTCTGCCTCTGATACCTTTTTATTTAATTTTTTTAGTTCTGTCATTTGGCTTGTAATTAACGCAGGTAATTGGCTGTTGTCGTATGAATTATTATCTAATACAGTTATTTTATTACTCATAATATTAACTCCATTCTAATTTAAGTCTATAAATTAAACGCATAATAATTTAATTCTAAATAAATAATCATAGATTTATTATATAAAAGCTTGTAAAACGCTAAAATGTAAGCAAATATATGAATTTGCTTAATCACTAAAAGTTATAATTATCCACAATATTTATAACAAAATATGTCAAAAAAATCAATTAAATTGTATGATTTTTTACGATATGAGGACCCTTTTTATTGGAGTGATATTATGATGATATAAAATCCTCTCCCTTTCTCGCTCCCAACTTATGACAATATCCTGTTCGATTTCTGTAATTCTTGTATCGTTGTATCGAATTTCCACCTCTATTCGTTTACTGTGAAAAAACTCGGCATTCCTCCATAGCAAAAGGGCGGCCACCTATTAGGTAACCGCCCTTATTGTTCGGCTCTACACCGAAACTTTTACTTTATTCAAGACTTAAATCATTATAGCTAGTTTTTTCTATGCGTTTTTTATAGCTAATTTGCTATAATCTTCACTTTACACGCATTTACGTTTTTTTACTGTAACAACTATACCTGCTAAAGCCAGTACTAACGTCAAAGCAAAAATTGCTACAAGCGTGTTGTCTCCTGTTAGCGGAAGGTCTGTTGTGTCCTCTGTACTGCCTGTGCTTTGGCCACCAGTGTTGTCACCACTTGTTCCTGTGTCATTTGTGTTGGTCACTTGAATTACGTAGTGCGAGAAGTGTTTTGTTACAAAGGTTACAGTCTTATTTACACTGTCATAAACCGTCTCTACCGCTTGAATTGAGCCGTCGTTTGCTATGTAATATACTGTTACTTTAGAATTTTCTCCTACTTCTAGGTCTTCAGGCACTTGCACAGTTACACTACCACCTTTGAAGTCAGAAATTCTTTCTCCATCGCGTTCAATATATAGCTCATAAATCGGAGAATCTCCTACTACTTCTCTTTGATCTTCTGTAAGTTCAGCAGGATTTATTACTTTTCTTATGACTAATTTAATTTCGCTGTCATCTGCTGTTTCTGTTATAGCCTCTAAAGCTTTTTTGTCAAATGTCATGGTTCCTGCGCCTGATTTCACCTCTAGCTCACCATTTTCATTTTCTGCTAACTCTGTAAGCCCAGATCCGTCTAAAGTAACCTCTACGCCATTTGTGTCACTAGGTGTGTCTATATCTATTGTAACCTTAGGTGTGTTTTCTGTGCCTTCTACCTCGTCAAGTGCATCTTTTACCGCATCTTTTAAGTCATCTGTAGGTATGTTTGCACTTGTATTACCGTCACTTGTAGATGTTGGAGGAGTAACTACAACTTCTTCTGTTCCACCGTTGTACTCCCAATTGGCTGTTAAGGTAACATCATTTTCAGGCATTGTAAATGTGGTTTCTCTCTCACTAGCGTTATCAAGCGTTACTCCCTCTGCTGTCCAACCATTAAAACTGTAGTCGTCTCTTGCACCTGCATTAACGCTTACTGTCGCACCTTTTACATAGTCTCCCTGTCCACTTGCGTTAACATAACCCTCTTTTAGAGTAACAGTGTATTCTGTCAATTCTACATTAGTTTTGATTTCGTCTGCTTGTGCTTTCAGAGTGTCTACATCTACAGCTTC
>CAYJEZ010000229.1:0-2591 GCA_964369215.1 uncultured Eubacteriales bacterium
TCTTGGAACTTTTTTCAAGATGAAATCTTAGGTATGCATTGGCTTAATGTTTTAGTAGGTAACATTCTTTCTAGTTTAGGAATGGACATAGAAAGCCAAATTGGAGCAAGCTTACAATTTTTTATTTACGACGTTATTAAAATAGTTGTTCTTCTTTGCTCTTTAATATTTATTATATCGTACATTCAAAGTTATTTTCCACCAGAGAGAAGCAAAAAAATACTTAGCAAGTTTAAAGGCATTTGGGCAAATGTAATATCTGCACTTTTAGGTACGGTAACCCCGTTTTGTTCTTGCTCTTCAATTCCTTTATTTATGGGCTTTACAAGCGCTGGCTTACCAGTGGGCGTAACATTCTCGTTTTTAATTTCTTCTCCTATGGTAGACCTTGGTAGCCTTGTTTTATTAATGAGCATATTCGGCTGGGAGGTAGCAATTATTTATGTTATTTTAGGCTTAATAGTTGCTGTTATTGGTGGAACTTTACTAGACAAAATGGGAATGCAAAAGCATGTTGCAGACTTTATTTTAAATGCAGGAAGCATAGATATAGACTCTCCTACACTTACAAAAAAAGACAGAGTGATTTTTGCTAAAGAGCAAGTGGTGTCTACTTTTAAAAAAGTAATATTATACATTTTAGTAGGCGTTGGTATTGGCGCATTTATACACAACTGGATTCCACAAGATATGATAGAATCTGTTTTAGGAACAGATAACCCATTTGGCGTAATTCTTGCTACTTTAGCAGGTATTCCAATGTACGCAGACATATTCGGCACTATTCCAATTGCAGAAGCACTCTTGGCAAAAGGCGCACAACTAGGCACAATTTTAGCATTTATGATGGCCGTTACTACACTTAGCCTACCGTCAATGATAATGCTAAAAAAAGCTGTAAAACCTAAGCTTTTAATAGCTTTTATAACAATATGCACTTTAGGTATAATAATTGTAGGTTATTTCTTTAATTTTATACAACCTTACATTATTTAATATATTTAATTAAAACACACAAATTATAATTTATTGGAGGATTTTATTATGGGTTTATTTGGTTTTGGTAAGAAAAAAGAGGAAAAATTAGTTAAATGTGATTGCGGTGGCATGTGCAAACCGTCTGAAATAGCTGCAAAAAAAGCAGCAGAAGCTAAAAGTGGTTGCTGTAGTGTTAATGCAGAAGACATTCAAAAAGCACAACAAAACACAAGCTCCGAGGGCGTAAAAGTATTAGGTTCTGGCTGTGCAAAATGCAATCAACTTGAGGAAGCTACAAAACAGGCTTTACAAAGCCTTGGTATGGACACAACGATTGAGCATGTAAGAGATTTCTCTGACATAGCTGCTTACGGAGTTATGAGCACACCAGCTTTAGTTGTAGACGGCAAAGTGGTATCTTACGGCAAAGTACTAAAAGCAGACGAAGTTGTTTCACTACTTAAAAAAGCGAGGGCTTAAAAGTTAATTTAACTGTCATGTTAAAATTTTCTCACCAGTCTACTTTGATTATGTTTTTAGCATGACATACCCACTATAGAGAGGCATGAATATATATGGAAAAAAAGGTTCAAGGCATAGGTTTTTTTGAGAAGTACTTAACACTTTGGGTTATACTTTGTATGGTAGCAGGTGTATTAATCGGCACATTTTTACCACAGGTTCCAGACTTTTTAAATTTGTTTGAATACGCAAATGTTAGTATACCAATAGCCATATTAATTTGGCTTATGATATACCCTATGATGCTTAAAGTAGATTTTCAAAGCATTAAAGACGTTGGTAAAGAGCCTAAAGGCTTATTCGTCACTTGGGTAACAAACTGGCTTATAAAGCCTTTTACAATGTATATAATAGCTTGGTTTTTCTTTAATGTAGTGTTTAAAAACTTCATTACACCAGAGCTTGCAATAGATTATTTAGCAGGAGCAGTTTTACTAGGCGCAGCGCCTTGTACAGCCATGGTATTTGTTTGGAGTCATTTAACTAAAGGAAACCCAGCCTACACAGTTGTTCAAGTAGCTACTAACGACTTAATTATTCTTTTGGCTTTTACACCTATAGTCGCCTTACTTCTTGGAGTAACAGGAGTTAAAGTACCTTGGGACACACTTATTCTATCTGTTGTTTTATTTGTTGTAATTCCTTTATTCGGCGGAATTTTAACAAGAACATTAATAACTAAAAAGCGTGGAAAAGAGTATTTTGAGAATACTTTTATTAAAAAGTTTAACAATATTACAATTATAGGACTACTATTAACACTAACACTTATCTTCTCTTTTCAAGGTGATGTAATTTTAGAGAATCCAACACATATTTTAATGATATCTGTGCCTCTTATAATACAAACATTCTTAATTTTCTTTATAGCATATTTTGCTTGTAAAGTTCTTAAATTAAAGCACGATATAGCAGCACCGGCTGGAATGATTGGTGCTTCGAACTTCTTCGAGCTTGCAGTTGCAGTTGCAATAGCACTTTTTGGCACAGATAGCCCAGTAGCACTTGCCACAATAGTAGGCGTGCTTGTCGAGGTACCTGTTATGTTAATACTTGTAAAAATAGCAAATAAAACAACACATTGGTTTAAA
>CAYJEZ010000230.1:0-2583 GCA_964369215.1 uncultured Eubacteriales bacterium
ATATAAATAATCTTTAGTAAAGTATAGCACAGAGAAAGTAATATTTCAAATTAATGTCAGGCAGTCAGGCGAGCAGAGCAGGCGTATATACGCCTACAAATCCTACCTAATAACAAAATATTTCTTTATGTAAGCTCCTATAGCTGTTGACTTTTAACTTTTTATATGTTATTGTTAGTTTGTAATAAAACCACTGTTTTTGTACAAGCAAAAACAAATTTTGAAATGAGGTGGACAAAATGAAAACGTTAAATTTAATATTTACTGGTAAAATCATTTTGTCCCTTTAATACTCTTAGTATATATTTATGCTGAGTTTTTTGCGCCACTGATTTTATCGGTGGCGTTTTTGTTTTGTTCTTCGCTTTTCACAGCAAGTGTATTTAAAATGAATATATGGAGGAACAATATTTGAAGAGACTTTTATACTACTTAAACCAAATTACAGACAGCAACACAACTACCTACCGCTACAATATTAAAGAAAATGGAGTGACCGTTCAAAAAGAGCTTTACGACGGAGAGTGCAATGCTGTGCACTTAAAGCCGGGTGGAGAGGCCGCAGAGCATGTAGGAGTTAGAAGAGAACCAGCCTATTGGCAAAACGGCATATCTTACTTTTTTGAAAGAACAAATCGATTGGCACTAGACAGGCCTACTGTGACAGTGTGTATTCCTTGTCATAAGCTAAATATCGACCAATTTACCACAGCAGGAGCAGATTTTTGCCTAAGAGAAATTAATACTTACTTTAATTATGCAAATAAGCTTTATGAAAACAAAGCAAGACCAGACAGCGACAACGGTAAATTTTATGTTTATTCTCCAAGCAGTGAGGTGCTTGTTAGAAATGCCTCGTACTTTTCGCTATGCCCACAAAAAGACTACGAAAACGGACGAGGGGCAACTATTTATGACAGACCTTTTAACGAGCCTTTGCCAGATATTATGTGCCTTTGTATTAGGTTAGAAATTCAGCTACCACACGGCAAGCTAAAAAGAATGAGAAAAATGCTTACTAAAGACCTACCAGATTGTACAGAGAAATTTATTAGAGAATTTAGCAAAGAGAAATTTATTCAAGCACTAGAGTTAGAGAAAACCCAAAACAGTATAAGAGAATACTTAAAAAACAGCCCATACTGTGCATTTATTGCAAACGGTAGCATTTTAGCAAGAGAAAAAGGCTCTACACTACCGATGAAAGATTCTCTACCATTTATTAGCGCCAAAGAAGATGAAATTGAGATTGACGGTATTAGAGGCTTGGGGATAAAGCGTGGGGTTACCGTTATAACAGGCGGAGGTTACTCGGGTAAATCTACAGTTCTAAACGCTATTTCTTCAGGAATTTACAACCATGTTAAGGGCGACGGAAGAGAGCTTTGCATTGCAGATGAAAGCGCTGTTACTATAACTGCTGAAGATGGTAGGGTGGTGTCGTGCCTAAATATTTCTCCTTTTATTAAGTGGATTCCAAACGGCAGCCCAAATAATTTTTCTACTGCACATGCCTCTGGTTCTACTTCTCAGGCGGCGAATATTATAGAGGCTATAGACTGTGGCTCTAAGCTTTTGCTTATAGACGAAGATAGAAGTGCAACGAATTTTATGATACGTGACTCTTTGATGAAAGAGTTAATAAAAAAAGAGCCCATAACCCCATTTACAGACAGGGTGCGTGAGCTAACTGATAATAATATTTCTACAATTCTTGTTATAGGAGGAAGTAGCGAGTATTTGAGCGTTGCAGACAAAATTTACTTAATGGACGATTTTATTATTAATGACGTAAGCGTTGAGGCTAAAAGGCTTGTAAAGCAAAGCGATACAGCATCACAAAAAGCTAAGTGGAAGACCGAGCGAGTTATGTTTAGCGAAAAATTCACCTCTTATCCTGATGGCAACTCTAGCGAGAGACTTGCAGTGTCTGACACTGGTTTTATCATTATTGGTGACGAAAAAATTGATATAAGAGCACTTCATGATATATCAACCCCTGCACAGGCAGACACACTTGCTTTTATGCTTCGTTTTTTAGTAAATAACACCGATAAAAAAGATGAACTTGAAATGCTTGCGCTTTCAATGAGGGGCTTAAGTTATAAGTCGAGCGTTAATCAAATAGATACAAAAGCTATGGTTAATGAGCTGTATGAAAACATTAAAAAAGAGGGACTTAACCTTGTTAACACAGGTTTTTTTACCTCTATGAACAGGTTTTTAGATTTACCTAGGTCAATAGAATTGCACGCTGCAATTAATCGAATGAGGCATACGGTGTGGAAGTCTACTGCAAGGTAAGAGTAATAGAGATTAACAATATTTGAGGGGATTATATCGGTAAGGATATACAAATTCATTTTCAAAAATAGCGCTTTAATGTCAACGATTTGATATTAGGCAAAAGCTTTCATTTTTTGAAAAAAACGGTGTAAAACTTTTAATCTTTATTATTGTGACCAAACGCTATACCTTTTTCTTTAGCCTATGGAAAGAACTATAGATTTTTATAAGCCAATGTAGAAGGGACTGTGACGTAATTGTAATAATGCACAAATTTTTGTAGGGGCGGTCAGTGGC
>CAYJEZ010000231.1:0-2553 GCA_964369215.1 uncultured Eubacteriales bacterium
TTAGACATTCGCCCTGCTGGTAAATGGCCGGCACAATTTTTCTATTATGCTGGCGGAGTTCCTGCTGTTATGAGAGAGATAAAAGATATTTTACATTTAGATGTTATGACTGTTACAGGCAAAACTTTAGGCGAGAATTTAGAAGAGCTTGAGAAAAATGGATTTTATGAAAAATGTGCTGAATACTTAAAACCTTGGGGTATAAAACAAGAGGATATTATTAGAAAATACGATAATGCAATAGGCACAAATGGCTCTATAGCAATTTTAAAAGGAAACCTAGCACCAGACGGAGCTGTAGTAAAACACACTGCAGTACCAAAAGAGATGTTTAAAGCTGTGCTTAAAGCAAGACCTTTTGACAGTGAAGAAGAGGCTATTGAAGCTATACTTAACAAAAAGATAAAAGCTGGAGACGCCGTATTTATCAGATACGAAGGCCCTAAAGGCAGTGGTATGCCAGAGATGTTTTATACAGGAGAGGCAATATGCTCTGACCCTGAACTTGCAGCTAGTGTAGCCTTAATTACCGACGGAAGATTCTCAGGTGCTTCAAGAGGTCCTGTAATAGGTCATGTTTCGCCAGAGGCGGCAGAGGGTGGAGCTATTGCCTTGGTAGAAGAAAATGATATTATTAAGCTAGATATTGAGAAAAGAGTTTTGGCTATTGTTGGAATTAACGGAAAAGAAATGAGCGAAGAAGTAGTTAATGCTATTTTAACGCAGCGCAGAAAAAACTGGGTAAAAAAAGAATGTAAGTATAATAAAGGTGTCTTAAAAATATATGCAGAGCATGCCAAATCTCCTATGAATGGTGCGTATATGGAATAAGTTATATATATCGCTTTACCAATGAAAATTCTTTTTCTTTAAACTTAATAAATAATATATTGTAAATATAGCATATTGTACCTTGCAATGCTTGATATTATGTATTTTCTCCCAATTTCAATTGAAAATATTTGACACAAATTATTAATAAAGTGTTGAAAATTGCCTAAATATATGATAACATAACAGTTGAGATTAAAATATAACGCAATTATTTTATATTTTAAATATGCTTAACTTAAGGGTTAGGAAAATTGGAAAGTTGGTGTAAATTTGATTTACGATGCTATTGTTATAGGTGCAGGAATTTCGGGCTGTACCGTAGCTTATGAATTATCAAAACTAAAGGGCAGTTTTGCGGTGCTTGAAAAAGGCGAGGATATTTGTATTGGTACCTCAAAGGCTAACAGCGCTATAGTGCATGCAGGTTTTGATGCAAAGCCTGGTACACATATGGCAAAGTTAAACGTATTAGGGAATAAAATGATGACCGAATTATCAAATAACTTAGACATAAGCTTTGACAGATGCGGTGCACTTGTTTTATGCTTTGATGAGGCAGACATGCCTAAAATACACGACCTCTATAATAGAGGCGTTACAAATGGTGTTGAAGGACTACAAGTTTTAAACCGTGAGCAGTGTTTAGAGAAAGAGCCTGCTTTATCTGATAAAGTATGCGGTGCGCTTTACTCTCCTACATCTGGTATTGTATGTCCATTCGAGATGACTCAAGCTTTTGCTGAATGTGCGGCAACTAATTTAGTTGAGTTTTATTTTGAGAGTAATGTTGTAGACATAGTAAGGCTTGAAGACGGAAATTTTGAGGTAATTACAAACGACAAAACCTATATAACCAAAACTGTTGTGAACTGTGCTGGTGTTTACTCCGATGTTATTCACAATTTTATTTGTGATGATAAAATAAAAGTAACTCCAAGAAAAGGCGAGTATTTACTTTGTGATAAAGACGTTGGAACCCTTGTAAATACTACTCTTTTCCAACTTCCTACAGCTTTAGGAAAAGGTGTTTTAGCAAGCCCTACAGTGCACGGAAACCTAATTTTAGGGCCTACCGCACTTGATATTGATGATAAAGAAGATTACTCAACTACTCGCGAGGGTATTGATGATGTTCTTAAAAAAGTAGCTTTGTCAATTAGCCAAGTCCCTGTAAGGCAAGGCATTACAACCTTCTCAGGCTTAAGAGCACACACAGACGTAGAAGATTTTATTTTAGGTGAAAATGCAAAAGGTTTTTTTGATGTTGCTGGCATAGAGTCACCTGGTTTATCAAGTGCCCCTGCAATTGCACAGTACACAGTAAACTTAATGAACGAGAGCCTAAAATTAGAGACTAACACAGATTTTATTGCCACAAGAAAAGGCGTTATTAAAGCGGCTGATTTAGACTTTAGTGAAAGAGCTAAGCTTATTAAGGCAGTGCCTGAGTACGGCCAAATTATTTGCAGATGCGAAATGGTTAGCGAGGGTGAGATTATATCTTCTATTAAAAGACCTTTAGGAGCAACAACAATAGACGGAGTAAAAAGAAGAACCAGAGCTGGCACAGGAAGGTGCCAAGGAGGTTTTTGTACGCCAAAGGTTATGGAGATTTTGTCTCGCGAGCTTAACATACCTTATGAGGATTTAAGGAAAAACACAAAAAATTCCTACCTTATAGTTGGTAAAACACATAAGGGAGGTAATTAATATGAATAA
>CAYJEZ010000232.1:0-2537 GCA_964369215.1 uncultured Eubacteriales bacterium
ATTTCTGTTATGAAAGTGCCGATGAGTGACCAAAAGGTTATGAGCTTATTTACATCAACAGAGGCACTTGGAATTACACCAGAAGATATAAACTCAGAGGCAGGAACTTTCTCGCTACCCGAGGTAGGTACTTCGTTTGTTAGGCAAATGCTTAAAGAGGCAAAGCCTAAAACATTCTCAGACTTACTTCAAATTTCAGGTCTTTCTCATGGTACAGATGTTTGGCTAGGAAATGCACAAGACCTTATTAAAGACGGAACATGCACAATATCAGAGGTTATTGGAACTCGTGATAGTATTATGACATATTTAATGCTAAAAGGCTTGCAACCTGGTATGGCTTTTAAAATTATGGAGATTACTCGTAAAGGTTTAGCAGCTAAGTTTTTATCTAACGAGCAAGTTACAGCTATGAAAGAGAACAATGTTCCACAGTGGTATATAGACTCTTGCTTTAAAATTAAATATATGTTCCCTAAAGCCCATGCGGCGGCGTATATGATAGCCACTTTAAGGCTTGGTTGGTATAAGGTGTATAGACCTACCGAGTACTATGCAGCTTACTTTACAGTAAGAAGCTCTGACTTTGACGGAATTACTGCAGCAAAAGGCAAAGCGGCTGTAGAGCAAAAAATTAAAGATATTGAACTTAAAATTAAAAATAAAGAGGCAAGTGCTAAAGAAGAGAGTGAGGTTGCTACTCTTCAAATAATAAATGAAATGCTCGCAAGAAAAATTGAGCTTTTACCTGTAGATTTATATAAGTCTCATGCTAGTAAATTTTTGGTTGAAGAGGGCAAAATAAGACTTCCTTTCTCTTCTTTACCAGGAGTTGGAGAAAATGCCGCACTAAGCCTTATGAATGCACGTGAGGGTGGATTTGAGTATATATCAATAGACGAGCTTCAAGGAAGAGCAAAGGTATCAAGTGCTGTTATTGAGACACTGAAAAACGCTGGAGCAATTGTAGACTTGCCAGATAGCAGCCAAGTAACATTATTTTAAAAATTAAAAAGGTTTGAAAATAAATGAATATAGATTTAGTAAAACAAATAATAGATAACTACGCTAAAGATTACAGTGGCTTAGAGATAAAAGAGGTAGACTACCCAGGACATGATAATTTTACTTATAGGATTGGGAATGAGTTCTCTATTAGGCTACCAAGTGGAAAAAGCTATGCTAAGCAAATTGTTAAAGAGCAAAAATGGGTTAATTATTTGCAAGATAATATGAGTATGCCTTTGCCTAAATGTGTTTTGTATGTGCCTAGCTGTGATTTATATGAATTCGGATTTATTATTAATAAATGGATAGATGGCGATGTAGCCTTTTATGAGAATGATTTAAATAAAATTTTAGTAGCTAAAGACTGCGCGAAGTTTTTAAAAGAACTGCATAAAATAGACAGCACAGGTGCACCTAAGGCAGGAGAGCATAATTTTTATCGCGGTGGAGATATTTTAGTTTATGAAGAAGAAGCTTTAATGTGTATTGAGAAAACAAAAGAAGTTTTTGATGAAGAGATATTAAAAGAAGTTTGGCGTTTAGGCGCTAACTCAAAACTAATACTAAAAAATGTTTTTGTGCATGGAGACTTTGAGGCTACTAACATATTAGTAAAAAATGATAGGCTAAGTGCAGTTATAGATTTTGGCATTTTAGGAGTAGGTGAGCCTTCGTGCGACCTAGCAATGTATTGGACGTTTTTTGAGTGTGAGAGCGCAAGTGCCTTTAAAAACGAGCTTAATTTAAGTAATGAGATTTGGTTAAGAGCTAGAGCGTGGGTACTTTGGAAACAGCTTTTAGTTTATACAAATGATAATAGTGAAAGAGCTAAAGATATTGTTAATAGAATTATTAAAGAGTACAAAGAGGAAGTAAATGGATAACTATATTAGAGAAATGACAAAAGACGATTGGGCAGAGGTAGAGAACATATACATACAAGGAATAAAAACTAACTTAGCAACATTTGAGACTGATGCCCCAAGTTGTGAGAATTGGTTTAAGGGACGTATTGAGGGTTATAACTTTGTATATGTAAAAGATAGTAAAGTAGTTGCATGGGCGGCACTGTCACCTACGTCTGCAAGGCATGTTTACAGAGGTGTTGTAGAGTATAGCCTTTATGTTCATAATGATTATAAAGGCATGGGAATAGGCAAGGCGTTAACAGAGCATATGATTGAGCAGTCTGAAAAAGGTGGCATTTGGACTTTAGAGTCAGGAATTATGGCAAATAATATAGCAAGTATTAAGCTACACGAAAAATGTGGATTTAAAACTGTTGGAATAAGAGAGAAAATGGGAGAAGATGAATTTGGAGTATGGCGAGATGTAGTGACTATGGAGAGAAGAAGTAAGCTGATATAGAAGGGTTTATAGAAGCTTTCATTACGAATGGTACATAGCACAGTCCTACACCTTGGTATATAAACATTTTTTATGGTTTGTTTACCTTAGCCATTAGGAACTAATCCGAGTTCGGATTAGTTCCTAGTGGCTAGCCGTTGTTTCAGTATCTATAGTAATAA
>CAYJEZ010000233.1:0-2533 GCA_964369215.1 uncultured Eubacteriales bacterium
TTAATTTTTTGTTTACAGTGGCGCTTATTTTGTTTAGTTAATTGTTGTTGCATAATTTTTCAATAGCCGCGGTAGCCGTGTGGGTTTTTCTTATTTCATCATAACTTTCATCGCTAAACTTTTTGTTTTTATAATAATCATAAAGTCAGTTTTGCACGTAGCTATTATTTCTCTAAAACAAAATAAGGCAGCCTGTTAATAGGCACATCTATTTCAGTCTTGCAAGGTCCCTTGTAAATCTCACCAGTGTCGGCTTTCCATTTGCCCTCAGGTATAAACACTACTTTTGTTGTCTCGCCTTTTTTTGTAGCAGGCGCTACCAAAACGCTTATGCCAAGCATAAACTGTGTGTCAACTTTTTCATACCCTAGTTTTGGGTACGCCAACGCCATGTGTTTCATAAGAGGTTGCTTTTCTGCTATTGCTACTTTTGTTTCCTCTATAATATAATCGCTAAATTTTAAATGGAGCTGTGCCGCCTCGTAGCAATAGTTGCTGTTTTGTTTGCTAAGCACCCTCCAAGGCGACGCAGAGAACTGCATTATAGGAAAGAACGCAGCAATTTGCGCATAACGAACCACAAGCTCTTCATCTAAAGTCATACTGCTATTTAAAAAGTTTTTATACTCTCCTCCGCCTATCATGTCTGGGCAATTATACTTATAACCAAGCAAATTTTGCATTATACCGTTAGGTATTAACGAGGCTATACCTGTGTCGCCCCATGTGTGGGTTTTATCGCAAAGCCTTTGAGACAACAGTAAATCTGCTGTTTTAAATCCTGTTCTAAGCTCGTTATATTCATAGTTTGTGGCAAATTTGCTGTACAGTCTCACTTGCTCTAAAGGTGGTGCGTACTCAAAGTATTCATCGTTTTCGCTGTCATAGTTCCACAAGTCACCTGCGTCAAATTTAAAGCCTTTTACACCGTAAAACTCTACTAAATAATCGAGTTTTTCTTTTAGCCACTGGCAGGCCTTAGGGTTAGTAAAGTCTATTATAGCACTGTAGCCGTTCCACCAATGCTTAATTGCCGTGCCACCTCTTTTGTCTTTAACAAGGTAGCCTTTTTCCTCTAAATACCTAAAAGTTTGGCTATCAGGGCTTACAAAAGGGCACACCCAAAGCATAATTTCAAAATCCATAGCCTTAAGCTTTTCTATCATTCCTTTTGGGTCTGTAAAGCGTTTTGTACTGAACTCCCACACGCCGTAGTCCTCTTGCCAGTTGTCGTCTATCATCAATATTCCAGCGCTGTAGCCGTTTTCTAAAATAGACTTAGCATACTTTAATATCTCCTCTTCGCTTTGCTCGTACATAAGTTCTATCCAAGAGTTGTACTGCGGCACTTTAAACATAACCTCGGGCAGTATTTTCTTGGTAGGCATAGTATATTTCTCTGATAAAACATACGCAGTTTGCAAGTTTCCGCCCTCGCCACTGGACTCTATTGTTATCTCGCTGTTACTCTCAATTTTAATTATACCCCTGTTAAAGCATACAGCAAAACCATCTTCGCACCAAATAATTCTACCTTTGCTTGATATAAAAAGTGGCATGGTTTGGTTGTGCGTTTGGTGGTTGTACAGGTCACAAACATAGTCGTCAGTTTGGCTTATTGGCATATGCACTCCGTCACTTACACAACCGCCCCACCAATATTCGTCTTTTAAAAATTCTATTGTTTTTATGTTCATATTGCTCCCCAATTCTTTTACATTAATAATTTTAACTAGTCTTGTATACCACCATAGCCGAGCTCTTATTTTAAGAACCCGGCTATGTTTAATATTAATTTAAATGATTATTAGTCGTTTCTTACCTTAACAGGCATACCTGTTTTAATCGACTCATTTGTAGCTAAGCCAACAGCAACAGATTTTAAGCCCTCTGCATAGTTAGTTTTAATAGCAGATGGGTCGTTGTTAATAACAGCCTTGATAAAGGTTTCGTCACAAATTAGGCCAAAGTCTACATTCGATTTTGTAACGTTTCCTCCACCCTCTATGTTGCCTTGAGTTCCGTCGCCTTTAACAGTCTCTGTAGAGGCTTTCTCCTCACCGCCATAAACAGTAACTTTAGCACAAAGGTTGTAGTCCATTCTTGTTTTTGCACTGCCAAAAGTCATTTTGCTCTCCCAAGAATGTCCGCTTTGTGAGTAGCAAGCACACATAAATGAGCAAGTTACGCCATTTTCAAACTTAAATATTGATAAGCTTAAATCATCTGTATCGTAACCTGGAAAATCGCTAACATCAGCAAAACCTGTTTGGTTAACAGTGTAAACTTCTGTAATATCACCGCAAAGGTATCTTAAAATATCAAGTTGGTGAATAGCTTGCTCAACAAGTTGTCCGCCTGATAGCTCTTTATTTCTCCACCACTCAACCTCAGGAATACCACCAACCCTTGAAGCGTTGATTGTAACAATTTTATTGTTTGCTAAATACTCTTTAGCTGCTTCGTTTATGTTGTCGTATCTGCACTGAAAACCAACAGCTGTAATAATGTTGTTTTTCTCTACTTCTTCTCT
>CAYJEZ010000234.1:0-2521 GCA_964369215.1 uncultured Eubacteriales bacterium
TGAAGAAAATCTTAAAGAAGAAAACATTGCTTTTCATTGCGAGCAAATAAATAAAACCAATGTTTTATTTCAACAAATATTAAAGCAAATTAAAGATAAGAATAAAATAGTTATATCTATAAGTGGTGGCTCAGGCTCAGGGAAATCTAGCACCGCTCTGCTTTTACAGCATATTTTTAATATAAACAAAGTATCTACAATTATTGTAAACGGAGATAACTACCCACGACGAATTCCTACATATAATGATGCAGAGCGTTTAAATGTGTTTAGAAAAGCTGCGCTTAAAAATATGATTATGCAAGGCGAATATAAAAAAGAACGTTTTGATATTATTCAAAAAATACAGCTAGCTAATGACGACGCAAGTGCTAAAAATACAGATGAACACCCTTGGTATAAACATTATTTAAGTGGCGGACGACAAGGACTTTCAAGCTATCTTGGTAAAAGTCCTGAGCAAGATTTTGACGAAGCAAATGAAATGCTTCTTAACTTTAAAAATGGAAACAATAATATTTTTGTTAAGCATATGGGCAACGATGAAACCTCGCTTTGGTACGATGAAGTAAATGTGAGTGCTGTCGATGTTCTAATATTAGAGTGGACACACTCGAATAGCGACGAAATGAAAAATATTGATGTTTCAGTTTATCTTGATAGCTCGTTTGAGCAGACAGAGAGCAGAAGAAGAGAAAGAAACAGAAGGGCAGAAGAGATTGATAACCCTTTTATTGAGCTAGTTCTCTCTGTAGAGCAAGATTTACTTTACTCTCAAGTTAAAAACGCAAAAATTATACTCTCTTACGAGGGTGAGATTTTAAGCTATGAAGAATTTAAAAAGTTAAGAGAGGTTTAATATGGATAAAATAATTACAAATGGGGCTATGCTTAACGCCTACCCAGACAGCCTAGGTGGAAATTTAGAAAATGCTGTAAATTTATTGTCAAACCCTAAGTTAGAGAATGTTTTTGAGTCTTTTTATATTTTACCTAGTATGTTTAATACCGACCTTGACAGAGGATTTTCTGTTATAGATTACAATCTTAATGAAGAGCTTGTAAATAAAGAAGACATAGAGCAAATTAAAGCTTTGGGCATTAATTTAAAGCTTGATTTTATATTAAACCACTTGTCTGTTTTGTCACCTCAGTTTAAAGATTTGCTTAAAAACGGAGAGAGCTCGAACTACAAAGATTTTTTTATAAACTGGAATGAGTTTTGGAAAGGCAATGGCAAGCTTAACGACAAAGGTTATATAGAGCCTAATAAAGATCTTATTAAAGATATGTTTTTTAGAAAAGAGGGTCTACCTATACTAATGGTAAAAATGCCAGATGGAACAAATGTGCCTTACTGGAATACTTTTTATCAAGAGATTAAGTATAAAGAGTTAGACACTCAAGATTTAATGGAGCTTTTAAATATTCAGTACGGCTCTGCTCAAAAACTTGCAGAGCATATTAAATGTGAACTTAATAACGGCAAAAAACCTAATGAAATTGACTTTATGGGCTATAACAGTGCTGTTATTATTAAAGAACTTGAGCAAGGTATGAGATATTTGGGACAGATGGACTTAAATATTAAGTCACCTCTTGTGTGGGAGTTTTATGATGAGGTGCTAAAAACTTTTTATGAGTACGGCGCAAAAATAGTACGTTTAGATGCTTTTGCCTATGCTCCTAAAGAGGTTGGCAAAAGAAACTTTTTAAACGACCCTGACACTTGGGAAGCTCTTAGCAAGGTATCAAACTTAGCTGAGAAATACGAGCTTAGTTTATTGCCTGAAATTCACGCTACTTATGGCGAGAAGATACACGAAACATTGCATGATAAAGGCTATATGACCTATGACTTTTTTATGCCAGGGCTCATTATTGAGGCTATTGAAAACAAAAACCCAAAAACCCTAATAAAATGGGCAAATGAGATTATGCAAAAAGGCATGAGAACAGTTAACATGTTAGGTTGTCATGACGGCATACCACTGCTTGATTTAAAAGGGCTATTAGAAGAAAATGATATACAAAATCTTATAGAGCTTATTGTATCAAGGGGTGGATATGTTAAAGAGCTTCACGGACAAAAAAATATGTATTATCAAGTTAATGCCACATATTTTAGTGCACTGGGTGAAGACATTAAAAAAATGCACCTAGCAAGAGCGATTCAACTTTTTATGCCTGGAAAACCTCAAATTTGGTATTTAGACTTATACTGTGGCAAAAACGACCACGAAGCAGTAAAAAAAGCTGGTGCTGGTGGACACAAAGAGATAAACCGTACAAACATTGATTTATCTGACTTACATACTAAAATAGATATGAAGCAAATTGAGCTTATTAAGCTTAGAAACACTCATAAAGCTTTTGGATTTGATTCTGATTTTAGTTCTCAAATTACTGAAAACAGATTTGTTCTTGCTTGGAAAAATGGTGAGCATAAAATATCTCTTGATGTAGATTTAACTACTCTTGAATTTAAAATAGAAATATAACAGCTTAAAAAGCAGTGACG
>CAYJEZ010000235.1:0-2521 GCA_964369215.1 uncultured Eubacteriales bacterium
AATTAAGCCTCTGCGTAAACGCTAACTTTTTTGCGGTCACGTCCCATACGCTCAAATTTTACTTTACCATCTACTAAAGCAAATAAAGAGTCGTTTGATCCTCTACCAACATTGTTGCCCGGATGAATATGTGTTCCACGTTGTGTAACTAAAATGTTACCAGCTAAAACGAATTGTCCGTCTGCTCTTTTAACGCCAAGTCTTTTTGACTCTGAGTCACGTCCGTTTTTTGTAGAACCAACACCTTTTTTATGAGCAAATAATTGAATATTAATATTAAGCATTATTATACCTCCATATCGTTTACCTGTAAGTTTACAGGATATTGTTCTTCTAAACCTATTAAATGAATTTTTAGTCCCCTCAAAATATCTTTACATTTTAATGTGTCGTTTAATTCTAGTCTAAAAAACATCATTCCGTCATCATCTACATTTAAAGCTAATGGTTTAATACCTATAACCTCGGTAGCTGTGTTTACTGCCATGTAAAGCGCTGAAGAAACTGCTGCACAAACTATATCATTTCCTGTGTCGCCGTGCTGCGCATGTCCTGCTGCACGAAAACCTATGGTTTCCTTATTATTTTTGTCTAAAAGGAAGTCAATGTAAATCATTAAGCGTTAACTGCCTCGATTTGCACTTTTGAATATGGTTGTCTGTGACCCATTTTTCTTTTTGAGCCTTTTTTAGCTTTGTAAGTGAAAACAGTAATTTTTTTGCCTTTGCCTGTTTTTACTAATTTAGCTGTAACTGATGCGCCCTCAACGTAAGGGTTACCAATTTTAGTTCCGTCTTCGCCAAAAATAGCTACTACCGGAAATGTAACTGTAGAATTCTCTTCAGCATCAATTTTCTCTACGTAAATCTCGTCTCCGTATTTTACTTTGTATTGTTTTCCGCCTGTTTCAATAATTGCAAACATATATTAGCCTGCCTTTTCTATAAAGTCTCGCTACTGTTAGGTGGATAAATCACTTGTTTTAATACTTAATAAAAGGCATAAAAACCGTTGATTTTTTCTGCTTTTTATTTAAACAGCATTATTAAACCTACAATATGCGGCTTAAGTATTATATCAGATTAGTGCTGTATTGTCAATACTAATTATTTATGTATAATAAATAATCTTTAAAATAAAAATCAGCACTACTTCAACATTGTGACAATAGGTACTGATTTTTATTAATTTTAGTTTAATTTACAACAAATCTTTATCTAAAGGCTCTACTACTCTGGCATTTAATCTAGATTGCTTACTTGCTATTTTGTGTTCATACATCTTTTTATCTACACTTTTAAAAAACTCATTATACTCAGCCATTGTTTTTCCCGTAAATCTATCAAATCCAAAAGCTAAAGAGAATTTGTTATCTGCATTAGTGTTTAATTTATCTATTTGGCTAGCAACCGTAGCTATGGCACTTTCTATTTCGTTATTAGTGCAACCTTTAACTAAGCTTACAAATTCATCTCCGCCAACCCTAAATGTTTTTCCAAACACTTTAAAGTTCTCGTTTAAACAATAATAAGAGTTTCTAATAGCATTATCGCCCTCCATATGGCCTAAAACATCGTTAATAAGTTTTAGGTTGTTCATATCTGCAATAATACACCAAAGGTCTTTGCTTTGTGTCTCTTCAACGAAAATATCGTTAAGCTCTTCGTGATAAGCCTTTGTGTTAAGTCCGCTTGTTAAGGTATCATTAAACGAGTACTCTAAAAGAAGTGTTTTCATTTTATTTGCAACGCTTGCAATTCGGCCTACTTCATCTTTAGAGTAAAGCTCGCTCGGAATTTCTATTTTCATATTTCCGGTATCTGCTATTTTAGACATTGCTTTCTCAAGCTTTACTAAGCTAGAGCTCATGTTTGTTGAGAAGAACTTAATAAATAAAATTACAGCAACTATTAAAAGTAGGTTTACTATTGCACCAGAAATTAAAATAGATAAAACCAAATCATCATTATGTGCTAGCGCCTCGTTAAGTAGCCTTTCTTCTTCAAGTGAGAAATCATCTATACTGCCAAAAAACTCGTTGGCAATTGGGGTTACAACTTGTAGGGCATAAAGTGCATCTTCATAAGCTCCACCGCTCATACGTATATCTGCCGATAATATCATGCTCTCTTTATACACGTTTTTTTCTTCTATAATAGTCTCAAACTCTGCATGATGAGCGCCGTGTAACAGCTTTGAGAAATCGTCCATTTTAGTATCAAGCTCATCAAAAGCAACTATATACTGCTCGTATAAGTCGCTTCTTATATCTTCGTCTTCTTGCAGTAAAATATCTCTACCCAAAACACGACAAACATACATTTTTCTAATTATTAAGCTTAATTGCTCTTTTTTTCTAACATTTACATCAATAATATTCTCAGATGACTGATTAACAGCAACAACAGAGAAGAATGAGAACGCACTTATAAAAGTAACGCTTATAATAATAAACCACAGCAAAGGTATAAATTTCCTTTGAATTGGGACATTATTAAGCCAAATTAAAAATTTTTTCATA
>CAYJEZ010000236.1:0-866 GCA_964369215.1 uncultured Eubacteriales bacterium
TATATAGCTCTTCAGGATACCCAGGTCTCATTTTATCATAAGAATTTGAAACGGTATTAAAGATCCAACTTAAATCTTTATTCGTGTTCATACAAAACTCCTCTTTATTGTAAGCTCTAATTTGTGTTGTTTTTTGCCAACTTGCATAGAAATATTGTGCATGCAAACACAATTTTTTTCGTAAAAGCAGATGCTAGCATACCTATTATTGTAGCTATAGTTTAACATAATAAATTAATACTCGCAATAGAAAATTTAAATGGTTCTAATGAAATGTTCTATTTTTTTGCACTTGTCCATATATATCAATAACAAATAATAACAAATAAAAGAAAAATAAGTGTAATAAGTTACAAAGGAGGAACTAAAGTGAATGAAATTGATAATATAGCAAAACTTATATATCCATACACAATTGAAATTATGTCATTACCATTACATGTTAAGGACAAGGTTACTGATGTTTATATATCGGTGGGCAGTGTTCCTAAAGTATATGTAAATGATATTGAATATAAGCTTAATACTAATGAAGTGACAAATAAAAAAACAATGGAAGATCTTATTTATACATTATGTGAGTACTCTGTTTATAAACATATTGAAGAAATTAAAAAAGGGTTTATATGTGCAAAAGGTAAATATAGGGTTGGCATTGCTGGAACTGCTGTAAAAAAAGGAACAACAATTGAAAATATTAAAGATATTAATTCATTAACTATAAGAGTGGCTAGACTTATTAAAGATAGCGCAAAAGAGCTATATGAAAACATACCATCATTTTTGGATGGTGTATTAATAGTGGGCGAACCTTCTTGCGGAAAAACTACAATACTTAAAGACTTGATTGTTAGACTTAATAACAA
>CAYJEZ010000236.1:876-2474 GCA_964369215.1 uncultured Eubacteriales bacterium
AAGCGGTTAGTTGTGCTTGACGAGAGACATGAGTTAATGGTAGGTTCACAAAACTTTAGTAATACTGTGTTATGTGCTTACCCTAAAAAAGATGGAATAAGTCATGCAATACGAAACCTAGGTGCACAAATAATTATTTGTGATGAGCTAGAAGATAGTGATATAGAGAGTGTTAGAAGTTGTGCTAGTTCAGGGGTTTCTCTTATTGCTACAGTTCATGGGGACATGATAAAAGGAAAAAGACCATTAATAAAAGAACTTATTGAGACATATGCATTTAAATATATAATACAGCTAGAAAAAAGAGACATGCCGTGTAAGATTAAAAAAATATGGAGGGCTAGTGATTTACTTGAAAACAGTAGGGTCAATATTAATAATGGGCGCAATAATGTATATAGGAATTTACAAAACTTTGGTAGTTAAAAGACGCGTAGAAAGCTTGAAAGTATATAGAAACTTTTTACTTAAATTAGAAACTGAAATCAGTTTTGCCTCGCGGGCTATAGAAGAAATTATTGGTGGTTGTAACAATGAATTCTCAAACTGCATTCAATTTTATTTGTTAAAAATGAAACTACCCAACGCTTATGAAAATGCGTGTGTTGAGTATTTTACAGACAAAGAAGATAGGTTGTTTGCAAAATTGTTTATGAATAATTTGGGTAGATATAATGTAGAAAAACAAGTAGAGCATATTAATATACATATTAATGAATTACAGGAAAAAATTGAAATGCAAGAGATACTTTTATTAGAAAAAGGAAGAGTAAATATAATATTTTACGCTTTTTTAGGTATTGCAGTAGCACTTGTATTGGTTTAATTACAAATTGTGTAAGCGTTTCTTTAATAATTTTAAAATAGTATGACTATACAAAAGTATAAATCATAGCATATTTGAAAGGAAGATTATCAAAATGGACGTGGATTTAATATTTAGAATAGCGGCTATTGGCATTGTAGTCGCAGTGTTAAACCAATTGTTAGTTCGCTCCGGAAGAGAAGAGCAAGCTATGATGATGACTTTAGCAGCACTAGTTGTAGTTATGACTATGATAGTTACTGAAATAAGCGAGCTATTTGACACAATAATGACGGTGTTCTCTTTATGAACATTTACATTTTAGGTTCTGTTGCTGTATTTGCTTGTATTTTCGGCGCAATTGTAAAAAGTAAAAGTAAAGAACTAGGGCTTTCACTAAGTATTGCAGCTATTGCTGTATTATTTATAGCAGGGCTTGAAATAGTACAAGAAATTATAAATAATATTAGTGTTTTAGAAGGTTTTGAAGATGTATATTTAGATGTTGTTCTTAAGATATTAGGGATAAATATATTTGCTAAAATATGTGGTTCTATATGTGATGATGCAGGTGAAAAAGGTTTATCGTTTACTGTTGATTTATGTTCAAAATTTGCTTGTGTGCTAATTGCATTGCCACTTTTTGAAAAACTAATAGAAATAATAAGAGCTATTTTGCAAATGTAAATTAATATATAGTCAAACCACTACAAAATCAAAGCAAATCTCTGCTTACAAAATCCATTTACGAAAGTTTTTGCAAGCATTTCTTTGATGATTTTTGAATTGGTTT
>CAYJEZ010000237.1:0-2464 GCA_964369215.1 uncultured Eubacteriales bacterium
CTTTAAGAGCTTATGAGGGTGCATTCGGTGCAGTTTCTTCTTGGAGCCACCCATATTTCGTAATTGAGGGAGATACAGTTAAATATACAGCTACAACAGACGAGTGGAAAGACTATGTTATCTGGTCTTCAAGCTTAAGAGAGCGTGGACTAGCTCCTGAGTCTATGGCTACAGATACATGGACCGAGAGATCAGCTTATTTAGGTACCGAAATTCCTACTGTTGGTGTTACAAATAGCTGGATTAAAGACCCAATTAACCCAGAGTACCAAGATGAGTACGCTGCTATTCCTCAACTTACAGGCCCTAACGGTGACCACGCAGTTACAGGAACAAACAGCATGAGCCAAGCTTCTGCAGCTTTCGTACTACCAGCAGACGGCGAGTACAATGTTGATTTCATCAAATTTGCTGAAATTATTTCTGCAGATCCTATGATAGCTCTTCAAATTCAAGATGGACCTATAGGTACTCGTCATGAATTAGTTGATGGCCAACTTCTTATGGTAGAGCCTCCTGAGGGTGTTGATGCAGACACATGGGCGTACAAAAATTCTGCTAATGGAGCTATGCCTATGTATGTTCCAAGATCAGCTATGGAGAATCTATATGTTGAAACTCCTTATCACTCACTTAACAAGTTAAATATCGATGCTGTTTATGTAGATGATATAGACCCTAACACTGTGTTCCCGCTAATAGTTTTTACTGAAGAAGAGAACGAGGAACTTTCTATTATAAAAACTGATATTGATGCTCATAGAAACGAAGCAATAGCAAACTGGTTTGTTAATGGTGGCGTTGAAGAGACTTGGGATCAATACATAGCAGATGCTAACTCATATGGTCTTGAAAGATATATTGAGATTTATCAAGCTGCATATGCAAGAGCAATTGCTGAGTAATTGAAATTTTAATATGTACATACTATTCCCTCGCATTAGCGGGGGAATAGTTATAATATAACAAATTTAGGAGGAAAAGCGTTTTTTACGTGATTTTAGATATGTCAGATCTAATTACAACCGAACTTGATTTAATCCCTTATCCTAAGAATTTATCTTATACTAAAGATACAAAAGTAACTGTTTATCCTTATATTAATAAAAATGGCATAACACAAGAGCTTGATAACATAATATCTGTATTTTCAAGCTTTACATTTAAGCTTTTTGCAAAAGAATTTTATGCTTGCGAAGACGAAAACGCTATTGACATAAACATAGATACCTCGCTAAAAATAGGCGAATATATAATATTATCAGATAAAAAAATTACTATTACATTTAATGATAAAAGTGGGTTTTCTCACGCTTTATCCACTTTGCTTCAATTAATTAGATATGAAGACGATAGAATGTATATACCAAAAATAGAAATACACGACTACCCTGATTCTGAGTATAGGGGGCTTATGATAGATGTGGCAAGAAGAAGCCACCCCTTTGAAACCCTAAAAAGCTTTGTCGACCTTTGCTTTTTATTTAAGCTAAACTACTTGCATTTTCATTTTACAGATGATCAAAGTTACACTTTACCATCAAGTAAAATAGAGCCTATAAAAAACAACAAAGGCTTTCATTACAGCTTTAAAGAAATAGAAGAGCTTAATAAAATTGCATACAAAGCAGGCGTTACAATTATTCCCGAGATCGAAATTCCGGGTCATGCAAGCTACTTAGTTAAAAATGGAGATGGCCTTTTTGCAAGTAAAGACCATAAATACACTATGTGTTTAGCTAACGATAGTACCCTTTCAACTTTAAAAACCTTAATTTCAGAAGTTTGCGAAATGTTTCCAAACTCTCCTTACATTCACGTTGGTGCAGATGAAGTGGATACTAGCGAATGGGAGGCTTGCGAGTGCTGCAAAAAATATTTAAAAGAAAACTCTCTTTCATCAATGAAAGAACTATACTCAATTTTTGTTGGTAAGGCTACTGATATGGTTCTTGAAAACGGAAGAACTCCTATAGTATGGGAGGGCTTTCCAAGAGAGGGCGAGAAATATATCTCTAAAAAAACAATAGTAGAGGTTTTTGTGTGCGCTTATAATATGCCTCATCATTTAATAGAAGACGGCTATACAATTATTAACACAAGTTTTAAACCACTATATATAACACCTAAGCTCTCGTGGCCTAATGTAGATGTTTACGACTGGAATATAACAGAGTTTGATCATTGGCACAGTCACTCTAAAGCGTATAAAAAAGCTATTAAACTAGATAACACCAATAATTTAATGGGTGCCATGTATTGCTCTTGGGAGAATACTTACGAGGGCGAGTTTGATATAGTTAAAAATAGCCTCTCTGGATTTAGCGAGAGTGTTTGGACCCATAACAAAACGCTTTCGAGCCTAGACTTTTTTAAGAGATACTATTACATATATAGTATGATTAATAAGTGTTTTACATCAAACACACAAAATAATAAAATAGGATTTTTGTTTTAAAATATT
>CAYJEZ010000238.1:0-2462 GCA_964369215.1 uncultured Eubacteriales bacterium
TTATCTCCTGAGAGAAGATTTTCAGGCACTAAAGGTCAAGGTCTTGCAACATATAAAGAGCTTATAAGAAATATGTCGGTTAAATCAAAGCCTGACGGCGCTGCTCTTCCATTAATAATAGAGAAATGGGTATCGGGCATTTATGCAAAAGCGGCACAAAGCTTTGATACTAACAGCGAGGAGTTTGAAGAAGAGGTAACTAGGCAAATTTTTGTAGTTACAAACGAGCTAGAGAGCATGGTTAACGGCTTTGAATTTGCAAAGGCTATTATTGCCTACCACAAGGCATATAAAGAGGACGACAGCAACTTGAAATCTAAGGTTTTAAAGTGGTTTAGAGGAGAGTATACAAGCAAAAGAGAGTCTAAAGAAGAGCTCTCTATAAACATGATAGTCACTGACGAAACATGGTATGACTTTCTTAAAATATTTGCAGAGTTTATGGTTAGTGCCGGTTATAAAGGCCTTTTAATAATGGTAGATGAGCTTGTTAATATATTTAAAATTCCTCACTCAGTAACTAGGGCAAATAATTATGAGAAAATTTTAACAATGTATAACGATGTTTTACAGGGCAAGGCAAAGCATATAGGGTTTTTAATGGGGTGTACTCCGCAGTGTGTAGAAGATAGATACAAGGGTATTTACTCTTACGAGGCATTAAGGTCTAGGCTATCTGGCGGTCATTTTTCTACCGATGAAGTTAAAGATTTGTCTGCACCTATAATAAGCCTTCAAATGCTTAACCAAGAGGAGATGTATGTGTTAATTGAGAAACTTAGAAACATGCACGCTATGCTTTACTCTTATAACAGCACTTTAGAGCACGACGATTTGGTGTATTTTTTAGAGGTTGAGTACAACAGAGTAGGGGCAGAGACTCACATTACCCCACGTGAGATAATTAGAGATTTTATAGAGCTTGTTGGAATAGTGCACCAAAACCCACAGAGGTCTGTTAAAGATATTTTAGGAAATAACAGCTTTGAAATGGCTAAAGGTGGGCTTAGCGACGAGCAACTGCACAGCGATTTTGTAGCGTTTGAGATATAGCATAAATTTACTAAAATAGTTATTTATGCAGAAAGGCTCGAGGAATATGGATAAGAAGATTAGTGATTTGTTTGGGTTTTATGGTGAACAACAGCCTTTAGACGGGGGTCAAGGCATTTCAGTAAAGGTAGATAAGGCGGTTTTTAAACCGGTTTATAATAAAGAGGTTTATATCGCCTCGTCTGAGCTTTGGAACTCATTAAGCCCTACAGGTTACAGAATTACAAGGCATTTAAAGTCTGTAAATGGCTCTTATGTAGAGAATGGGTTTGGAGCAACTGAGTATATTGAAATGTTTGACGAAGAATTACCTATGAGCAAAGTGCTTGAGGTGTCAAAACTTATTCACGAAGACTTAAGTAAAATTGACATAAAAAAATTGCCTAATAAAATAGACGACCCTTGGTTAATGGCAAATGATATTTTATGGCACGGCGAAAAATTTAGTACAGACAAAGGCGATGAGGTAGAGGCGATATGCAAATACATATTATCTAATTTAAAAGAAATAGATGTAAAATGTCAGCTGATACATTCAGACTTTGGTGGAAATGTTGCGCTAGATGAAAATAGATTTCCTGTAGTTTTTGACTTCTCGCCTTCAATTTCTCCTGTAGAATATGCCGATAGCATTATTGTTTGCGACAGCATTGCTTGGGGTGGAGCAGATATGGATTGTTTGAAACTGTTACAGCCTTACGAGCACTACATAGAATATATAAAAAATGCAGTTGCCTTTAGAGTTATAACTATAGCGTGCAACAAAGAGAGAACAAAAGAGCAAGTTTTTGAAGAGTGGGAACATTTTAAACCGATATGGGATAATGTTGTGAATGATGATAATAAGTAGTTATATAACAGTGCGACTAATGTAGAAATGGGGGAGAGTATGAACGCTTTTTATAGGCTTGCGCCTTTTATTCAAGATTTTATTTACTACAACAATTGGACAGAGCTTAGAGAAATACAAGTAGCGGCTATAGAGGCAATTTTAGATAGCGACAGCAATTTGCTTTTAAGTTCTGGTACTGCCTCTGGAAAAACCGAGGCTGCGTTTTTGCCTGTTTTAACAGATTTGTACGAGAACCCCTCATCTACAGTGGGGGTTCTTTACATAAGCCCATTAAAAGCGCTTATTAACGACCAATTTATAAGGTTAGAGTCTTTAATTGAGCAAGAGAATATACCTGTGTGTAAGTGGCACGGCGACGCTTCACAGTCTAAAAAAAAGGCACTTTTAAAAAACCCAAAAGGTATTTTGCAAATAACGCCAGAGTCTTTAGAGAGTATGCTTATGAATAAAAAAGGCACTTGCCTTAAGCTTTTTGGAGATTTACGCTATGTAATTATTGATGAAATGCACCATTTTATGAGAAACGCAAGGGGAATTCAAGTGCTTGCGCTTCTTC
>CAYJEZ010000239.1:0-2426 GCA_964369215.1 uncultured Eubacteriales bacterium
ATATGTAGCTTTTTCTTTGTTATTCATCAACGTAACAGTTCGGTGATAAAGTCCATAATTAATTAAAATATACAAAAAAATATTTTTTTATTTGCATTTTATATATTAATCTGATATAATATCCCTATTACAATTAATTAATTGTTAATATTTAGACTGCTATATGAGCTTTAAGCTACAGCGAATTAAGGAGGACAAATATTGAAAAACTATAGATTATATGCAAAAAAGAAGCTTTTATACACCTTTATTTTCGCAAGTGTTATACCCGTTTCAGTGGTGCTGTTTTTTTCTTTTTACAACTCAAAAGTAGAATATGAGTCTCAAATTTATTCGAGCTATATATACTCGGTAAATCAAATTAAAGAGAAAACAGATTACCTCTCTACTCTTTTTGATTCTTTGGTAAACGATATATCTAGCGAGCAAGAAGAGCCCTCGCTTGAATACATTAACAGCCAGGTAACTAAAAAATTATCTACCGATTTCTCTACCACTGTATCGCCTACACCAGATGTTTTTGTTTACTCACTAAAACAAAATAGCATACTTTACAATGGAGAAAACTTAAAGTATAACGAGTTTGAAAATATTGTAAGCACACATTACGATATGACAATGACAGGGTTTTACACAGAACTTCATACAGCAACAAGCAGTAAAGTAATACCTTTAACCTCTTATAGTGAGCAAGGTAATTATTCTGGCAAATATTGTTTCATGCATTCTTTAAATTCAGAATTAACTGGGGATAGATTTGTAGTAGGCTTTATTTACTCTCATACCCATATTGAACAAATTATCCACTCTTTGCTTGGAGAAATTAACTCTATTTTCTTTATTAACGACCCACACAACGACTTAATATATGAAGGAAAACTAGGTAGCACTGACTTAGAGCTAATATGCAATGATACTTTTAAAGAGGTCGCTAGTAACCGTAGTTTAGGCAAAACCCATTTTATGATAAACGGAATTGATTTTGTAAGCACACAGGTTTCTTCTGAAATATCTGGCTTAAATTATGGCCTTTTAATTGAAACCTCTGAGTTTAGCAAGCCTATGGATAAACTTTTTTTAGACTATATAGTAATGTTTTTCATCGCACTAAGTCTTTCAGTTGTACTTTCTTTAGCTTTGTGTGTACATTTTTACAAACCTTTAAACAGCATAATAGAAAAACTGCATGACAATGGATATAAGTACTCTAATGAATATGAGTGCTTAAATCATGTAGTTAGCGATGTGAAATTTTTAAACTCTAAAATAAGACATACCCAGCCATTAATATACAACAAATACTTAGAGTATATTTTGATGTATGAAAAAAGCGAAAGTGAGCTTGTTCGGTTTTCTGAATACGCACAAGTAAAGTTTAAACACTCACATTTTATTGCGTTTGTAATATGTTTAAAACCAATATGTATAGACATGACAAACAGCATTAGCTTAGTTGAGAGCATTACTGTTGATTATGCAGACTTGTATGCATTAAGACCACCTGGGAGAAAGAATATTATTTCTATTTTATGCAATTATGAAGACGAACATAAACTTATTGACGTTATTTCAGAAGTAACGCATTTGCTAAGATGTAAAATTGGCACAGATATTGCAGTCGGAATAGGTGGAACTTGCGAAAATCTCTCTGAATGTCATTTATCTTACATTCAGGCACTTTCGGCAATAAAGCCAATTGACGAAGCAAACAATAAATGTTGTATACCTAATATTGAAATAAACGAAGCGCCTGTTTACCCATTGCAAGACATGAAAAAGCTTCTATCTGCTATAAAAAAAGGAGATAATAAAGAAGCTAATATTATTTTCAATTACATAATGAATGAGCTAAAAACAAAAAATACATTAAACACCACAAAACTAATTTTATTAGAAATAGCTTGGGATATTATTAGGCATGCCACTTCACAAGATATTGACGTAGATAGCAGTCATATTTTATATAGCATAGAAGAAAACTATTATATTAACGACTGTGAGAATTACATGATTGATTTAATAAACGAAGTGTGTAACCATGTTAAGTCAAAACATCACTTGTCGCAGACACATATTAGAAACCTAGTTTTAGAGTATATAATAGACAATTACAGCAACTTTGATATGTCTTTAGATTTTGTCTCGAAAAAATTCTCAATTAGCCCTCATGCGATAGGTAAAATTGTGTATGAAGAAACTGGAAACAAGTTTAGCACCTATATTTCACTACTGCGAACCGAGAAGGCAAAACTTCTTTTAAGAGAGACAGATTATAAAGTAAGCGAAATTGTTACAATGGTGGGCTACACAGACACCTCTAATTTTATTAGAAAATTCAAAAATCAAGAGAACTTAACTCCGAAAGAGTATAGAAGTAAATATATTGTATAGCAATTACTATATTTTACTTCAATATTTAAGCAAAA
>CAYJEZ010000240.1:0-2422 GCA_964369215.1 uncultured Eubacteriales bacterium
GACTTTTAGCTTTTTCACTTAATTTCTGTAGTGTTTTCTAAGTTAATTAACTATAATAGTAAATTAACAAGAAAAACTAACACAAATTAAGCAAAAAACCATACAAGTCAAAGCTTTTTCACTTAATTTCTGTAGTGTTTTCTAAGTTAATTAACTATAAGTAACCTTCGACGGAGTTTCACCGTTATAAGAAACGCATATGATTGTATGTAGGGTGGTTTATGAAGTTAAAGCTTCGTCCTTATGGGCGAGGCTTTTTTAGTTCAGAATTATCGAATATTATATTTATTTTCAAAAATCAATCTAATCTTTTTTCACTCAAAAATTATCATAATTTTTAGGTAATTGTTGAAAAATATAACAGTTACACATTAATGAAAGGCAAACTTTTAAATGCAAAATAAAACAATTACTATAGTAGGCGTTGGACTTTTAGGTGGCAGCTACGCACAAGGGCTTACAAATGTAGGCAATACTGTTTTTGGTATAGATATAAATGAAGATAGCATAGACTTTGCAGTAAAAAATTCTTATATTAAACAAGGAAAAACCACTGACTATGGAGATTTTTTAGCTGTTAGTGATATAGTAGTTTTGTGCCTTTACCCTAAGGCTTTAATACAGTGGGTAGAAAACAATGCTCATTTATTAAGCAAAAATGCAGTTATTACAGATGTATGCGGAGTAAAACTAGGCGTTATAAACGAGGTTCAGGTGCTACTTGAGCCTTTCGGTATAGAGTTTTATTCATCGCATCCTATGCGTGGCAAAGAGACATTGGGTGTAACAAACGCGGACTGCTCTATTTTTAAAAACGCAAATCTTATTTTAGTTCCGACCGAGAAAAACACTCAAAAAGCAGAGGACATGGTTATAGACTTAGCTAAGACCTTAGGTTTTACCACTATTTCAAAGTTATCGCCCTTAGAACATGACAAGATGATAGCTTATTTAAGCCAACTTACACACGCAATAGCAGTTAGCTTAATGGTAGCAAACGACAGCAAAGACCTTGTAAAATATAGTGGCGACAGTTTTAAAGACTTAACGAGAATAGCAAAGATTGACGAGCATTTATGGAGCGAGCTTTTTATCCGAAATAAAGATATTTTGTGCGATGAAATAGATATTTTTGTAGATAAGCTTTTAAAACTTAAATCTTATATAAAAAATGAGGATACAGAAGAAATGAAAAAGATGTTTAGGCTTTCAACTACAAGGCGACAGAAGTTTGATGATACCTTGTAGAAACAAGACTTGCTTTGTCTGTAAATTACTTTAAAAATGCTCGATTGTAAATATTTTCAGACACCAAGCTCTTTTACCTTACAAATTTTCTGAGTTTTTACCTTAATGCGACTGCTCTAATATGAAAATATACACATCGCATAGTTTTGGTATAACTAAACATGCAATATATAAATAGTACTCTTATCTTTTTTATGCTGTGCTTAAGAGTATTACATTATAACTAAATTTTATGCCGATGCACAGCGGCAGAATGGAGTATTATTATGTACAAAAAAGTAAACGCCTCTCAAAATGTAGTTGAGAGAGAGCTTGAGACTGTAAAGTTTTGGAGCGACAAAAAAATATTTGAGAAATCTGTAGAGAACTGCAAAGGTAAACCAACTTTTACCTTCTACGACGGTCCTCCAACAGCAAACGGAAAACCACACGCAGGCCACATTATTACTCGTGCAGTTAAAGACTTAATACCAAGATATCAAATAATGAAAGGCCATGATGTGCCTAGAAAAGCTGGTTGGGACACCCACGGCTTGCCAGTTGAGATAGAAGTAGAGAAGCTTTTAGGAATAAACGGCAAAGAGCAAATTGAAAACTACGGACTAGACCCATTTATCTCAAAATGCAAAGAGAGCGTTTGGAAATACAAAGGAATGTGGGAAGAGTTCTCTGAGATAGTAGGCTTTTGGGCAGACATGGAAGAGCCTTATGTAACTTACCACAACGATTATATCGAGTCTGAGTGGTGGGCACTAAAAGAGATATTTAAAAAAGACTTGCTATACAAAGGCTTTAAAATCGTTCCTTACTGCCCTCGTTGTGGCACACCTTTATCTAGCCACGAGGTTGCTCAGGGCTATAAAATGGTAAAAGAGCGCTCTGCTGTTGTTAAATTTAAAGTTAAAAACGAAGACGCTTACTTCTTAGCTTGGACAACAACACCTTGGACACTTCCTTCTAACTTAGCGCTTTGCGTAAACCCTGATGAAGACTATGTAAAAGTAGTGAAAGAGGGCGAGACTTTCTATATGGCTAAAGCTTTAGTAGCTACTATTTTAGGCGAAGAAGCAAACATTTTAGAGGAGATGAAAGGCAAGGCTTTAGAGTATAAAGAGTATTTACCTTTATGGAATTTTGTAAACACAGACAAAAAAGCTTGGTTTGTAACTTGCGA
>CAYJEZ010000241.1:0-2410 GCA_964369215.1 uncultured Eubacteriales bacterium
AGACAAAATATTACTGTTTTTGGCGGCAAAAAAGAGATTAACGAGCATATAAAAGAATGTGTTACTAAAATCGCTTCAAAAGAGGGTGGAATGATGATGGTTTACGGTTTGTACCCTGGGGTTCCGATGGAAAATGTAAAGCATATTATGGACGCTATGGAAGATTATATGTGCTATTTTAGTTAAGTTTATATACGTAATAAATTAATTAAACAGTGCGCTAGGCTGTTTTAGCAATAATATAAGTAGCAATTATCTCTACCAAAACCACTCGTTCTTATGGGTGGTTTTTTAATATAAAAAATTATTCATCAAACACAAAAGGTGCTGCAATAGGATTTATTTATTAATCTTTTTCACCATCAATAACCTAAGCCATTACTAAAACATCCGCTATATTTATTATTTTAATGTATTTCCGGTCATGTCCTTAAACTCGGCACAATTGTAATTTTGGCACTAAAATTATACCTTATTTTTACAAAAACCTTTATTTCTAATTTGTAAAATATCTTTAAATAACAAAATAAAAGTTTAATAATTACAGTGCTATTATTTGCTCTTGAAATTAATGTGATAATAGACTAAAATAACAATATATTTAGAAGCACGGAAAAGCATTATATGAAACGAGGTTAACTATGAATTTTAAAAAAGCTAAAATAATTACAAACACACTTTTTCAGACAGTTGCTCCAAAAAATGTATTTTGTAAAGAAGTAGAAAAGTCCGATGTAGTCCGAGAACCTAAATTTGAAAACAAACACATACTATTTAGAAAAAAATTTAATATTGACAAAATAGAAAAAACCACTATCGACATATCAGCAGATGACTATTACAAACTATATATCAATGGCAAATTTGTAACCCAAGGACCTGCACCCAGCTACAATTTTTGTTATTTTTATAACGAAGTAGACATAACAGAATATTTGGTAGAGGGAGAAAATACAATTGCTGTTCACACATATTATCAAGGCTTAATTAACCGTGTTTGGGTTAGCGGTGACCTTAGACATATGTTAATATGCGAGGTTAGAACAAATGATAAAATCCTTGTTGCTACCGATACCTCTTGGAAAACCAGTTACCATACAGCTTATACAATTTATGGTAAAAATTATGGTTACGATACAGGTTTTTGTGAGAGCTATAACGCAAATGCTAAAGAAGTTGGCTTTGAAAAGGTCGATTATGATGATAGCTATTGGGAAAACGCTGTTATTAAAGAAAAATGCTATTATAAATTTGATAAGCAACCTACAAAACAATTAGACATTTATAAAATAAAACCTGAATTAATAAGCAAAAACAAAGACGGATACTTTATTGATATCGGTCAAGAGGTAGTAGGCTATATTACATTTAAGGCAAAAGGAGCGCCTAATAGTTCTATAATTATTAAGTCTGGCGAAGAATTATTAGACGACGGCTCTATGCGTTATGATTTAAGATGCAACTGTATTTATAAAGAAGAATTTATTTTAGCCGATGGCGAAAGCGTGTATAATCAATACGATTACAAGGCTTTTAGGTATATACAATTAGATATATCTGACAAAATAGAATTTGATACTGATAGCTTTAATATCATAGTTAGACATTATCCATTTGAAGCCAAAGTAAATTGCCCAAGCGATAACGAAGACATAAATAAAATTTGGGATTTATGTGCAAATACACTTAAGTTTGGTATGCAAGAAGTGCTTATGGATTGCCCTACTCGTGAAAAAGGTCAATATTTAGGCGATGGCACTATTACCGCAATTGCTAACACCATTTTAACAGATGACCCTGTGTTTATGAAAAAAACTCTAAGAGATTTTGCCAATACCACTTTTGTTTCAAAAGGTATTTTAACGGTTTCAAACTCTTCTTATATGCAAGAAATTGCAGATTATTCTTTGCAGTTCCCGTTACAAGTGTTGTGGATGTATAATTTTGATAACGACATAGAATTTTTGCGTGAAATGCTACCTTATGTAAAGGGCGTTTGCGAAGATTTTGCTTATTACGAGCGTGAAGACGGCTTGGTCGAAAACGTCACCGATAAGTGGAACTTAATTGACTGGCCTGCTAATCTAAGAGATAATTATGATTTTGAGTTAACCCGACCAATTGGCCCAGGTGTTATTAATGTAATTAACGCTTTTTACTATGGTGCTTTAGTTGCATATGAAAAAATTAATGATATTTTAGGTGTAGAATATCAAAATAAATCTCAAACTCTTAAAACTTCATTTAATAAAGCTTTTTATAATGAAGAAACAGGCTTATATGTAGACAGCGAAACCAGCTCGCATAGTAGCTTACACGCAAATGTATTGCCACTGCTTTTTTCTATGTGTGACGGCGGAAAAGAAAAGCTAAGCGAGCACATACTAAAAAAAGGCATTGATACCTGTGG
>CAYJEZ010000242.1:0-2410 GCA_964369215.1 uncultured Eubacteriales bacterium
GCGGGGAGGAAAAAGAAATATAAAGATTATTTTCATATTAAGTTAACAAAGCCATAACTTTTATCATTATTTATAACATTTTATATCATTCAAAAAATCTTGTGAGTAAGGTTTTTAAGGCTCTTTTTCTTTTTTCATAATCTAAACAACCATACTCATCTTCAATAGTCCATACACGTTCGCTTAAAGCTGGTACTATAGAAATTACTGTATCAAATTCTGTTTCATACGAGCGCTCCCAACAACAAATTTGTGAGCCTAATATTTTATCTGTCATATCTATGGTAAGGCCCTCTTTATAACCTTTTGAAGGCGGTATCCAGTTTTTAAACTCATTTATTGAAAATGCATGTATATCAACATCTAGCCAAGACTTTGTTGCAGAAATATAAAGAGGTTTCCAAGATGTATTCAAAATATCATAGCCTGCGTCAATAATATCTTGTGGCATTTGATAAGCAGTTTCAAACATTGATACAATTGTCTCTTTTGGGATGTAATGCATACCCTCTTTTCCAAAACCCTCCCAAACTATAGGGCGTTTTCCAATGCTTAAAACGTAATTTGTAATTTTACCCACATAAAAGCTATAAGCCTCGCTAAAACTACTTAAATTATTTCTTTTTAAAGAATTTTTGCATATTTCACACTCTTCACACTCGTCCATTCCAACTTCATCTGCGCCTAAATGAATATACGGACTTCTACTAAAAACATCTGAAACTTCATCAATAAGTTTATACGAGTTTTCAAGTATATCTTCTTTTCCAACACAAATAGTATACTTGTGAGGAGCCGCACCAAATTTTCCATCTGAATTTTCTATTAAATATGCGCTATGACCCGGAAGCTCTAACTCAGGAATAATTATAACAGATCTCTCCTCGGCATACTTATCAAGCTCTTTAAGCTGATTTTTAGTGTAAAATCTGTCGTCAGAAGCTTTAATAAACTGCGACGGAAATGTATAACTTTGATGATCTATTAAATGCAAATATTTTACTTTATATAAATAACACAAGTCTATGTATTTGTGCAAGCAAGAAAAAGGATGAAATTTTCTGGCTAAATCAACCATTAAACCTCGATAGTCTCTGTCAAAATTATCTTCTATTAAAACAGTTGGTACTTTTAACACTCCACCACTGCTAGTTGTTAGTTGTAAAAGAGTTGCAAAAGCATAAGAAATTGTATATGTGTTTGATGCTTTTAAGTAAACTTTAAAGTCTTTTACCTCTAAAACATACTCATTATCAGCTAGGTTTTCATCTTTTATTGCAATTATTCCGTTTTCCCCTTCTTCTAAATCACACTGATGAACAGTTGTAAAGTAGCCAGAAAATATTTTAGCTTGCGTAGCAAAAGTTGGGTCTGCACTAAGTTGTGCAGTAAGCTTTATTTCCTCAAGGGTTCCACTTACATTTTTAGGGTATGGAATTACATTTATTACTGATTTTTTTAGGTCCATAATTATAGCTATCCTTTCTTTATCATCTTAATAAACTTTTATATTTTAGTCAATAAGTCGCTAATATAATCTCTTGCAAAAATAATATCTTCTTCTTGCTTTGATCCGCTTATTTCACGTTCTATAGTAAGAGCGCCGTCATAGCCGTATTCTTTTAATTTGCTTAAAAAGGCAAAAAAATCTACTCTTCCTTTAGAAACAGGTTTTTCTTCTCCTAGCTCATACGGGTTAGTTGGGTAGTCTCCATCTTTTATATGAACACCTCTTACATATTTTCCTATAATATCTAGCGCATCAACAGGGTTTGCTTTTCCATACATTAATAGGTTTGCTGGGTCTAAATTTATGCCGATATTCTCAGCACCTGTATCTTTAATTAATCTTAAAAGGGTAATAGGTGTCTCTTGTCCTGTCTCCATGCAAAAATAAACATTTTTATGATTTGCATAATAGCACAAATATTTAACAGCGGCCACTGTCTCTTTGTAATTTTGGTCATTTAAGTTTTCTGGCACAAAACCTATATGAGTGTTCAGGTCTGGTACATTCAAAGCACTTGCAAAGTCAATTGCCACTTTTAACTCATTCAAGCGATTTGAGCGATATGCCGATGGAACAATTCCAAGTGTTATAGGACCATCTACAAAATCCCAAGAGCCCGGCGCAGACCAACCACCAATTACAGCACTTATTGTTACATTATATTTAGCGCAAGCCTCTTTAATTTTTTCTACAAGAGCATAGTCGACCTCTTTTAATACGCCAGAGCCTAATTGGCAAGTGCTAAAACCCATTTTTTGAACACGGGCAAATTTTTCTTCTACATTATCTATATCTACCCCTGTAATTATACCTAATTTCATTGTAAAACTTCCTTTCGTAACGTAAATATTTTAAAACAAAAATCCTATTTTATTATTTTGTGTGTTTGATGTAAAACAC
>CAYJEZ010000243.1:0-2339 GCA_964369215.1 uncultured Eubacteriales bacterium
GGCGATAACGACAGTAATGACGATAACGACAGTAATGACGATAACGACAGTAATGGCGATAACGACAGTAATGACGATAACGACAATGATAACGACTATATACCTACTGCTGCTCCAGTTGTAACAGCACCTCCACCAGAACCTCAAGACGATGACGATAACGGTAATGACAATGAAGAGAATGATGAACAAGAATATGATGACGATTAAAAGGTGATAACATATTAGTATGAAAAAAAATATTTACAATGTAGTCTATGCTTTTTTGGGTGCACTTGTTTTTACGCTTATTAGCTCTACTGATTTAATATTGCCTATTTCAAATGTTGTTGATGATAGTGTGTATCAAAATGCAGGTGTACCAGATGAGAGGATAGTGGTAATTGGCATAGACAGTTATGCTCTTGAAGAATTTGGGGCTTGGCCATGGGATAGAAGTTTAATTGCACAAGCTGTAAGTTACTTAAACAGTGACCCAGAGAATAGCCCTGCTGTTATTGGTATAGATATAATATACGATGCAACAAGCAATAGCGACTCCGACAGTGCTCTTGTAGAGGCTTTCTCTAAAATTGACAATGTAGTATTAAGCAGTTACTCTACAATACAAAGTGGTATAGTTAATTTGCCCGGTGGTAGCTTTTATGTAGACCCAAACCTTGCAACGGATTTAATTGAGCCTTTTGACGAATTAAAAGAGGTTACAATGCAAGGGCATGTTAATGCAATGCTTGACACCGACGGGGTTTTAAGGCATGCGTTATGGGATATACAAACTCAGCAAGGTGAAATAGTTCCTTCGTTTAACAGGGTAATTGCAGAAAAATACTGTGAAGAAATGAGTATGACTGCACCTAAAACACCTCCGCTTGACGCAGAGAATAGGTGGTATGTAGTTCAGCAGTCTGCACCGGGTGCATACAGCGATAGAATATCGGTAGCAGAGCTCATAAACGGTACAGCAAACCCGCAATTTTTTAAAGATAAAATAGTTTTAATAGGGCCGTATGATACCTCGTTTAAAGATGAGTACATTACGGCTATTGATCATGCGACAAATATGGCAGGGGTAGAATATCAAGCTAATGCAATTGGTGCATTGCTTGCTGGAGATACCAAAATGCATGCAGAGGTAGGAAGTAAAATTAACTTGTTTGTTCTTTCGTTTCTTTCTTTTTATTTGTTCCCTTTAATAGGGATAATTAAGGCAGCTTTAGTGGGTATATTTACATGTGCAGTATGGTTTTTTGGATGTGTGGTATTGTTTGATTTTGGATACATGCTCAACATCATATATGTGCCAATAGCTATTTTTGGTGCTTATATTTACTCAGTTGTAAGATATTACTTTGAAGAGAGTTATAAAAGAGAGCAAGTGTCACAAACTTTTAGGCGTTACGTAGCCCCTGAGATAGTTAACGAACTGCTTACAGGTAGCCCTGAAACATTGAAACTTGGAGGTAATGCAACGACTGTAGCGGTGCTTTTTGTTGACATTAGAGGCTTTACTGAGTTGTCTACCAGAATTTCTGCTACGTCTGTTGTAGACATGTTAAACTCGATTTTAACATTTACAACAGATTGCATTTTAAGAAATAGAGGAACACTTGATAAATATATTGGCGACTGCACCATGGCTTTTTGGGGAGCTCCTCTGCCTCAAAATGACATTGTATATAAAGCTGTTAAAACCGCAATGGAGATGAAAGAGGGTATGAGTGAGGTAACAAGACAGATAAAAGAAAAATTTGGGCACGAAATAGGATTTGGAATAGGCGTAGCTTACGGAACAGTTGTAGTAGGTAATATTGGAAGCTCTACAAGAATGGATTACACTATTATAGGTGACGCTGTAAACACTGCTTCAAGGCTTGAGAGCAATGCACCATCTGGTGAAATATTAGTAACAGAGTCGGTTGCAAAAGAGCTTGAGGACAGGGTAAAGTTTACTTCGCTCGGTAACTCGATAAAACTCAAAGGAAAAGGTGATGAGTTTGAGGTTTTTAGAGTAGAAAAATTACTATAATATTAGGTTTGTGAGCAAAGCTTTGTTAAGTATTAATATAATAGTAAGTTAACAAGAAAAACTAACACAAATCAAGCAAAAAACCGCATAGATTAAAGCTTTTTTACTTAATTTCTGTAGTGTTTTCTAAGTTAATTTACTATAATAGTAAGTTAACAAGAAAAACTAACACAAATCAAGCAAAAAACCGCATAGATTAAAGCTTTTTTACTTAATTTCTGTAGTGTTTTCTAAGTTAATTTACTATAATAGTAAGTTAACAAGAAAAACTAACACAAATCAAGCAAAAAACCGCATAGATTAAAGCTTTTTT
>CAYJEZ010000244.1:0-2332 GCA_964369215.1 uncultured Eubacteriales bacterium
TAAAAACTATCCATAACAGCAAAAAAACAAAATACATATTAGGCTCATTCCTTTCATTATGTGTGGTAAAGTAAATTACCATATCTCATACATAATTATATAAATTATTATACTCACATTTTTTCATACTCTTCACCCCAACCGTTTGAATAAACACAAACTTCTGTATTTGTAACATCAATTAAGGTTTTAAAAAATTCTCTTACAACATGAGTGTCGGTAATTGATTTTGTAAAACTGATTACCAGCTTATCTTCATAAGAACAAATAGCGCAGTTTAAAGGCCTTTTTTCAGTCGGGTAAAGCACAAATTCTAAGTGCTCGACATGGGGTTTTATTTCCTCGGGTAAATCTATTTTACCAATATTAGACATGGTTATTGTTCTATTTCTCTCTCCAATAAAAGTATGGCTTATCGGAAATATCATATTTTTAAATACCAGTGGGGTATTCGTTACAAACATATTCTCTGATAATTGAACATTTTTTGCAGAGTCACCAGATAAATTAGCTTGAGTTAACAATGCTTTAAGTTGCAATTTTACAGAGGTAATAAGTGTGACAAAATTTGTATCATCAGACATCTTATAGTCTACATTCACTACTCCAGCAAAGTTTCTGAGCGTTGTTGACGGAAACAAAGAACGTAGATTGACTGGAATACTTACTACAATAGGTTTTTTACTTTTTGTCGCTTTTTGTTTAGATTGATAAATTGCAGATATCATAATTGCAACCAACAAAGTGGTAATAGTGCAGTCATAACTTTTACAATATTTTTTAAGTGCATCTACAGACGCAACACCGTTTATTACACAGTTGCCTTTTTTCTTATATCTTTTTCCTTTTATAAGAAAAGCACTTTTAACTTTACTTTTTTTTACTATTTTTCCGTCTATCTTTCTAAAATGCGCTATATAGCTATCATCAGCCTGCTCATTAATGCCATCATATAGCAAAATTTCACCTTGGGCATCTATTGTCCTATTCTTTATGCAAATATAATAATAGGTTAACGATTTTAGAAACTCAATAATTCCATTTCCATCTGCAATAGAGTGAAACGCCTCAACAGAAATTCTATTATGATGATACAAAACTTTAATTATATATCCTTTATTTTCATTTGGTAATATATTTTCGCAAGGTGAATTTGTTTCTTTTAAAGCGGTAAAATGCATATCATTTTTATCAAAGTAGTTCCAAAACACACCTCGCCTTAACCTTAAAAAAAACAGTGCAAATCTTTCATAAGCCATATTTACCGCAATTTGTAAACAACGCGGGTCTATACTCTCTTTTAAAACTATCGAAATACGAAACACATATGAATTTTTTTTGCTTGTTACAGACGGAAAAAGCTTTGCTGCAACATCTAATTTATTGTGTTTCTCCATAATTAAAATCAAATCCTTATATAATGTAAATACGCATGTGCTTGTGTAAGCAAAATTTGCGGTTTTACTACAAATTTATCATTAAGTCGGTTTCTAGCTGGTGTATAAATTCTGTAACTAGTTTTTGTTTTTCAAACCAATATTTCTTTGCAATTTCCGTTTTCATCGGGTTAGCAGACATTGTTTTTGCTGTAAAATTTTTAATGTGCTCATAAGTTTTTTCAAAGCTCTGCTCTTTTTTAGAGCCTTCCATCATACAATCCCAAACAATCGATATCGCGCCTGTTTCATCTAGCAAGTCAGCCTCCATTAAAACAACTAGTTCTAATGGTATATCTGTTTTTAATAAGTCTTTTTGAGAATGAGTATTGATTAAATATTCTATAAATTCAATGTTTTTTATATCAAAATCAACATTTTTCGCATATTCTATAAACATCTCTGCACTTTTTGTAGCGTGCCCCTCACCTTTAGCCTGTGAATATCCAACATCATGAAATAACGCCGCAATTAACACTGATTCTTTATCTATATTATTATCAAAATCTGAGTTTTCAATAAGTTTTTTTGCCCAGTTAAAAACTCTTAATATATGCTCTGAGCGTGTTCTAAACGCAAAGTGAGAACTATTATCATCATCGTTTAATTTATGCTTTACGTATTTAAAAATTTTACTGTACATAATTTTTCTCCAATTTATACGGAACAAGTTTTGCGTTTGTTGTTTTATATTTTGTGGTTCGTGTTATGCTCATAATGCGAACTGCGGTTCGCATTTGAAGTTTTATATTTTGAAATCACGGATTTCAATTTTGATTTCATCAAAAGCATATAAAACTTCTCGTATAATTAAGTTGTTTTTTCTTTACTAATTCATCTATTTGGGTTCGTGTTATGCTCATAATGCGAAGCAAGTTCAGAGTTAAGAATTAAGA
>CAYJEZ010000245.1:0-2312 GCA_964369215.1 uncultured Eubacteriales bacterium
GAGCCATGCTGTGCTATGATGAGCGAGTGGTTTAAACAGCTATACGGCGAGAGCGAGGGTAAAGACCAAAAAGGCTTATTCCCAGCTTCAGTTGTATTCTCAACAGACCTACACTCTATGGGACAATATGTTCAAGACGGCAGAAGACATTTATTTGAGACAGTTTTACTTGTAGAGAAACCAAAATACGAAATAGAAATAGGCCTAGACCCAGAAGACGTAGACGGGTTAAACTTCTTACAAGGCAAAACAATGGACTTTGTAAATAAAAAAGCGTTTGAGGGCACAATTTTAGCCCATAACGACGGTGGCGTACCAAATATAGTAATTAAAGTGGCTGATTTCTCTGAAGAGAGCTTAGGCGAGCTTATTTATTTCTTTGAAAAAGCTTGTGCTATATCAGGCTATATGCTAGGTGTAAATCCATTTGACCAACCAGGTGTTGAGAGTTACAAAAAGAATATGTTTGCTCTTTTAGGCAAACCTGGTTTTGAGAAAGAAAAAGCTGCTCTTGAGGCTAGACTTAAATAAAAAAGTATAGAGTGGTTATTGAGAAATATATAATTTATAATTATTAATATATTATATTTTTAAAATTGAAAGGATGGCAGAATTATGGTAAGTTTATTAATCGGTAAAAAAGGCTCCGGTAAAACAAAAAAATTAATCGCCTGCGCAAACAAAGCTCTTGAGAGCTCAAAAGGCAATGTAGTTGTTATGGAGAAAGGTGCAAAGCTTACTTATGATATCCCACACGAAGCTAGACTGATAGACACAGACTCATATTCGATTAAGGGTGCTGAGGCTTTGATTGGTTTTATAAGTGGAATATGTGCAGGTAACTATGATGTAACAGATATTCTAGTTGACTCTACACTTAAAATAATAGGAACTGAAGCTGAAACAATAGAGTGCTTTATTACAAAGATGAAAGTTCTTAGTGAGAGCGCAAACACAAATATAGTGTTCTCTGTTTCTATGGGCTCTGAAGAGCTTCCAAAATCACTTTGTGAATTAGTGATAGAATAATCTTTACTCTTATATAATAAAACTGTTATCGGAGCGGCATTTTTGTCGCTTCGATAATTATAATCAAACCAATTCAAAAATTATTAAATCAATTTAGCAATAAACTTTCTGATAATGGTTTTGCGTGTAAAGATTAGCTCTGATTTTTAGTGGTTTGACTATATTTATGAAGCGTTTGCCACTTTTTATACTAATTTTGTTTAAGTTATATTTTTTCACTTGACAAATCGATTTAAAGTGACTATAATTAATCAGTACGGCAAAAGGAAATAATATATGAAAATTGACATTATAAATCTTTTTAATGAAGTAGGGGCTAAGCGTACTTTTGAGTATAACTTTAATATTAAAGATACCGAGATTGATGGCTACAAGCCTTTTATTTCTGATATCGGTGCTAAAGGTTCTCTTGTATCTAAATTAGACGCAATAGAGCTTAAAGCAGACTTAAACTTTCTTTTTGAAATGCCATGTGCTAGGTGCACTCAGCTTTCAAAACAAGAGTTTAACCAAAAGGTATATCACTTACTTGTAAAAGATATAGATGAAGACGACAGTGACGTTTATATTGAAGTTGAAGATACTCTCGACTTAGATGAACTACTTTATTCTGACATTATACTTAACTTGCCTACAAAGTATATATGCAACCAACAGTGCAAAGGTATTTGCTCTAATTGCGGGGCAGATTTAAACAAAACCGAATGTAGCTGTAAAAAAGATGATATTGACCCAAGGCTTGAAGCCTTGAGAGCTTTATTAGACTAATTTTAAGGAGGTGCAAACCAATGGCAGTACCAAAGTCAAAACTATCAAGTGCAAGACAAAACAAAAGAAGATCTAACGTATGGAAATTAAGTGCTCCTGCCCTAATGAGATGCCCACAATGCGGAGAATTCAAAACACCTCATAGAGCTTGTGGAAGTTGCGGAACTTACAACGGTAGACAAGTTATTGCGAAAGAGGCTTAAGAGATTAATTTTACAATGTAAATTTAATTTTGCTTAAACCTGTTTGTCTTCTACTTACCTTATAAAACTCTAAAAATCTTTGCAAAAGCTTTTTATTGTTTTTGTAAAGGCTTTTAGATATTTATAATTAAAGGGTAAGTATTATTTGCAAAAAAAGGACCGCACAGCGGTTCTTTTTTGTTTAATTAAAACTTTAGCCTTACCAATTCAAATAATATCAAATATAGTAAGTTAGCTTAGAAAATACTACAAATATAAGCTCATAAGCTTTTATCGGGTTTTGTAAGCAGAGATTTGTTATGTTTTGTAGTT
>CAYJEZ010000246.1:0-2304 GCA_964369215.1 uncultured Eubacteriales bacterium
CTTTTTTTATTTGGTTGCGGAGGTAGGGATTGAACCTACGACCTTCGGGTTATGAGCCCGACGAGCTTCCACTGCTCCACTCCGCGATATCAAACAATCACTTTTGACTGCTTGATTATTATACAACAAATATTTTCATATGTCAAGAGTTTTATTTATAATAATAAAACTTTAATTATTCATGCCTTAAAGCATCTATAGGATTTAAGTTAGATGCCTTTACAGAAGGTAATAAACCAAACACAATACCTATAACTACAGAAAATGCTACTGCAATTATTATTGACGGAATGTTAACTGCAACAGGGGTTAAGGCTATTCGTGAAATAACTTCAGCCATTACAATTCCTGCTATTACTCCAATAATACCTCCTAAGCTTGTAAGCACAGCAGCCTCGGTTAAAAATTGCCACAATATTTTGCTTTTTTTAGCACCGATAGCTTTCTTAAGTCCTATCTCTCTCGTGCGCTCTGTTACAGAAACAAGCATTATATTCATAACACCTATACCGCCAACTAAAAGAGATATACCTGCTATCCAAATCAATTGTTGGTTAGTTGCGTTGCTTAGCTCTTGTAATTCTCTTGCTCGTTGAAGTAGGTCTTCTGCCTTATACTTAATTGTTTCTTCTTCTGATAAACCAACATTTAGTATATCTTCAACCGCCTTACCAGCGTCAGCCATTTGCTCTGTACTTGCGGCTTTTACTACAATGTTTTCAGGCTCGTCATAGTAGTAAATTGTAGGCCAAACAGAGTTAGGGATAAAAATCTTACTAGTTTTTCCGCTTGCGTACATATAATAGTCATCCATCGTATTTATAACAGGGTCGAAGGCGCTGTTTTCTTCTGCCACACCTATAATCGTAAACGGAACAGATTTCATCTCTATTACTTGACCAATAGGGTCTTTACCCTCAAATAGAGACTCAGCAGTAGCTGAGTCAATAATTGCTACTGTTCTAAAATTACTATAATCTTCTGTGTTAAAGTTTCTGCCATCTTTTACATAAAAGTTGGTAGTAGAAAAATAACTAGAGTCTATTCCCAAAACCTCGCAACCTACCAAAGCAGTATCGTTATAAAAAATATTACCGTCGTACTCGTTTCTTTTTGTATACGCTGACGCAACTACAACACTTGGTAAATCGTTTATTTTTTGCATTGTATCTGCACTTACAGGGTAAATTTTCTCGGGCAATCCTTCATAGTTTATTTCATATTGCCAGTCGTTATTGTAAATGTCTATTTTAACAAGGTTTGTGCCTGCTCCAATAAGATTATTTTGTATTTGCAAGTTAGTTCCGTTTATTGTTGATACAATTGCAATTATTGAAGCTATACCTATAATAATGCCGAGCATAGTGAGGAATGAGCGCATTTTATGAGACCATATGCCTTGAAAAGATAATCTAATATTTTCCATTAATAGAAGCCCTCACTTTCTATAGCGTTTGCACCAACTACAGCCTCTTTACCGTAAGGAAAAGCAAGTCTGTCTTCGATTATAACCCCTGATATAATTTGAATATACTCACCATTATAAATAGATTTACCTGTTTCGATATATTGCTTAATAATTTTGTTGTTCTCGTCTGCTTTTAAAACATATCTACCTTGCTCGTCGTCTCTAATAAATGCTGCTTGCAAATAAATTGCGGTGTCTAATTCGTCTGGGTTACCTATTGTAACTTCAAAGCCCATACCGCTTCTTACATTCATGTCCTCTGCTATGTAAGCTGTAAACTCATATGCAGAGCTATTAGGATTTTCTCCATAATTATAGTTGTTTGAAATAGATGGATACTCTGATATTTCTACTATCTCGCCCATATAGCTCATTCCATCTTGCCAAGAATATGCACTTATCGGGTCTCCTACAGCTACATCACCTAACATGGTTTCGCTAATTGTTCCTTTTAAATACACACCAGTTCCTCCTGAAACGGTAAGCATAGGTCCGCCTTCCATAAGTGCGGTATCTAAATCTAACAAACTTACTACAACTCCGTCCATAGTGCTAGTTACAGTAGCGTGGCCTAATGCAATTTGAGACTGTTTGTAGTTTAATTCTGCTTGTTTTTTATCTATAGCTAAAGTCTTTAGTTCTTCTTGCTTTTGAGTTATCATAGTCTGAAGCTCTTCTTTAGAGTAAATAAAATCTAATGAGTCTTCATCATATTGAGCAACCTCGCCATAATCCATACCAAAGTCGAAAGGACTTACTTCTTCCTCTTCCTCTATTTCTGGAATATGAAACCCTGATTCAAAAGTGTTGCCGTCTATATACCAAGCATAAATAAC
>CAYJEZ010000247.1:0-2302 GCA_964369215.1 uncultured Eubacteriales bacterium
TGACATGGTCATAAAATGAGTAAACTAGCAAATATAGGCTATATTAAAGAGCTTATGCAAAAGCACGACATGAATTTCTCTAAAGCCTTGGGGCAAAACTTTTTAATAAACCCAAGCGTTTGCCCTAAAATGGCAGAGCTTTGCGACGGCGAAGACGGCGTTATTGAGGTGGGCCCAGGCGTTGGAGTTTTAACCTACGAGCTCTCTCAAGTAGCTCCTAAGGTTGTAAGTGTTGAGCTTGACAAAAGGCTAATTGACTTGCTTGCAGACAGCTTAAGTGAGTGCGACAATGTTAAAATTATTCAAGGCGACGTTATGAAAGTTGACCTTAAAGCCTTGATAGAAGAAGAGTTTGGAGACAAAAAAGTAAGCGTTTGTGCAAACTTGCCTTACTATATAACTTCTCCTGTCATAATGATGCTTTTAGAGGAGAAACTGCCTTTAAAATCTATTACAGTTATGGTTCAAAAAGAGGCGGCTGTTAGGCTTTGTGCTCCTCCGGGTGAAAGAGAATGCGGTGCAATTAGCGCGGCTGTTAGGTACTACTGCCAGCCAGAGATTTTGTTTGACGTGGGCAGAGGTAGCTTTATGCCAGCGCCTAAGGTGGACTCGGCTGTAATTAAGCTTAATATTTACGACACCCCACCTGTAGATTTAAAAGACGAGAAACAGTTTTTTAGGTTTGTTAAGGCGGCGTTCTCTAAAAGAAGAAAAACGCTTGTTAACGCTGTAAGCTCTGAGTTTAGCAAAGAGAAAGTTCAAAAAGCTTTAGAAGAGCTTAATATATCTGCCACAATAAGGGCAGAGAAGCTAAGCCTTGAAGAACTAGCAGACGTTGCAAATTTTTTAACTGATTAAAGAAAAGGAGAAAATTGTATGTGGATTAATAAAACTTTTGTTATTATAATGCTTATTATAGCCGCTTTTTTTGCTTTAGTAGGAATGATTGCAGGACCTTTAGGATATGAACCAATTTCTCTTGCGTCTTTAATGGTAGCATGTATTTTCTCGGTTGTGGTGGTTGTGTTTGGATTAGTTCAGCTTAAAAAGAGAAAAAGATAGCAAAATATTTAGTTGAAATATTAAGGTGCATAAAACCCCCACCCCTATCTGCAGCAGTTAGCAGAGAGGGGTGGGGGTTAATCTAAGTGGCTAAATGGTTTTGTTAAATAACTGTGCTATAAGGTCTTGGGTAAGCTTATCAAGACTGCACTCGCTATCGCTTTGGTATGAACTGTTATAAGAATCAATAAACTTATAAGCTTGCTTTAAGTGTCTTCTCGCAACTGTAACAAAAGCCCTGTACTCGCTCTCGAGCTCTGCTAACTCTTTTTCATACACGCTGTCGGTGTCTTCTTGCGTACAAATAGAGTATAAGTCTATTATTTCATCTCCGCTTTTGCTAGGAAAGTACTCGTGTGGCGAGGTAGCGTCAAAAAAACAAAGTTTCATGTCTCTTATAACAATCATGTCATAGCTGTTAATATCTAGCGCACAGTGGTAACACTCTACAAAATGGCCTTTATCTTTGGCGGCACTGGCAAGCCTTTTCATAAAAGTAGATTTTCCTGTTCCCGGTCTTCCTTTAATAAAATACCTCTTTTCTAAATCCTCGGTAAGCTCTGGAATATAGTCTATACTGCCCGAGGTAGTGGCTGCGCCAAAGTATCTGTGAACAAAACTTCCTTTGCTTTCTTTAGCACTTATTGTTCCTATGTAGTCTTCACAAAGAGCGTCTACCTTGCTAAAGTCCATGTTTTTTACATAAAGCACCTCTTTATCTGCATGAACCTCCCTTGCCTTAATAAAATAATCTTTCGCTAAGCTAAAATTCTCGTTTATGTTTATAATGTTTTTGTCTCCGCAGTAGGCAGAGTGCTGAATAACCCTGTCGCTATAAGGTTCAAAAGAAAAAACGCTTGTAGACATCTCAGGGAAAATTAAACCCCCAATAGAGTTATCCATATAATTATGTATTATTTCTACATCTGTATTTTTATCGTTTGCGCTAATTATTAGTTGAGCAAAAACACCTTGTAAATCTGTAGGTGAAAATTGGCTTAAGGCAATGTTTGATACAATGCTCGAGAAGTTGCTATCATAAAAATTAGCGCTTAAATCTGCCGAGGTGCCTACAAAATAGTGCAATGGTTTTTTCATAAAAAATCATCCTTTCAAAGGGGGCAATACTAACTTGGGAATTTGCGAGTTAGTATTTTTATTAATGCGTACATAATAATATATACTAATTTGTAAAAAAATATATCTATTTCTCTTGCAATTATTTTAGTGTAGTAGTAAA
>CAYJEZ010000248.1:0-2288 GCA_964369215.1 uncultured Eubacteriales bacterium
AGACCCACAAACTCGCCATGTGCGCCTGCTGCTGGTTGAAATGTCATTGCGTCCATTCCTGTAATAGCACAAAAAGCTTTCTCTGCCTCGTCTATCATCTCTAAACAACCTTGAACTGTGCTTATTGGTTGAAGTGGATGAACAGCGCTAAAGCCAGGTAAAGCAGCTGCCTCTTCGTTAACTTTTGGGTTGTACTTCATAGTGCAAGAGCCAAGAGGGTATGCACCGTCGTTAACACCTTGAGTGTTTTTTGCAAGCTGTGTGTAGTGTCTGCTTATCTCGTTCTCGCTAACCTCTGGTAGGTTTAGAGCTATGTTTCTTCTAGCAAAAGAAGGAGTAGCTTTTTCTACATCTAGTGGAGGTAAAACAGTAAGGTTTCTGCCTTTTATACTGCGCTCAAATATTAATTTCATATTAAACTACCTCCTTGATAATTTCTATCATAGCATCTATATCAGCCTTAGTGTTAAGCTCTGTAGCACACCATAAAAGATTGCCGTTTACAGGCAAGCCACCTAGGTAGCCGTTCTCTTCTAGCTTAGCTAAAACTTTTTGGGCTTCTACAGGAGAAGTTGTTAAAAACTCGTGGAAGAACTCTTTGCCATACACTAAGTTAAAGCCAAGTTTAGCAAGCTCTTTTTGTAAATAGTAAGCGTGAGCCATACTAAGCTCTGCTACCTCTGTAAGGCCTTTTGTGCCCATTGCGCTTAAATAAGCCGAGGCTTTTAATGCACATAGCGCTTGGTTAGAGCAAATGTTGCTGCTTGCTTTTTCACGTCTAATGTGTTGCTCTCTTGCTTGAAGAGTTAAAACAAAGCCACGCTCACCTTTTGTATCTGTAGTTTGGCCTACAATTCTACCTGGCAGTTTTCTCATCATGTCTTTTTTAGCGCACATGTAGCCTAAGTAAGGGCCACCAAAGCTTAAAGGCATTCCAAGAGGTTGCCCCTCGCCAACGGCGATGTCTGCACCACACTCGGCTGGTGTTTTTATTACGGCTAAAGCTATTGGGTTGCAACCCATAATAAATTTGCCACCTTTTTCGTGAATAGCCTCGCCTAAGGCTGTGGCATCTTCAACAATTCCGTAAAAGTTTGGCTGAGCCATGTAAAGACATGCTGTAGTGCCGTCTGCCATCTCTTTTAAGGCCTCTATGTCTGTAACACCGTCTTTCTCTGGCACTACTTCTATAACTGTGTCTCTTGCGTAGCAGTAAGTTTTAACTGTGTTAATAACCTCTGGGTCTGCTGTGGCAGAGATTAAAACCTTTGTTTTCTTTCTCTCTACGCACATAAAAACGCTCTCTGCAGCAGCACTCGCTCCGTCGTAAACAGAGGCATTTGCAGCATCAAGCCCTGTAAGCTCGCACATCATAGTTTGAAACTCGAAAATAGCCTGTAAATTACCTTGGCTAATCTCTGCTTGGTATGGTGTGTAGGCTGTCACAAAGTCCTCTTTAGAGGTTACGCTTTTAACAATTGCAGGAATGTAGTGGTTGTACGCGCCAGCTCCTCTGAATATGTGAGGAAAAACTGTGTTTTTAGCAGCCATATTTGTCATTATTCTGCTTACTTCAAATTCAGAAACACCCTCGTTTAAATCGAGGTGCTCTTTAAGTAAAACATTATTAGGCACAACGTTTAGCATGTCCTCAAAGCTTGTGTATCCACACTCTTTAAGCATCTCTTGCTGTTGTGCTTTTGTATTAGCAATATATGTTCCCAAGTTTTTATCGTTCCTTTCGGTAATAGCGAAGTAAGCTTCGCTTTATAATTTAGGTTTTTTCTTTGGATTTTAGGTTTTGTGGTTCGTGTTATGCTCATTTTGCGAAATAATCACTAGCGATAATGCTATATACTATACAATCAATAATTCCATTATGGCTATAACCGCCTTGTCTTAGTGTTCCCTCATATACAAGACCGCATTTTTTCATAACTTTTGCCGAACTTGGATTTTCAGGTGCGTACATTGCAACAATGCGATTAATTTCCACTTTCTCAAACAAATAAGATATAACCGTCTTAAAGGCTTCGGGTGCAATACCTAGTCCCCACCATTTTTGACCAATACAATATCCAACATCAATACTTTGAAGCAGTTCATTTACTTCTCCGCCTATCGAACCTATCGGCTCGCCTGTTTCTTTCAGTATAATTGCCCAATTATAGTAATTATCTTTTTCGTATTCAGCAACCCACTCCGCTACCTTTTTTTCTGTATCTTTGAGCGATTTATCTGCTCGCCAATCCATAAATCGCTCAACGATTTCATCATTCCTCCAGTTA
>CAYJEZ010000249.1:0-2283 GCA_964369215.1 uncultured Eubacteriales bacterium
ATGTCATCGGCAGAAAATGCCGATGACATCGGTGTTTACGGGCTTTTTTCTAAGGGAGTTTACTTCCCTTTGGAAAACAGGCTCGTTTTTTTACGCCCTTTTTCTGAGAGAGTAAATTTATTTCTTTCAAAAAAAGGGCGCTATGCTGAGCTAAAAGAGTGGCACAGCAAAAGTGGTCTGCCATTAAAGAAGTTTTTTAACACAAGCGGACTTATTTATAAATCCATGTCGCTAAAAGATAAACTGCCCACCATGAGCGAGGACGAGCAGCTTAAGCTACTGGAGGCAGACGGTATGCTTGTAAATTAACTTTATGCCCCTATTATTTAGGGGATATGTGGCATATAAAGAGGAGTGTTGTGAAATTCAAATTTAATAGGCCACCCAAAGTTGAGCGTTAAAATAAGGTTATTTTAACCAAAACCTCGGGCGGCCTATTACTGTCACAATCATTATATGTTATTTTCACCAATTATTTTTTATTAAGCCACAGCCTTTGTTTTTTTAAAGGATAGTGTTTATATGCTTATAATCAATTTTTAATTGGTTACAGACTTTTATAATTCATAGTTTATATCAAAACTGCATTCGCTGTTGATATAACATTCATACCTGTACCACACACGTTCTCAATAATTATGTCGCCTATTTTAATAGGTGCGTTAACACTTACCTCATTAATAAGTTTCATGCAGTCAAAAATTTTATTTTTTGGTATGTCATTTGATGTTCTCACAGGTAAAACGGGTAGGGTAGAGCCAACAAGATTTACAGTACTTGTAACAGTTCTTGCTGGGGCTGTAATCTCTTTTTCGGCATAAGTAAGTCCTCGTTTACATGTGTTGCCTGTAACACTTAATATTTTGTCACCCTCAAGCTCTACTTTTAAAGGACAGCCAATAGGGCATTGTATACATATAAGTTCTCTTGTTTCCATAAATATATTCCTCTCATTGAAGCTTATTGGTTAATTATCTTCTAGCATTACTGTTATTTTACTAACACCGTTTAAATCAAACCTTTTAAGAGTTAAGTCTTCCATCTCGCCCGGGGCTAATATTTGCTTTTTCTTATGTGCAATTCTTTTATCGTCAGCATACATACTTAAATATTTGTTTTTATAAATATTAGCAACTCTAAAACGAAGCACTATAGAATCTGGCATAGTGTTTTTGTCTATTGTATGAGGTACAACATATCTAACACCGTTAATAGCTTCTACTTGAACAATGTCTTGTATTTTATTACCAACTTGATTTCTTACAAACTCTGCTGCGTTTTTACCAGCAGTCGCCGCCTCTTCAGAGACAAAGTCTACAAGGTCGTGAACATGTAGTACATTTCCGCAAGCAAAAATGCCACTAACATTTGTTTGCAAGTTTTGATTAACCTCAGGACCTGATGTAATAGGGTTAATTTGAACTCCTAAGTCTTTCGACAACTCATTCTCTGGAATAAGTCCTACAGATAATAGTAGAGTATCGCAAGAATAAAAAATATCAGTTCCCTCAATAGGCCTAAGCTTTTCATCTACTTGTGAAATAGTAACGCCCTCAACACGCTCGTTACCATGTATTTTTGTTACAGTGTGGCTAAGTTTTAGCGGTATGTCGTAGTCGTCTAAACACTGTACAATATTTCTTTTAAGTCCGCCGGAGTAAGGCATTATTTCAGCAACAACCTTAACTTTTGCACCCTCTAATGTCATTCTTCTAGCCATAATAAGGCCGATATCTCCCGAGCCTAAAATAACTACCTCTTTACCTGGCATGTAACCCTCAATATTTACAAGCCTTTGTGCTGTACCTGCAGAGTAAATGCCTGCTGGCCTTGCACCGGGTATATTAAGCGCTCCACGGCTTCTTTCTCTACAGCCCATTGCAAGAACAATTGCCTTTGCCTCAAGGGCTACAAGCCCCTCTTTTTTGCTAATTACAGTAACGCTTTTTTTTCCATTATTATCAGATATATCAATAACCATAGTGTTAAGCTTATACTCTATATTATGAGAATGTAGCTTTTCTTCGTACCTAGCCGCATACTCGGGGCCGGTAAGTTCCTCTTTAAATGCATGCAAGCCAAAACCGTTGTGTATGCACTGATTTAAAATGCCACCAAGAGAATTGTCTCTCTCTAAAACAAGAACGCTCTCACAGCCGTTCTCATAAGCAGAGACAGCAGCAGCTAAACCAGCTGGACCTCCACCTATTACAATAATATCATATGAGTTATTCATATTAATTACCTCCCTTATGTGTTTTACCAACTATAAGGTAGGAATTT
>CAYJEZ010000250.1:0-2253 GCA_964369215.1 uncultured Eubacteriales bacterium
AAAAGCAAACTAAAAGTTAAATATTGATTTGACTATCAAACCAAACTAAACAGAGAGATAGTGTAGTAACGAAAGTTATAACACTATCTCTCTAATTTTACTGTGTAGCTATTTGCACAGACTAAATCTCTATTTTATTACACCTTTTTTAAAAATAACATTTGCGTATAAAGCACTTTCGCTTGTTGTAACAAGTGCGTAGGCTTTTTTTGCTCTGTCGTAAAAGTCGTATTTGTTTATAGAAATTTCTCTTAAACCATCTTCTTCGTACTTTTTGCCTATTTTTTCATACTCAGCCCAAATCTCTGGTACATAGTCATCACCAGGTAAAACAGCCATATAAATTGTAGGGTTATCTACATAAGAGTCAAGTGGCATAAATTTAAGAATTGCATCCATAATTTCTGGTATGCCATGTCCGTCTAATCTTACAACTTTATCTGGGTGGGCAAAAGATGGAAAGTTTCCGTCTGCAAGTACTATTTCATCACCATGACCCATTTCCATCATTATTTTTAATAGTTCTGGGTTTAAAATTGAAGGTATTCCTTTAAGCATTTTATCTCAGCCTTTCTCTTTCTGGTTTATTTATAAGTTCAGAGGTCATTGCTTTTTTGCGGAGCCACCTCTGAACTCTTAATTCTGAACTTTGAACTTACTTAGTAATAGTTCCGTCTATATCCCATAAATCTTGCCAGTCGTTTGCACCTTCCCATAAGAAAACTTGACCTTTAATTAAACGGCAGTCTTTATCTATTTTAGATAGCGTGTCCATCTCAGCTTCTGTTAACGGGTCTTCAGTAGTGCATTTTAGGTTGCTTAAGTACTCCGCCTCATACACAGAGAAAGGAATTGGAATAGAACCCCTTTGAACTTGCCATTTTAGGCAGATAACCGCTGGGTGAACATTATGAGCCTTAGCAATCTCAACGACCTCAGGCATTTGAATATCAACAACGTCGTCGGCTGTTTTGTCTCTGTCTGGTCTTGTCGGGCTACCAATTGGGCAGAAACCTATAGCTGCGATTTCTTTCTCGTTTAGGTAGTTAAATAAGGCCTCTTGTTGGAATGATGGGTGTAGTTCCATCTCTATAATAGCAGGCTTAATTCTACAAAGGGGTAAAACTGCCTCTAGTTTAGGAATTGTCATGCTTGACATACCTATGTTTTTAACAAGACCCATGTCGTGTAGTTTCTCCATTTGCTTCCAAGTAGCCATAAATTTCTCTACGCTAAAAGGAATAGAATCTGGGTTTCTTGCATCTCCGTCACATCCTGGTGCATGGTAATTTGGGAAAGGCCAGTGAACAAAGTAGCAATCGATATAGTCTAGTTGCAAGTCTTTTAGAGATTTAGCACATGAGATAAGAACGTCGCCTTTGCCGTGTTGGTCGTTCCATACTTTAGATGTGATAAAAAGCTCTTCTCTTTTTACTTTTCCTGCCTCTAGTGCATCTGCAAATACCTTGCCTATTAAATCCTCGTTTCCGTAAACAGCTGCACAGTCGAACATTCTGTAGCCTACGTCAATTGCTCCTGCAACTGCGCCTGATACTTGCTCTGGTGTAAATCTGTCTGAACCGAATGTACCCATGCCTATACAAGGTACCTCTTGCCCTGTGTAAAGTTTTTTTGTAGGAATTGCACTTTGGTTAATAACTTCTGACATAATAATTTGCTCCTTTTTTTATTTTATTTCATTAAATAATTTTTTCATTTTGCATTTATCTTTTAATAACAATCTTATTTTTTGAAGACCTAGCTCATTTTTTCTTGTGCTTATCCATAGTTTTAAATAGCCGTTTTCTCCATATTTTTCTTCAATATGCTCATAAACTCGCTCAAAGTGTTCATCTTCTGTTAAATCAGGAAACTGCGCCTTGCCATATTCTTTTGACCTGTACAGAATTGTATTTGCATCAATTAGTCTATCTGCTTCACTTATGATTTTTCCATAAATTGTTCTAGGTTCGTAATCGTTAGATGCTCTATGGTCTTCAATCGCCTCTGCCATTATTATTTTTTGCTTTTCGTCAAACCACTTATCTAATGTAGAATCTTCAAGCATTAATTTTGCAGATGTGATATTGTGATTTTTTCTGCCAAATTTTATTCCAACATCGTGGTAAGCGGCTACTGTAAAAACCATATTAATATCCACATCAAACATTTCAGATATTTCTATACTGTTTTCTATAACATCGCTTACATGGTCAATATTGTGCCCTTTGTCAAACTCTTTGTATTGAGGAA
>CAYJEZ010000251.1:0-2215 GCA_964369215.1 uncultured Eubacteriales bacterium
TTTATGGTATTGGTACACGTGAGTTTCATGTCAAACTATAAAGTAGTATGTCCATGTATTTTAGGTGCTGAGGGATTGGTAGCAGAAGAGTTAATAGAAATGGGTTTAAGAGATGTTGCTGCTGAAAATGGTAGAGTTAGCTTTTTAGGAAGTATGAGTGATGTGGCAAGGGCAAATTTATGCTCTAGATATGCAGAAAGGGTGCTTATATTATTAGGTGAGTTTAATGCGATGAGTTTTAATGAGCTTTTTGATGGTACAAAGAATTTACCTTGGGAAGAGTTTATTGGAAAAAACAATGCTTTTCCTGTAAAAGGCAGGTCTGTATCTAGTGCTCTAACTAGTATTCCTGATTGTCAATCGATAATAAAAAAGGCAGTGGTAGAAAGACTGAAAACTTCATACAAAACTGATTGGTTTAAAGAAGACAGTGCAACAATACAAATTCAGTTTTTAATCATGAAAGACAAAGTAAGCTTGATGATAGATACTAGCGGAGCGGGTCTTCATAAAAGAGGTTATAGGAAAAACTCAAATGATGCGCCTATAAAAGAGAACCTTGCGGCTATGATGGTAAAGCTTGCTCGTGTAAGAAGTGACGCTACTTTTTATGACCCGTTTTGTGGCTCAGGAACTATATTAATCGAAGCTGCTATGTATGCGCATAATATAGCTCCGGGCATTAGAAGAAGATTTGCAGCAGAGGTCTGGACTCAGGCAGAGGCTTGGGTGCAAGAGAGAGACAGATGTAAAGACCTTATAAATAAAGAGGCGAAATTTGTAGCATATGGAAGCGATATTGATACAGATGCCTTAAGGTTAAGTGCAGAGAATGCAAAAAAAGCAGGAGTAGGAAAAAAAATTCACCTTAGTAGGCTTGATATTAAAGATTTCAAAACTAACAGCGACTACGGTTGTGTTGTGTGCAACCCGCCTTATGGAGAGAGATTACTTGATTTATCCTCTGCTAGAGACATATATAAATGGATGGGGAACAGTTTTGAAAGTAAAAAGGGGTGGAGCTATACTGTTATAAGCCCTGATGAAGAGTTTGAAAATATATTTGGTAAAAAAGCCGACAAGAGAAGAAAACTTTATAATGGTATGTTAAAATGTCAAATATTTATGTATTTTAAATAAATATTTGTATGAGAAAGACCAAATGAGCCATTTCATGTGGTTCATTTGGTCTTATGGTAATTATAACCTATCTTGCGCAGAAAGTTTGACAGGCAGTTTCGCTCATAACTCTAGGTTTTGTGCACATCTCGTAAACCTCAACTTCATTTGCTTGACATTTTTTTGATTTATTGTGAGTACAATTTGTTGCCTTGCATTTAATTGTTGTAGACTCGCTAGCATACATGTTGTTTTGTGCAGAAGAGTTTGAAGGGTCATTACTTTCATTAAAGAAAGATGAACAGCAAGTTTGGTCTTTAGCAGTTGCACCTGGACCTTCTACTTGAATTGAATTTAAGTTGCATAAATTGCCTGATTGGTGCAAACAACTATTAACATGGCATTTTAAATTACTCATACTTCACCTCGTATATTTATAGTTAATTTTTTGTGGTTGACCACAAGGTTTAGTATGTGCAAATATTTTGATTTTATGAAAAAAGGGAGATGTGTTAATTTTGCTTCCAAATTTAACTAAAATCTTGATTTTTTTGTCGATATATGTTATAATTTCTGAAAATAATAGGGAAGGAATGATTTAATGGAAAAATTAGCAAAAAAATTACTTTCAATTTGTACGATTTTTGCCATTGTTTTATCTTCGGTTCCAGTGGCTTTTGCCGGCGGAGCAGATGTAAATATGCAAATAAATGAAAATTTAGAATTAAGTGATAATTCACTAGCAACGTCTGAGGATTATTTTATAGCTCTTGATGAGGAGGGGAATGTTACCCATATTCCTTTAAGCGAATTAGAGGTAACTGATTATGAAGCACTAAGAATTGTAGAGCAAGCAGAGTATAGCGTTAGTGTTGAGATAGCAGGAACTGAGAAAGTTTTGAACTCTTCTGATAGTTTAGTTGAGGCACAAAATTATGCAATGGAATTTTCTTCTATGCAAATGGATGCAAGTTTTTACTCGGTGGCGCTAGACTTGCCGGAAGAACTATTTATTAGTGAAGCAGGGGACTCTCAGGCTTCTACTGAGGTTTCGCCAGAAACAGCACCAGAAGCAAGTAGCGAAGCAGAGCTAGAG
>CAYJEZ010000252.1:0-2188 GCA_964369215.1 uncultured Eubacteriales bacterium
TTGCTTACGCAAAGCACTCAAAACTTACTCATAGTGGAATACTAATGTGAAGCTTCGTTTCACACAAAAAAGTTTTGACTTTTCAAATCTTACAATTACTTGAACTCTTAAAATTTTAAAAAGGAGGTCGTGAAAATGAAAAAAAACATGTGGGTAGCTTCTCCGTTCTTATATGTTGTAGTAGCATTTATGTTTGTAATGTCTTTTTTAAGTTTGCAATATAGCCTGTTTCTTTTTGTAATAGAGCTAGGCATTTCTTTGATGCTCGCTATAGCACTTGCGTTTTTGCATTTTAGATTTAAGTTCCATACTCTTGGGGCATTAAGGAGTGCAAAAAAAGTTTTATTGGTTGAAACTCAGCAAATGTTTCACGACTTTCCTGTTCCAGTATTAGTATCTACCTTAAACGGCGATATTGTATGGACAAACAAACCTTTTGAAAGCGAGCTTGCATATGGTGATGACATTTTAGGAGAAAATACTGCAAAATATATTTACCCTAAAACACTTAAGCAATTAATGGGTGAAAAAGGCTCAAATATTCAAAGAAGAGACAAAAAATACACTGTTTACGCCTTAAAAACCCACTCATCTTATATTCTTTACTTTGTAGATGATACATACTACAAACAAGTTTACAAAGAGTATACTGAAAAGCGGACTGTTATAGCTCTTGTCAGCTTTGATAACAAAGATGAACTTATTAGAGATTCATCAGGTGGTGAAGAGTCTTATATTGTGTCTGAAGTAGAGAACATTATCAGAGCTTGGGCAGGCGAAGTGGGCGGCTTTATGAAAACTTTGTCGAACAACCGATATATGATAATAGCTGAGGATATTCATATTGAGAAAGCAAAAGAAAGACGTTTTGATGTGCTCGATAGAGTTCGTGAAATAAAGAACTCTCGTGATTTATGTGCTACAGTATCTATAGGCATTGGCAAAGGTGCTTCGTCTAATATTGAGGCTGAGAACTGGGCACGCCAAGCCATTGACATGGCTCTAGGGCGTGGTGGAGACCAAGTTGCATTGCTAAAAAAGGGCGGTACTTATGAGTTCTTCGGAGGAGTTTCAAGAGGCGTTGAAAGAAGAGATAAAGTTAGAACAAGGGTAATAGCTGCTACACTTACAGACCATATTAAAAGTTCCTCTAAAGTATATTTAATGGGGCATAAGTTCTCTGACCTAGACAGTATGGGCTCTGCAATTGGAATGTGGGCGGTTATAAGCAAAGGCTTAAAACGAAATGCATATATTGTGGTTAACGAAGCTCAAAGCCTTGCTATGCCTCTTATTGACTCTATGAAAGCCGCTTACCCAACAAAAAAAATATTTATTAACCCTTGGGAGGCACTGCAAGACCTAGGAGACAAGAGCCTTGTAATAGTTTTAGATACTCACTCTCCGAGTTTTGTTGAAGCCCCTGAACTATTAAACACTGGCAACCCTATTGTAATAATTGACCACCATAGAATGATGGTTACGCATATTAAAAATTCTGTTATTTTTTATCACGAGCCATATTCTAGTTCTGCTTCTGAGATGGTATCAGAACTAGTTCAGTATATTGACGGAAATGCAATTGAAAGCGTTGAAGCGCAGGCTCTTATGGCTGGTATTGCCCTTGATACTAAAAACTTTGTACTTAAAACAGGTGCAAGAACCTTTGAGGCTTCTGCGTTTTTAAGAAGAAGGGGCGCAGACACCGTTAAGGTTAAAAGCTATTTTTCTAACACCTTGTCTACTTATCGAGAAAGGGCAAGTTTGGTTGCAAATGCAGATGTGTATAAAGAATTTGCAATATCATACACAGACCACGTTACTACTAACACAAGAGTTGCAGCTGCTCAAGCAGCAGATGAGTTATTATCAATACAAGGCGTTAAAGCCTCTTTTGTAATGTTTGAAGAGAACTCGACTATTAATATATCTGGAAGAAGTTTGGGAGAAGTTAACGTGCAAGTTATTTTAGAGAAATTTGGAGGCGGCGGCCATTTAACCATGGCAGGTGCACAAATAAAAGACTCTACCTTGTCTCAAGCTAAAAGAGCATTAATTGAGGCTATAGACGATACTATTGTTACCGCGTATAAATTATAGTTTGCTCATAAAAAATGAGCAATGGATGTATTATAGATGATTAAGGCTTTGATTGGTGGTATTGCCGGAACGGCAACCTTCTTTTTTA
>CAYJEZ010000253.1:0-2184 GCA_964369215.1 uncultured Eubacteriales bacterium
ATACATAAAAATGAGGTGTAAATATGATAATAGCAGAAAAACTGAGTTTTTCTTACCCGAATAAGGTTTTGTTCGATAATATTTCGTTTACAATAAGCGAAAAAGATCACTGCGCATTAATAGGTACAGGTGGCAGTGGAAAAAGCACTTTAGCAGATATGATAACAGGTAATAACAGATATTTGTATGACGGAAGAATAGAAGTAGCTAAAAGTTGTAAAATAGGCTATACATATCAGTTTTATAAGCACGAAAAATCTGAAACGACTGTTTTTGATTATATTGCAGAGAATTTTGTATTGGCAGAAAATAATATTTATGCATTATGTGAACAAATGGGTAGTGCAGATGATATTGAGCTTGCAATGGCTGAGTACCAAAGTGCGCTAGATGAGTTTGAGGCTATTGGAGGAAGCGATTATCACGCTATTATACTGAAGCAGCTTGGTGTAGCAGGTTTAAATGAGCGTGCAGACTTGCCTATTGCAAAGCTTAGCGGGGGAGAGTTTAAGCTTGTTCAGCTTATAAAAGAGATGATATCGGGGCAAGATTTGCTTATAATGGACGAGCCTGATGTATTTTTAGACTTTGATAATCTTTATTCGCTTAAATGCCTAATAAATGCACACAAAGGAACACTGCTTGTAATAACACATAATAGGTACTTATTAAATGAGTGCTTCGATAAAATATTACATTTAGAAAATACAAAGCTTGCACAGTTCGAGGGTTCTTACACTGAATATAATTTGTACTTAACCGAACGAAAAATTGAGCTTATGGAGCAAGCTTTATCTGATAAAGCTGAGATTGAGCGAAATGAAAAATTAATAGAAGACTTAAGAGAAATAGCAACAGAAAACGCTGATGCAATGTTTGGAAAAACCTTAAAAGCTAGAGTGAAAATAAGCGAACGCCTTAAAGAGCGACGCACACAAGAGCCTTTTATTTACACGCTTACTCCTGATTTTACGCTTAAAGATAGTGAAATAGAAGAAGGCACTGCAATAAAAGTAGAAGACTACACGCTTGGGTATGATAAAGCTTTAATTAATGATGCGAGTTTTGAGATAAATTTTGGTGAAAAGGTTGCACTTATAGGCGCAAATGGAGCAGGAAAAACTTCATTACTAAGAGCTCTACTTAATAATGACACTGGCATTGTCATTGCAGAAAATGCAAAAACTGCTTATTTGTCGCAACAAAAAAACGAAACACTCTCTGAGGAGAGCAGCATTTATGATGAATTTTTTTCGATTGGGTTTAAAAGCTATAATGATATTGAGAACTATTTAATTAGCTATAATTTTGAAAAAGAGTCACTCAGTGATAAAATATCTACGCTATCTGGTGGAGAGAAAAACATACTGCAAATGGCTAAACTAAGCATGATAAATTCAGATATACTTGTTCTTGATGAACCCTCAGGTCACCTTGATATTTACTGTCAAGTAGCACTTGAAAATGCCCTTAAGGCTTATAAAGGTACTGTTCTTATGGTGTCTCACGATTTTTACTTTATTGCAAATTGCATGGACTATGTGCTGATAATTGAAAACAAGACTATACGCAAGATGAGTATTAGAAAATTTAGACAAATGATTTATACAAAGCACTATAACAAAGATTATCTGTTGTTGCAAGAAAAATATACTCATACTATCGCCTCACTTGAAAAAGCAATATCTGCAAATCAGTTTGAAAAAGCACGAAAGCTACATGATGAGGCAAAATCAATATATGAACAGATGAAATAAGTGTTTAGAGTGAAACCAATACAGAATCAAAACGAAGCTATGCTTACAAAATTTGAAAATATATTTAAATATAAAAATGCGACGAGAGATTATCTCGCCGCATTTTTTGTTGGCTTTTAAATTAATTCTAATTCCGCTGAGGGCCTAAATTAGTAAAAATGTAGCTTGCTAAATTTTTACTTACCATAGTTAGTGCTGTTTCGTGTAATTGCAATATCTAAGAAGTTAACTACACCATCGTTGTTAACATCGGCATTAGCGTTTATACCAAGGTCTGTTTTACGATTGTTATAATTGTTGGGGGCTGCAATTATCAAAATGTCCTCTCGGTTTATAATAGCGTCATTATTCAGGTCGCCTACTTTGCCTTTGGTCATATATAAGTCTCCAAAGGTAGTAAGTCTGTCGGAAATAAGAGTAACGTTAT
>CAYJEZ010000254.1:0-2176 GCA_964369215.1 uncultured Eubacteriales bacterium
GCTGCTCTGAACTCTTAATTCTTAACTCTGAACTTGCTTCGCATTATGAGCATAATAAGAAGCACGCTTCTTGTTATATGTGGGTAGGTATTATTTTTATATTGCTCCTAGTTGCTAATATTATTGCTGTTTAGGAAAACTTACAATAAAGGTACTACCTTTAAGTGGTTCACTTTGTACCTCAATTTTTGCATTGTGAAGTTTGGCGATTTGAGCTACCATTGCAAGGCCTAAACCCATGCTGCCATTTTGGCTTGCTGTTCGCGAGGCATCTACCTGGTAAAATCTATGCCAAATTTTTGCTTGGTGCTCTTGTGATATTCCAATTCCGTCGTCTTTTACGGTTAAAATAATATTTTCTGTATTTTCATTAAGAGTAACATTTACTTCGCCTTTATCTTTGCTATAACTAAAGGCATTGCTAAGTAAATTTTCTAACAACCTTGTAATCATAGCCTCGTCAAATTTTCCTGTTATATTAGGTGTGACATCATAGTTTAATTTAATTCCTTTAGGGGCAATAACTTCACTATCGCTACAAATATTGCCGATTATATCGCTCAAGTTAACGCAACTATACTCTGCTTTTTCAACTCCGCTATCAAGCCTGGTGAGGCTAAGTAGATTTGAAATTAACTTCGACATCTTCATGGCTTGCCTTTGCACTGTTTCAAGCGCCTCTTGCTTGTCTTGTTTTAATACATTTTTTCCGAGCGCATATTCACACTGTGCTAAAATAACCGCAGTAGGTGTTCTAAGCTCGTGAGATACATCAGATGTAAATTGTCTTTCAGCTTCAAATGAGTTCTCTAGGCGTTCAAACATGTTGTCATAGGTGTAGGCAAGCTTTTGAATTTCTGCACTTGCTCCCTCTAAATTTATACGCAATGAAAGATTTTCACTATCGCTAATTTCTTCTGCAGTTTTTATTAATTTGTCTATAGGTTTAAAGGTGTTTTTAGAAATAAAATAAGAGCCTATAGCGCCAAGAATAATAAAAACAGGCAAAGAGAAAAGTGCCATTTGCATAATGCTTGTTGTAGCGCTTGCAACCTCATCTACAGCTATTATGCCTCTTACCCAAATATTCATATCAGACTTTTCAACTGATGTCAAAACATCGTAAACATAATAAAGAGTATCGTCAACGGTGGTCTCTGTCACTTTTTTATCATTAAGAAGTTGAGAGATTAACTGTTCTTCGGCAAAGTTGCCTGAAAGGAACTCACCATCTTCAGAATATAAAAGTGTATACACTCCTTTTTTATAGTAGTCTACATCATCTAAATCAAGCTCACCGTCGTCAAACTCAAGCTCATCGGCGTTGTCGTCAACAATCTCTAGAAGCTGTTCTCTGCTGTTTGATGCTATTATGTTGTCGCTCATTGAGAGCATAAGTGCCATTAAAATACTAGCCATTAAAATTAATAGCAGTGTTGTCCATATGGTTAATTTTAACTTTGCTGATATTTTTTTCATAATGCCTCTCTTATTACATATCCACTGCCCCTAACGGTATGAATAAGTTTTGTGTTAAAGTTGTTGTCAATCTTTTTTCTAAGGTATCTAATGTATACGTCTACAACATTTGTTCCGCCTTCGTAGTCGTAGTTCCATATGTGATTTTCTATTTTCTCTCGTGAAAGCACAATACCCTCGTTATACATTAAATATTTTAAAACCTCATACTCTTTTGAAGATAAATTTATAACAATGTCGCCACGCTTAACAATGTGTGAGCTAATGTCTAAACTTAAGTCTGCAACACTTAATATATTTGTAGATTTGCCAATTTTTAGCCTTGTCATAACTCGAATACGAGCCATAAGCTCCTCTAAAGAAAAAGGTTTTATTAAGTAGTCGTTTGCTCCTAAGTCTAAGCCTTTTACCCTATCTGCTATAGCGTCTTTAGCGGTTAAAAATATAACAGGGGTGTCAATGCTGTTAGAGCGAAGTTTGCTAAGCACTGAAAAACCATCTTGCTTAGGCATCATAATGTCAAGAATAATAACATCGTAGTCGGTGCTTAATATAAAATCAAGTGCTTCTTCTCCGTCAAAACAGCTGTCTACACTATAGCCCTCAGAAGTTAATTTTTTATTTATTATTTTGTTCATGTCTCTCTCGTCTTCTGCAAGTAAAATTCTCATATAATTGCTCCTTTTTTCGCGGATTT
>CAYJEZ010000255.1:0-2165 GCA_964369215.1 uncultured Eubacteriales bacterium
TTGTTAACTTAATATGAAAATAATCTTTATATTTCTTTTTCCTCCCCGCCAAAGGAGGGGAGGAAAAAGAAAAGAGAAAAAATTGCTTTATTTTAACTTAACAGTGCCAAATGATTGAAAGGGAGAATTATTATGAGAGGTAAAATTACTACTGTGGTGATTGTTTTACTGGTGTTTTTATTGTCTTATTCAGTTTTTGCAGCTTCGTCAAACTCTATGACACACAAGGTTTACTATGCAGACGCATACGGCGAGCAGAGAATAGACTTAACTACAATGTACCCAAGCGGTTGGACATCGGCACTTATTCAAGTGGCTGGTACTGAACAGGACTATGAAAACATTATAGATGAAACTCTAATGGATTATGATTTGGAAAATGGAAATTATATGAGCTTTTACTTTATGCCAGGAGTTGATATTATGTCATCTGACGGCAAAGAGGCCTTATTATTTGTTGATGTTGAGTTAGAGGTAAATGGAGTTAAAGAGCTTATTACTATACATATAGTGGTAAGAATATATGATGTGAAATATCCATTTTTAGCTTTTTCTGAAGATGTAATAACCAAAAACATTACCGATAGCCCTTTTACTAATTATTTATATGAAGACGGTTTTGCCTCAACAGGTATTACATATTCATCTACAAATGAAAATGTAGCAACCGTAGACAGCAATGGAGTTGTAAGCATTCATGCGGCAGGAACAACTGTTATTGACGCCTATAAGCCGCCATCTGCAGACGGTGAGTATTCAGTTGCGGCTACTGCTTATATGTTAACAGTTAATGGAAGTACAAATGCTACCGAGAATTACTCTGTTTATTTTGCATCAAGCATTAAGCCAGAAGACAGCTTTGAAAGTGGACACCATGTTATTTACAATGAGGGTGGCAGACTGGCAGGATATAGCGATTATTCAGGCTATTTAGGCGAGGCGGTCTCAAATGCTGGAGTTACACAGGTGGTTTTATACCGTGAGTTTTTACATTATTTACAACAAAACAGGATATCTCAATTCCCGCTAGTATTTCACAGCTGGGACGAACACTATATTTCTCAAGTGCCACATATTATATACATAAACATTACAATGCTTAACGAGTACATAGTTAGTTTTGACTCTAACGAGGGTACTGGCGCAATGGAATATGTGACTGTACAGCAAACACCGGGTGCAACTGGCACAAACTATGTTTTACCTAAAAGTACATTCACCCCTCCAACTGGGATGAAATTTGCACGTTGGGCAATAGGACACGAAAGCTACCCAGGGTTTTACACAGACTTTTTTGATGTAGGGGAGACTTGTTTTGTTCAGCAAGATGTCGTTTTTTACCCAATTTGGGAGTCCACGCCTATTGTATATCACAAGATAAAAATAGAGACTGAGGGCAAAGGTGCAGTAACGCCTAACGGTGGCTCTGACGATATAGAAAATGTAGAAGAAAAGACCGACAAAACTTTTGACTTTAAGCCGTCAGAGGGGTGGTCTATTAAAGATGTGCAAGTAGACTCTAAGTCCGTAAAAAGTGTTAGTAAATACACCTTTGAAGACATAGAAAAAGACCACACAATAAAAGTAATATTTGAAGAAATTATAAGTACAGAGAAGTTTTCTGTTTCTTATAATGCAAATGGAGGCGAAGGTGGCACAGTGCCGTCATCTGAAAATGATGCAGGTGCAGATGTAGTAATTCCGGCAAATTCATTTACAAATAAAGAGCTTGTTTTTATTGGTTGGAACACAGAGCCTAATGGCTCAGGTGTTAATTATAGCCCGAAAGAAGTGTTGAATATGCCACAACAAGACATAGTTTTATATGCACAGTGGAAAGATTTAAATTCGACTGAGAGTTCAGAAGTTGAAACCGATAACGCTACAACAGGCTCAAACGAGAGCTCGACAAGTGGTGAGGGCTCAGGAGAAACTGATAAAGACGAAGAAGAGGGCGAGAGCTATTTGACCTTAGTAATAATACTAGGAGCAATTTTGCTTTTGCTAGTTGGTGCAATAACAGGTTTTGCTATAAATTATTTTATTAATAAAAAGAAAACAGAACAACAAGACAACAATGATAATGAATAATTGTTAGCTGTAATAATAAAAATAGTCGAACTATTATCAAGTGGTTCGACTATTTTATTTACTATAATAGAAAA
>CAYJEZ010000256.1:0-2147 GCA_964369215.1 uncultured Eubacteriales bacterium
GCTAAAATAAGCTGTGTAACTTCACCATAGCTTATAATACCTTGCTCTTGCCCGTTAGCCTTTAGGTAATTATCATTCACTTTGTCTGCGGCCTCTGCTATTGGTTTATCTCTGTACTGCGCCCAATATTCGTTATTCTCACTCAAGTGCTCTCTTTGTTTATCTGTGTAAAACTGTGCTGTTTGGGCATATAACTCTGGGTCTGCTCTATATAGTGAGTTCATAGTGTAAGTTGCAGCTAGCATGTATGCGCTGTATCTTACTACTTCGTTTTCTGAGTCTTTTCCAGCTAACCACGCAAGAAAATTCGCCTCGTCTTCGCTCATAAAACCCATTTGATGAGCTTGCTCGTGTAGCATCGTAAACGGTATTGTGTATTTTGTAACGGCAACATTTACATTTGCCTCAAAGGTAAACGGAAAAAACATTCCTGTAATTTTAGTGTGCGACAATCCGTCTGAAAAGAACACCGACTTAGGCGCACTCCTTACTTTGGGTGGTAAATAGTACTCATCAATCAAATTGTCCATTGTATCTTGTGTAATTTTAGCCATTACATTTGGGTCAAAATCAAGCATTTCTTCTGTAAGGCTCTCCCCTATTTTTCCACCCTCTATAATAATATCTTTGCACAGTTCACTCAATTGTAGTGGTGTGTAAACTACATCATAGCTTTCATAATATGTTTTAACCTCGTGCCTATAATAGTTAAGCCCACACGAAATAGTGAACAAAAATAGTGTTATTGATGCATAAGCAATAATATTAAGAGTATAATTAAGCACACTTTTAAAACTTCGCTTTTTTACACTTAATACTATAGCAGTAATTAAGTAGGCAACCCAAAATATTACATTAAAAATAAGAATAAACTCGCCTACAGAAAAAGGAATCCAACCAAAAATAATACCAACTAAATTAGAGTAATAAACATAAAAGCCTCTTGAGAAATAGGTCTCTGTAAGGCAAGGGTCATTTCTTGCTATTAACACTAACAAAAGTGATAGTGGTATAAATAGCAAGAGCCACAACCGTTTTATGTTTATTACTCTTTTAAGCATTTTATTCATGCCTTTCTTTAAGCTCTTAAAAATAGATATTATATGTTCTCAAAATCTATAGTTATGGCTTTTTTAGCAGGTTTTAACATAGTAAATTTAACCCCAGCTGCATTTAGCATTCTTTTTGACGCGATAACTGATGGCGTACCAGCATATTTATCAGATAAATATATTATCTCTTTAATACCTGATTGAATTATTGCTTTTGCACATTCATTACATGGAAAAAGCGCTACATATATTTTAGCGTTTTGCAAAGACTTTCCGTGTGAGTTAAGTATTGCATTAAGCTCTGCATGTACAACAAATGGGTACTTTGTGTCTTCTCCCTCTCTCTCCCAAGGGAACTCGTCGTCTGAGCAACCAGTAGGAAAGCCGTTGTAGCCTGTTGATATAATAACATTTTCTTGGTTTACAATACATGCACCAACTTGAGTGCTTGGGTCTTTACTTCTTCCAGCTGCTAAAAGCGCAACGCCCATAAAGTATTCGTCCCAACTTAAATAGTCTTTTCTTTTCATAAGAAATCTTCCTTTTTGATTTTTGTTTTAAACTTTGCACTTTTATGGTTCGTGTTATGCTCATTTTGCTCATTCCTTCCAAAGGAAATTAAACAGCACCAAGCTCCAATAATTCTCGTTTCTTTTCCTCTACAAATTTTAATAGTGTAGATTTAATCGGTGGACTTAAATTTAAGGGTATATCATCAATATCAAACCATTTCAAATCATTCACTTCTGATATTTGTGCAATTTCATTTCCTTTAAAATCATCGCATACATATACAATATCAATTATATCTACTTCATTTCCATCAGGATATACATAATGATGTTCTTCACCTGAAAACACACCATATAGTTTTAGTGAATTTGCAGTAATTCCTGTTTCTTCAAATAACTCTCTCATTGCGGCATCTTCCACTTTTTCACCAAGTTCAACTCTGCCACCATGATATCCCCAACAAAGATTATCCTTACGTTGTTGTAATAATACTTTTCCGTTTTTATAAATAATAACGCTTGCTCCTGTTAATTGAAACTTTTTGCCCATTTCTCCACCATCCTATTATATAAATAATGCGAA
>CAYJEZ010000257.1:0-2142 GCA_964369215.1 uncultured Eubacteriales bacterium
TAGGTGATTGAGGTTGTTGCGCTCTTCTCGCCTCACCGCTTGGTGTTTGTGTAGGCACTTGCTCTTTCACTTGTTGAGAGTCTTGCTTGTTTTCTGCCAATAAATCCGCTATACTCTTTCTCGAGTTTCGCCCTCTTGGTGCGCTATCTTTGCTCGAAAATCTATTGTTATTTTCTGCCATTTATTATCTAATCCTTTCTTAATGCCTATATAATAGTAAATTACCTTGAAACCACTAACAGCTCTAAAGTAAAAACCACATAAGTTAAAGCTTTTTACTTTATTTCTGCTGTGTTTTCTAAGCTAATTAACTATATTAGTAAATTACCTTGAAACCACTAACAGCTCTAAAGTAAAAACCACATAAGTTAAAGCTTTTTACTTTATTTCTGCTGTGTTTTCTAAGCTAATTAACTATATTATCTACCTATACTAACCTAGTTCTTTTAACAATGTATTGTATTTAATTGCCACATAAGGCAAATCATCTACTATATTATTACTCTCCCATACATCGTTTACTATGTCGTACAATGCACTCTCTGCGTTTATGTACTCTATATATTTAAACTCTTTGTCACATACCATTCTAAAACCGTGTTCATCATTTGTTTTGAGTGCACTAAAAGCGTATTCTCTATGTGTTTTTACTTCTTTGTTTAATATCGGCATTAATGATTTCGAGCCGCTAGCATCAAACTTATCTATCCCTGCCAACTCTAAAAAAGTGCTTGTAAGGTCTTGCAGTTCTACTATAGAGCTGTCATACTCTCCTGCCCTTTTGGCATTAGGAGTAACTACTACTAACGGAATATTTACAGAGCCCCTAAAGGGAACACTCTTTGAAAATCTCCCAAAGTCTCCAAGCATTTCGCCATGGTCAGACGAATACACAATAACGGTATTATCAAGCTCTCCTCGCTTCTCTAAAAAGCTTAGTAACTCACCAATATTTCTGTCTATATTCTCAATCATTGCTGCATAGTTTTGACGAATTTCATTTATATTCTCGCTTTTACCATCGTCTTCAAAAGGTTTTTCAAACTCTCTGTCTTTTACACTTTCTTTCATGCTTTTTGTAATGTCAAAAGGTGAGTGTGGCCCTGTAAAATTAACTTGCATAAACCAAGGGTTTTTGTTATCTGTACTACTTATTAGCTCCATAGCGTTTCTAGTAATCCAATTATCACCATAGGCTTCATCTGGCAAGTCGCTTGCGTTTGTTTTATTTTTTCTGCCTATCATATCTTTTAAATAAAGTGGCATAAGTCCGTTTTCATCTAAGTATTTTAAGTAAGGGCCTTTAGGTTCACCAAATTTGGTTGCATGGTTTACGCCGTCAATTTTCCCTTCGTTATCTATAGCCTTTGTAAAACCAAATTTATCGTAATTTTCTTTATTAAACCAATCACAAGTTTTTTTGCGCAAGTCAAACTTTCCTACTCCGTAAACATTATAACCAGTGTCTCTAAGAGCTTTATACATATTTTCTTTTTCAAAAGGAAAGTCGTAAGCGTTGTTAAAAGTTTCGCAGTTGTCGTACCTAACACCGCTTGCTACACAAGCCCTTGCCGGTGCACATAAAGGCGATGGTGTTATTGTGTTTAAAAAAGTAACACCTTTGCCCATAAGTTTTTCTATATTAGGCATATTTAGCTGTGGTTTTTTCATTTGCCACTGCTCAAAAACTTCTTCTTTATAAGGAAACCACTCTTTTCTGTGTTGGTCTGGAAAAAGAAACAATATATTAGGTTTATTCATAAGGCTTGCAGTCCTTTCTTAAAAAAGATAATAGGCTTATTTTTTGTTGCTAAGTGTAACAGGGTTTACTTTGCAAACATCTATTCCTTGCAAGTATCTTCTAACCATGTCTAGTGCATGGGTAGCCGCTACGTACCTGTGCCATGTTCTATCTTTGTTTCTGCTAAAAGAGTTTCTAATACTAACAAAAGTTTTTTCACCGTCTGATATCGCTATATAAATAAGCCCAACAGGTTTCTCTTTAGTTCCTCCCTCAGGCCCCGCTATTCCTGTAATGGCTACGCCAATATTTGCGCCAGACAATTTAACTATGCCCTGTGCCATAGCAGTCGCGCACTCTTCGCTAACAGCTCCGTGCTTCTCAAGAATTTCTTCAGATAC
>CAYJEZ010000258.1:0-2130 GCA_964369215.1 uncultured Eubacteriales bacterium
AGTTGTGTTGAATTTCTTCAACTGTCATAACATTTCTCATGTCGCTTCTGCCAGATGGGTCGCCTATCATTCCTGTGCCTCCACCTAAAAGTGCAATTGGCTTGTTGCCTGCCATTTGTAGGCGTTTCATTAGGCATAGTGCCATAAAGTGGCCTACGTGCAAGCTGTCTGCAGTGGGGTCGAAACCTATATAAAAGTTTGCCTTGCCAGTGTTTACTAAATTTTTAATCTCTTCCTCGTTTGTAACTTGGGCAATTAAGCCTCTTTCTTGTAATTCTTCGTAAATTCCCATTGTAGTTATTCCTTTCTATTTATGTGCAGAGAAAGCAAGTTTTTATTTTTACATATAAAAAAGCCCTCTGCAAATTTTGCAGAGGGCGAATTATCGCGGTACCACCTCAGTTTATTGCATATTTTACAACATGCAACCTTAGCGAAGCACTAACATGCTTCTGCACTGTAACGTGTGCTTACGGCAAGCTCCTAAAGTAAATTTCTTCAAACTCACTTATCAAAACTGCAACTCAGGAATGTATATTCGGGGTTTGTTGCACCTGTTCACACCAATCACAGGCTCTCTTTGGCTAACAAAAAAGTCAATTAATTTTAACTGCACCCTGTTCTTTCCGTCAAAGTTATTATAGGTATTATATGCTGTTTTTATCGGTTTGTCAACAGCTTTTTAAAAGTTTTTAACTCTTATATTTTACCGTTGTCTTTATGATAAAAGCTTAACTCACGACTAAAGGCGTTCTCTTCATGTGGTCTTCTCATTTGCCCTGCACCTGTTAAGTCAGAGTTTTTACCGTCGTTTTGTGTAACAGAGTAACGCTTAAACCACGCCTCTAGATTTGCTTTCATTTGCGCTATTAGCTCAGTGTGCTCATTACTATTAATAAGGTTATTGTCTTCGTTAGGGTCGTTTACTAAATCAAAGAAAAAGTTCTCGCCAAACTTATAATCTAGCACTATTTTATGGGTTTTATTTCTAAGCATTCTAACAAAGCCATATTCGTCGCAAACTACTAGCTCTTCATTGTCTTCAATTTTCTCACCCTCGAAGATTTTAGAGAAGCTTCTGCCCGGCTGTAAGAAAGAAGTTTCATAATTTATTCCTACCATTTCTAAAAGAGTAGGGAAGAAGTCTAACTGGCAAAGCATTGTGTTCTCTACAAAAGAGCTATTAAGCTTAGGGCTGTACATAATTAAAGGAACTTTTACCGAGGTGTCGTACATATTAGGTGGGTAAGTTCCGTTTCCTTTGCCCCAAATTCCGTGGTGACCTAGGTTCATTCCATTGTCGCCTGTAAATACAATTATAGTGTTATCGGCTTGGTCGCTAGCCTCTATTTTATCTAAAATTTTGCCTATGTTATAATCCATTGCACTAATAGAGGCGTAGTAGCCTCTTAAATAATATCTACGTTTCTCTTCTGTGTCTCCAATAGAGCAACTAGAGTTTTGGTTTTTATGTACAGGTAAAACAGGAGTCTCTTTAAACTCACAGTCACGGTACATCTCTATAAACTCTTTTGGGTGATTATTCTCATCCCATGGGGTGTGTGGCGCTGTGTAGTGAACACTTAAGTAAAACGGATTCTCTTTATCGTTTAAAAAATCGTCTAACTCTTCTAATGCTTTATCTGTAATAACGTCTGTAATATATCTGGTTTCGTCTTTAAATTTGCCGTTTTCTACAGTCTCTGCCCTGTAGTAGCTACAGCCACCTGCGCCTATAGTAAACCATTTTTCAAAGCCTGTTTTAGGAATTTCGTTATTGCCTAAATGCCATTTGCCACTAAGCCCACAACGGTAACCGTTTTTGTAAAGCTCTGTAATGTAAGACGGATGACCCTCAAGGTACTCAATAGCTGTGTCTGGGGTTTTAAAACGGGGGTGCTCTTTCATATAATCAAAGTGCTTGGCAGTATCTATGTTACCGCCCCTTATCCAATCGTGCACACCGTGGCAAGACGGAATTTCTCCTGTAACAATTGATGCCCTAGCCGGAGAGCAAACAGGAGAGGCGCAAAAGAAGTTGTCAAACCTTACCCCCATGTTTGCTAACCTGTCTAAATTTGGCGTAATAAGGTCTTTGTTACCAGCACAGTGCATAGCCCATGCTCCTTG
>CAYJEZ010000259.1:0-2119 GCA_964369215.1 uncultured Eubacteriales bacterium
ATCTCCGCCATAGCGGAGATTATATTATTTACTATTTTTCTGCGGTAAACACTACTTTAATATTGCCGTTAGATGAGTTAACTTTTAAATATCTACCCGTGTCTCTCATATTATTTTTAAGGCTTTTTTTGCCGTTGCTTGTAGATAATTTTACGCTAAAGTCCTCTTCGTTACCAATAACATTACCGCTTACATTTCCGTTAGAGGTCACAAGCTCTATATTGCTACCACCCCAAATGTCTTTAACTAAAATATTACCGTTTGAGGTTATTAGCGAAAGGTCTTTTAAGGCGTTTACTGTGTCTGCCTCTATTTTGCCATTACTACAAACTGCCTCTAAATATTCTGTACTTATATTAGATAAATCTATTTTACTGTTAGATGATTTTAAGACTGCCTTGCTAGTAACCCTTAAATTATCTACAATAATTTTTGCATTAGATGAAGCCGCGCTTACGCTGTCGTATGAGCATACTGTTTGTAAATCTATTACCCCATTAGAGGTTTTTAGGTTGATATTGCCGGCGTTAGCTCCAATTAATTTAATTTTTGCATTAGATGTAACGAGGTTAAGTTTACCTGTGTAGTCATCAGGAATTCTTATAAGCATTTTAGAGCGGTTTTGCGTGCTAAAACTTTGTTTGAATGCTGAATACATTTTGTTTAGCAAATTTTGCTCGTTGTTATATATGCTTTTGCACTCCATAATAATGTCGTTGCCTGTATGGCTTACTTCATAATATTCATAATCAGTCTCTGAGTAGTCAATGTGTATTTTATTATCATTCGATAACTCTAGTTGTATAGCATTGTTTTTATCTTTAATATAAATGTTTTGATTTGTATTCTCAAAATATATATATTTTTCTTCAAAGCCTATGCTTGGAGTTGACTGTATTATTTGAGGAGAATTAGGTGGTGTAGGAGGTGTAGGCGCTGGGTGCTCGGTATAAAACTCTGCCTTAATGTCGTTTAAGTCTCCAAGGCTTGCCACCGCATCTTCTTCACTCATTCCGTCTTCTATTCTGTCGTCTATGCTTTGCTCAAAAAACTCTAAAAGCTTGCTTAACTCATCAAAATGCATGCCTATAAATTCATTTTTAATATAACCAATAAATTCATCTTTTTTCATCTATTCTCTTCTCCTTTTTATAACTATCTGATTTATTATTCTCTAAAAAATTTAAAACGCTGTCAAGCTCTTCATAAGGTACTCCTGTGTACTCTGTTTTTAAATATCTGTAAATGTCAAGTTTACCCATCTGTTTCATCTCCTTTTATATAGCTGTATATTTTCATCATGTCGTCCCACTGCTTGGTAAACTCTTTTATTTTATTTTTGCCAACAGGGGTAATTTTATAGTATTTTCTAAGCCTGCCTGCATGTTCTACCGAGTAAACCTCTAACATTCCGCCACTTTCAAGCCTTCGTAAAATTGGGTAAAGGGTAGACTCAGACAGGCTGATGTAAGGTGAAATATCTTTTATTATTTGGTAGCCGTATGAATCCTCTTTGCTAAGCGATTTTAGCACGCATATCTCTGTAACGCCTCGCTTTAGTTGGGTGTCCATTTTATCACGCCTTTCTTTATTAGGTATGTCTTATAAGTTATGATTTATACCCTCTTATACATCATACTATACAACACATAGTATTGTTTGTCAAGAGGTATATAAAAAAAGTTCTTGATATTACTAATTAATAAAATTATAATTAAATTAACATTATTTGTAACATTATTTATTTAAGTGTCACTAATATAGTAAGTTAACAAGAAAAACTAACACAAATTAAGCAAAAAATTTAAGATTTTTCACTTAATTTATGCAGTGTTTTCTAAGTTAATTAACTGAAAGGGGGGTATTGCAGTGATAAAACTTTTGTACGAAAAATATAGGCAAGACATATATTATTATTTAATAAGTCTTACTCACAACCAAAATGTTGCAGAAGATTTATGCTCTGAGGTTTTTGTTAGCGCTATAAAAACTTTACCTAACTTTCAAGGTCGGTCCGACATTAAAACCTGGCTTTTCTCTATTGCTAGACACAAGTGGTATGAATACATAAGAAAGCAGAAGAAAAACGAGGGTATTAACGATAAACTTGAAATATATT
>CAYJEZ010000260.1:0-2117 GCA_964369215.1 uncultured Eubacteriales bacterium
TCTATTTTAGGCTACCCTACGCTTCATTTGAGTGAGTATGAGGAAAAATATAAAGAAAAAGAGTTTTACTGGGGGCTTATACCTAGCAATAGATGTTATGACATAATGAAAATCAAGCCACCTATTAAGCCATTAAGCTTAATAGATATCGGCTGTGGCGAGGGAAAAGATGCTGTTTTTCTTGCAAAAAATGGATATAATGTAAGTGCTTATGATATAAGCGAAACAGGAATTAATAAAGCGCGTGACCTAGCCAAAGAGAACCATATTAATATTAATTTTTATAATGCAAACATTCTTGACTATAGGCTTAGTGAAAGCTATGATATTATATACTCAAACGGTGTTTTTGATTACTTACCATTACATTTGCGTGAAAACTTTATGAATAACTTAAAAGAGCGCACAAATGAAAACGGAATAGTTGTTTTAAGTTCATTTGTTAAAAAGCCATTTATAGAAGTTGCACCTACTAGAGAAAATAAAGAAAACGCTAGAAAGGTTTGGAAATCAGGTGAGCTTTTCACCTATTTTACCGACTGGTATTTTCATAAGTGTGAGGAGGTGATTTTCGATTGCAACAGTGGCGGAACTCCTCATAAACACTGTATGGATATTTTAATAGCGGAGAAAATTATCAAAGTTTAATATTGTACAAACCTATTGACAAACCACCCTAAATTTAATAAAATTAACTTTAGAAAAACATCCAAGTCATTTTGACAAATTGAAAGGACAGTGTAACACATGGAAATGAAAGAATTAATGTACGAGGGCAAAGCAAAAAGAGTTTATTCAACTGAGGATAGCAATTTATGTATCGTTTCATATAAAGATGATGCAACAGCTTTTAACGGAGAGAAAAAAGGTACAATTATCGGTAAAGGCGTTGTTAATAACAGAATGTCTAACTTTATGTTCGCAAAACTTGAAAAAGAGGGAGTAAAAACTCACTTAGTAGAGGAGCTTAACGATAGAGATACTGTTGTGAAAAAAGTTAAAATTATTCCTTTAGAGGTTATAGTTAGAAATACTGCGGCAGGAAGTTTATCAAAAAGACTAGGCCTACCTGAGGGCACAAAAATGAAATTTCCTGTTTTAGAGTTCTGCTACAAAGATGACGCTTTAGGCGACCCAATGGTTAACGAGTACCATATTTTAGCAGCTGAGTTTGCTACAAAAGAAGAGATAGATGCAATTGCAGCTATGAGCTTAAAGGTTAACGAGGTTATGGTGGCTTACTTTAAAACTGTTAATGTAGATTTAATTGACTTTAAACTTGAGTTTGGTACCACAGCAGACGGCGAGATTGTTTTAGCAGACGAGATTTCTCCTGATACTTGCCGTTTTTGGGATAGCACAACAGGCGAGAAGCTTGATAAAGACAGATTTAGACGCGACATGGGTGGCGTTGAAGAAGCTTATGAAGAAATGATGAAAAGATTAGGCTTAAAATAATTTAAACAATTAATTTAACGGAGTTTTCGAACATTTTCATGTGTTCGTCTGCTCCGTTATAGTGTTTTATATGTAAATATGAAAGGAAGCTATTATTATGAGTTATGACAGTTACCAATCACCCTTATGTTCAAGATATGCAGATAAAGAGATGAAATATATTTTCTCTTCTGATATGAAATTTAAAACTTGGAGAAAACTTTGGATAGCACTTGCAAAAGCCGAGAACGAGCTTGGCTTACCTGTTAGCAAAGAGCAAATTGAAGAGCTTGAGAAATTTGCCGACGACATTAATTATGAAGTTGCAGAGCAAAGAGAAAAAGAGGTAAGGCACGACGTTATGAGCCATGTATTTGCCTACGGTCAACAATGCCCAAAGGCTATGCCTATTATTCACCTAGGTGCTACCTCATGTTATGTAGGAGATAATACAGACGTTATAGTAATGACAGAGGCTTTAAAAGTTGTTAGAAGAAAACTTGTTGGAGTTATTCGTGTTTTGTCAGACTTTGCCTTAACTTACAAAGATTTACCTACTTTAGGCTTTACACATTTTCAACCTGCTCAACCTACAACAGTAGGCAAAAGAGCTACACTTTGGATTCAAGAGCTTTTAATGGACTTAGAGGATGTTGAATATATTATCTCTGGTATGAAGC
>CAYJEZ010000261.1:0-2079 GCA_964369215.1 uncultured Eubacteriales bacterium
ACGGTGATTTTTTCATTTTGTGGTAGCTTATCGCTCCAAAGCTCTTTGTAATGTGAGAATTTCCAGTCGTTGCGATTAAATCTACGCCATAAAATTGTTCTTCCATTTTTGTCAAGATATTGTTCGCTTACAACGCTTGAGTTATAATTTTCTATGTCCATAACACATATTGTATCAAAAGTTTTCCCGTTAATTTTTACTTCGTAACGTCCTACAACATCAAGTATAAAATTTTTATTTTCGCTTGTAATTGTGTCATTTTCTCGGACTATTTCGCCTTTATGTGATATTTGCACTTCATTGCCGCAGTTGTTTTCACCAAATCCCCAGTTTGGGATGAATTCATCTTCATCCAAAAATGTACTGTACTTTTTTACTCCGTTTTCTGTTCTAACAGTGGCAAGATATCTGCTATGTGTATCGGTAAGCTGTGCTACAAATGTTCTTTTAATAATTTCTTTTTTAGTAGAAAATTCAACTTCTCTCGCTGTAAGTTCAACACCTTCTATTCCATGCACCTCAGCTTTGCCAATAACTTCCATATCGTACATATAAGTACATTTTCTTTCAGGAAAATCGTACATTGTCCATGAAAGTTTTTCGCCAAGTTTGGGGACTAAAAACCAACCCATAAGCTCTTCCCATTTTACATTAAACGGCTTTTTATCTAATTTAGTTATGGTGTATTCAGGCATAATATCAGGTAATTTTTTCATTATGGTATCTCCTTTTCTATACATATAAGTAGTTTTAAAATTTTGTTTTGCATTGTGTAATCTGCTTTTAACCGTGCCAAGAGGAATGCTGAGCATTTTTGCAATTTCTGCTTGGGGATACTGCTTGAAATAGTAAAGATATAAAATTTGTTTTTCAGATGATTTTAAATTTGCTAGAGTTTCCTCCACATCTTCAAAATATATTTGCTCAAACGGACTATAGCTCAACTTATAGCTAACTGCTTCATCAAGTGGGAGTTCAAGTGATTTAGCTTTTTTTGCATAATAATTTTTTATTTTGTTTCGAGCAATGGTTAAAATCCATGCTTTAAAATTTTCTTTGTCGCTAAGAGTGTCTATTTTATTGTAAGAGGTTAAAAACACATCACTTAGAATGTCCTCTGCATCACTCTTAATGCTTATTTTATAATAAACAAGACGCTCTAAAGCGTTTTTGCAGCTTAAAAGCAGATTTTCATATTCATTGTTGTTCAGACTAGTCACCTCCAAAAAATATTTAAAATCGATTTCATATATATAGACAGTAAAGCAATGCAAAAGGTTCAGTAACACATAAAATGATGTCATTTTTCTTGATTTTAGTCAAAAATATGTTAGTCCTTTATCTCGTAAAAACCATTATGATATAATAGGGTTAACACTTTTTGCTCAAAATATCAAGTGAATTTTTAAAGCTTATGCTATGGTTTTTTGAAAGAAAATTATGAACTTATGTATTATACTTTGATATTAAAACTTTAATATTAAAGTTTTGATGGTAATAAATAAAATTTCTCATAAAGCAAGAGATTTGGCAATTTAAGAAATGATAAAAAGGATTGATGAATATGCTAGAGATAAATTTTCGATAATCGCACGCTTAAAGGAGGAAAATAAAGCCAAAATGATTATGCAAAAATAAGATTAAGATAACTTTTGAACAATCAAAAGCTCTCTTTTTTTCTGTGTTTTTAAACCTAAAATATATATATTAATTTGTTTTATTATAGCTAATTAACAAAAATCATTCTTGCAAATTAAAATAGGTTAATGATGATTTACACAAAAACAAAAGTATGTTAAAATATTAGCAAACTTAGAAATGAGGTAAATTATATGAAAATTAAAGTATGTATAGGCAGCTCATGTCATTTAAAAGGTTCAAAAATCATAGTAGAAAAAATCCAAGAGTTAATAAAAGTGAATAATATTCAAGACAAAATTGATTTATCGGGTGCGTTTTGCATGTCAAAATGTCAAGAAGGAGTATGTGTTTCAATCGACGACACCATACATTCTGTTAAACCAGAAGTTACTGAGATGTTTTTTGAAAAAGAAATATTACAAAAAATTTAATTAGGAA
>CAYJEZ010000262.1:0-2028 GCA_964369215.1 uncultured Eubacteriales bacterium
AAAAAGTTTGCTGTTGATGTTTTGCCGTCTGTGCCGTTTCCGCCGTCCCAAACAGTAATTTTATCAAACTTAATATTCTTAATAGACTCAACTTGAATACGTAGTAACTCTTCCATTTTATCTGTAAGCATAAGTTTAAGTGCGTCGTCTGCGTTTCCGCCTGCGGCTTTAACAACCTCAGAAAGACCTGCCGCTTGTTTTGTAAGAATTTCTTGAATACCACGAGCCTCTGCTTCCATTTTCATGAATATAGCGTCGGCGTCACCTTTTGCACGTCTACGAGTTTGCTCGGCCTCGGCCTCAGCCTCAAGCTCAAGTTTTCTCTTAGCAATTTCTGCTTTAATAATAACGTCTGCCTCAAGTGTTGCTTTCTCTCTTGCAGAACGGGCAAGCTCTGCCTCTTTCTCAGCTGCATATGCATCTTCCAAAGCTTTAGCAGATTGAATTTTCTCGGCACTAGTAGCAATTTTTAAAGACTCAGCCTCTTTTTCTCTACGTTGTGCATTACTTAAAGATATAGCTACTTGAGCCTCATTCTCACCCATAATAGCAATAGACTCGGCCTCTGAAACGCTTATACGTTGGTCTTTCTCTGCGTTTGCTTTACCAATAGAACCGTCTCTCTCTTGCTCTGCAACAGATTTTTTAGCGTCGTTAATAGCTTTAGCAGCTGCCTCTTTACCAAGTGCTAAAATATAGCCAGACTCGTCTGTAATATCTGTAACGTTAACGTTAATTAGTCTTAAACCAATTTTTTTAAGCTCTGTCTCAACGTTTCTTGAAACAGACTCTAAAAACTTATCTCTGTCTGTGTTAATCTCTTCTATGTCCATTGTGGCAATAATTAGCCTTAATTGACCGAAGATGATGTCTTTTGCAAGCTCTTGAATTTCTATAAGTTTTAGACCCAATAGTCTTTCTGCCGCATTTTGCATGATGTAATCTTCTGTAGAGATACCTACTGTAAATCTACTAGGTACGTCAATACGAATGTTTTGGCGAGAAAGCGCATTTGTTAAGTCAACTTGAATAGAAATAGGTGTTAAGTCTAAGTATGAATAAGCTTGAACAACAGGTACTATAAAAGCTGCACCACCGTGAATACACTTTGCACTTCGATTTGTGCCATCGTCGTTTTTACCAACATTACCGTAAATTACCATAATTTTGTCTGAAGGGCACTTCTTGTACCTTGAGACAAGAAAAACCAATAGCGAAACTAAAAGAAACGCCACGACCGCAAGTAAAATTAAAACTTCCATTTAAATACACTCCTTATTTATTTTTAGCTACTGCTACTATAACAACCCCTACAACTACAACTGCAACTATCGCAATTATAGGAATTATGCCCATTATTGAAAAAGACGCCATCATATCACCCTTTCTGGCAATATATAGTTTAAAAACTTACTCTTCAAGCTGTAAATTTCTATTAACTAATAAAACGTTCTCAGCAAACACGTCGCTAATTGTTATATCTGAGCCTGTCGGAATATCTTCGTTGTCATCAGTAACTGCATCAAACTCTTTTAGCCTGCCAGATATTATGATGCTTACCTTTCCAGTGCCTTTTCTTTGAGAGGGAATTCTTAAATAGACTGTGCCCGCAGTGCCTATTGTATTCTCTATATCCATATTTCCTTTTGCCTGTAAAGATAAAAAGAAAGCGTACAAATAAGCTGTTAAATACATAAAGCCAACGCCCAAAACAAAGGCCAAAATAAGTGCGATGATAAAAAGCCAATCTAGGCTTAAAAACAATACACCCGACCAACCAAAAATACAAAAGAAACTTAAAACTCCCCTAAGTGTAAATATCTCAAGGCTTCCAATGTCAAAGCCAGCAGGAGAATCTTCCATATAGTCAAAGTCTGTTTCGGTGTCTGGTGCTACAGAAGAGAAAAACATCATCACCGTTTGCGCTACAAGAACAATGGTAGAAAACGTAGCAATTCCCACAAGTGTTCGCTCTAAAGTAGTTAAAGCCTCCCACCATTCAGTCATAAAACTCACCCCTTTAAAATT
>CAYJEZ010000263.1:0-2015 GCA_964369215.1 uncultured Eubacteriales bacterium
ATTAAAAATATTTACAAGTTTAAATTATTATCTCATATATTTAGTCTCAAACTCGTCAAAAGGCATAGGCTTATCAAAGTAATACCATTGCCCTTTATAGCAATTAAGTTCTTTTAAAATATTAAGTTGCTCCTCATACTCTATTCCCTCTGCAACCGACACCAAACCTTCTAACTCATTACAAAGACTTAGTGCTACTTTTGTTAATGTTCGAGATTTTTTATCTATATGAACATAATCTGTAAGTCCCTTATCTATTTTTATCTCGTCAAAATCAGTTAGCATTAAGGCTGATAGATTAGAAAGGCCACTTCCAAAATCATCTAAAGAAATAGCAAAGCCTACTTTAGCAAATTTAGATATAATCTCAGATAATACTTCGTCACCTGCTCCACTTATTGTCTCTGTTATTTCTATAACAAGCTGAGACTTTTCTACTGAGTATAAGCTACACATATCACTAAGCTTTTTAACTACATTATCTTGTGTTAGCGTATTTCTCGAGAAATTGACTGCTATCTTAATATCTTTATAACTGCTATTCTTCCACTCGTTTAATTTTTTACAAACTGCTTCAAATACAAAGAAGTCTATTTTTGAAATAATTCCTTCTTTCTCATAAAAAGGAATAAACGCTACCGGTGGTTGTACAGTTCCATTTGCACTAAACCTTCTAACAAGAGCTTCAGCGCTAGCTACTTCACCTGTATCCATTATAACTTGTGGCTGCAGATAAACAGTAAATTTTCCGCTCAAAATCTCATTATCTAAAGTTTGTGATAACATAGATACATATTTATCGGCATTTTCAGTACTAGACTGGTTTTCTGAAAAAATTGTATTCCAAGTAAAACCAATGCTAACTTTAAATTCTTTATGATTGTAGAAATTATTGTGTAATTGTTTGACTTTTACTTCAAAAACACTTTCCTCAACATCTTTATCTAATATAATAAATTCATCTCCACCTACGCGGTAAACACAGTTAGGAAATACACTTGATAGTATCTTTGCTGTAGTTTTAATTGTTTGATCTCCAACTTCATTACCCTGAATAATATTAATCATGTTAAGTTGATTAATATCGATATATGCCACTCCTAACGATTTTATAGGCGTTTCGTTTATTTCTCGTAAGGTTTTGTTATAGCTGTGGCGATTCATAGTGCCTGTAAGATTGTCGTAATAACTTAAATTATTTAAGGCTTTTAACATTTTTGTCTCGTCTTGAAAAATTGCTATAAACTTCGCTACAGAATTTAATAATACAGTTTTATCTAGATTTTCTGCCGGATTATCAACACCAATCAAACCTGTTATTCTTCCATTATTATCTTTTATATGTGCCGTTAGTAAGGTGCTTACACCATGTTCATCAAACATTTTTTTCAATTCTGGATTTAATTTCATATCCTCAAATGAACTAGCCTTAAACTCTCCTACTTGCTTATGTGCGTCTCGCCAAATACTATAAATTTCAGGCTGTAACTCGATAAACTCGTTCTCTTTTATATCACTTTCATTAGTATATGCTTCGTAAATTCCTTTTATTAAAATGCCATTATCTACAATATCAAGAAGGTAACTGCGCTTTGAATGGTAAAAATTAGTAATATTTTCGAGCAATCTTTTTATTGAGGCTTCAGGATTTTCATTAGAATGTAGAGTATTTATACAACTCACCAACACTGTCTCTTGATTTAATTTCTCTTTTAGTTCTTCTTCAAGTTCAACAAGCTTAGTTATATCTGTAGCTATTTCTAACCTTGCTAATTCTCCGTTCATTCTAATAAGTTTATCTTTTAACAAAAATGTTTTATTAAAAACAGGGTTAAAATACTTCCATACATAAAAGTCTTCTTCATTCAATAAATGATTTGTACAAAACGAACAAGGAGAACTTAACCCTTGCAATATTTGATAGCACTTCTTACCCTTCCAAGAGCTCTCTTTTGGATTACCTAATAGCTTTATTGTTGCCTTGTTTATATATATTAACTCGTGGTTGTTAATGT
>CAYJEZ010000264.1:0-2003 GCA_964369215.1 uncultured Eubacteriales bacterium
ATTTTTTTAGATATTCATTTACGATATTAGTGTAATCCCAAGGTAATTCTTCGTTATGCCATCTTCTGTTTAAGTGTGAAAAATCCCAACCTTTAAAAATATAATTTTCTTCAGCTATCCATTCTATTTTTAATTTGTTATAGTTCATTTGTATTAATTCCATTTCAATATTAATTAATAATTAAATCAAAAGTGCAGTCAACTGATAACAAGTTCCTATATCTTGGCACAATCTGCTATCAGATTATATCAACTGCACCAAGTAGTTAATTCGTTTAATCACCATAATATTACAACCTTTTTCAATAAATTTCACAGTCTAAAAGCTAACTCTAAAACAATTCAGAACTCGCAAATAGAACTGTATATCCAATTATATCATAAACATTTATGCTTATCTACTGACAAAATAGATAAAAGAAATGCACTTGTAGTTTTTAGGCTACAAGCGCAGTGGTTTTTGTGTGATTAGGTTTATTTTATACGTTGCTTAAGATTTGTTTTGTTATGAGGAGTGTACTCATAACAATTACTCTTTTTGTATGGTATAATTATCTGTAAAAATCTTTAAATTATATTTTCAAAATAGTAAAGTTTAAATTAGAAATATCCTTATATGCAATGTTCTTCTCTAATAAAAATTCGATAAATTCAGATTTAATAAAACTTTTGTCCATTTTAAATGTGCTAATTATATAAATTGAACCATTGCCATTTTTTAATCTTAAGGCTTCTAACAATATCTCTTTAAAACAATTTTGTAAATGACCTATTGCGTTATATATAACCACAGTATCAAAATAACTATCGGTAAAATCCGTTTTTGTTGCATCCATAATATGAAATTCTAAATTTTTACAATTTAAAACTTGATTATCTAATCTATGGCTATCTAAGTCAATACAAACAACTTCTTTAGCGATATTTGAGGCGGAGATAGAAAACTGTGCACACCCACAAGCCATTTCAAGAACAATTTTATTGTCAATATCAGATTTTATCAGAGTTATTGCTTTTTGTACTACCTTCATTTTTATTCTCCTGTCATTATATAAATTCGACTGTATTTCAGTCTGTTTTCTTTTACTTCGAGATTATCATTCTTAGCCTACCTAAAATGGTTGGCTATGCTTTATGGCGATAAATGCTCATAATATATAAGGATTAATTATTATATGTTATTAATTCTCCTTTTTGTATAACCCGTTTTGTCCAGTTATATTCTTTGGGTTTTCCCTTAAAATACCAGTCAATAGGAGTAACATTGATAGCATGAGTGACTATTAAAATATTTTTAGATTTATACTTTTCGCAGATAATTTCACATATTTCGGAATTTCTTTTTATAAATGCTTCCATTGTTTCAACGCCTCTATCTCCTGTTTTGGTTGCTTCAAACATCATATGCATCGTATCGGCTGTTTCTTCAATTCCTTCAAATTCCCCACAATCAATTTCTGCGAGTCTTTTATCGAAAAAAGTATCTACATCTTTTTTGCAAATAATTTCATAAAATTGACGAGCTCTAATCTGCGTACTGCAAAAACATACATCAAAGTTTATATTTTTCAAATTTTCAGCTTGTATTTTCGCTTGATTAATACCAGTTTGATTTAAAAATGTTTCTGTTACTCCATTTGCTCTCTTAAACAAATTCCAATCGGTTTCGCCATGTCTTACTAAATAAATCATTGGCACCTTCTCCATTCATTATATAAATACCATACATACTTGCATAAAAGTAAAAGTATGAAGATTATCAAAAAATTTCTATATTCCATTATAGCAAAAACGAAATATAGTTTCAAGAAAAATTGATTTTTGCTTAAATATGCTCATACAAGTATCTTGTGGGGGATATACATAGGAGATTTATGAAGAAAATAATAAGTATTTTAATGACACTATCTTGTTTGCGTGTTTGGTGTTTACACTAACAGCACCACTCTATATTTGGGAGATACTCGCATAAGGACGATTTTATAAAAACAAGGCTATATCAA
>CAYJEZ010000265.1:0-1848 GCA_964369215.1 uncultured Eubacteriales bacterium
TGAGGTGGTACCGCGATAATTCGCCCTCTGCAAAATTTGCAGAGGGCTTTTTTATGTGTTCTCTGCTATATCATATTCGTAATAGAAAGGAGAACACTATTATGTCAGTAAAGCTTATAAAAGCGAGTGTAGACAACGCGCAAGAGCTACACAGTATGCAAACAAAAGCCTTTATGGCACTATACCAAAAATACCAAGACCACGACGCAAACCCAGCCACTGAAAACCTACAAAAAACAATTAACCGCTTAAATGAGGGCTTTACCGACTATTACTTTATAGTGCATAATGAGCTAAAAATAGGTGCGGTAAGAGTACAAAAACTTGATGAAAAACTAAGACTAGGTCCAATTTATATTTTGCCCCAGTTTCAAGGTTTTGGCTATGCTCAAGTTGCTATAACAGAACTTGAAAAGCTATACCCAAACGCTAAACTTTGGGAACTTGACACAATAAAACAAGAAGAAAAGCTCTGCTATTTATATGAGAAAATGGGCTACAAAAAAACAGGTGGAATTAAAAACATCAAAGATGGAATGGATATTATAGACTACAAAAAAGAAATAACTACTATATAAAGGAGATTTTACAATGGGAATTTACGAAGAATTACAAGAGAGAGGCTTAATTGCCCAAGTTACAAACGAGCAAGAGATTAAAAAACTAGTTAATGCTGGAGAAGCAACCTTTTATATAGGTTTTGACCCCACTGCAGACAGCCTACACGTTGGCCACTTTATGGCTTTATGCCTAATGAAACGCCTACAAATGGCAGGCAACAAGCCAATAGCTCTTTTAGGTGGAGGCACAGGAATGATAGGCGACCCCTCTGGCAGAAGCGACATGAGAAATGTTATGACAGTTGAAGAAATTCAACACAACTGCGACTGCTTTAAAGAGCAAATGAGCAAGTTTATCGACTTTTCAGAAGACAAAGCTTTGCTTATTAACAACGCAGATTGGCTTTTAGAGCTTAATTATGTTGAGCTTTTGCGTGAGGTTGGCTCTTGCTTTAGTGTTAACAGAATGCTTTCTGCCGAGTGCTACAAGCAAAGAATGGAAAAAGGCTTAAGCTTTTTAGAGTTTAACTACATGATTATGCAAAGCTACGACTTCTACGCTTTGTTCCAAAAATATGGCTGCAACCTACAATTTGGTGGTGACGACCAATGGAGCAACATGCTAGGCGGTACAGAGCTTATTAGAAGAAAGCTAGGCAAAGACGCCCACGCTATGACAATTACACTGCTTTTAAACTCAGAGGGTAACAAAATGGGCAAAACACAGTCTGGCGCTGTTTGGCTAGACCCTAACAAAACAAGCCCGTTCGACTTCTACCAATACTGGAGAAATGTAAACGATGCAGATGTTTTAAAATGCATTAAAATGCTTACATTTTTACCTTTAGATGAGATTAAGGCTATGGAAACATGGGAGGGCAGCGAGCTTAACAAGGCTAAAGATATTCTTGCTTTTGAACTTACAAAGCTTGTTCATAACGAGGAAGAGGCACTTAAAGCTAGAGAGGGAGCACAGGCTTTGTTTGGTGGAAACGCAAATACAGACAACATGCCTACAGCCGAGATAAACGAGGCAGATTTTGAGAACGGCTCTATTGGTATTTTAAGCTTGCTTGCTTCTACAAAGCTTATACCTTCTAAAGCCGAGGGCAGACGCTTAGTTACCCAAGGTGGAATTAGCATTGACGATAACAAAATAAGCGACCCTAACCACGCTGTTAATATTAGCGATTTTGAAAAAGGTTATATTATTGTTAAAAAAGGCAAAAAGACTTTTCAGAAAATTGTTATTGCTTAAGCTTATTAAATTATATTAAGTAGCAAATTA
>CAYJEZ010000266.1:0-1796 GCA_964369215.1 uncultured Eubacteriales bacterium
ATTGATTAACGGTAAATAGTTTTTTAATATCTATAACTGTAACTGTTTTTTTTTCATTCATAAAAACTTCCCCTTTTATAGTAAAATAGAAACACACAACTTCCTAGTAATACCATTTTATTACATAAAAAGACAAATGTCAACAAATAGCAGCCTTTATAAAAATATATATATTAAATCACAAAAAAAATTTCTTTTTTATTCTAATGTGTAATTATATACTAATTTTTTTACTAACATATAAAACTCGTGCCTTCTAATAATATTATTTTTTTCATCAAAAATATTATCAGAATAAAATTGATTTCCTTTTACATAAAATAAACCAATTTTACTGAATTTTGCCACTTCATTTTCTAAGTTAAAACAATTATTATTATTTTTATTTTGTAGTATTGCTTTATTTTCAAAACCGTACTGTTGTGTTAAAAAATGCCCACCCATTTTAAGTAACACCCTAATTTTTTCTATGTCATACTTATAGTAATCAGAAATAATTAAATCAAACTGCTCTCTGTCTTTTTCTAAATCATAATCAGAAAAAACAAGTTCTAAATCGTGATTTAGCTTATAAAGCAACTCTCTATTTCCAGACAAAACAAGAACTTTTGTATTATGCCTTAAAAAATCTTTAACCACTTTCTCAAAATTCCAAGGCAATTTATCACTTTTATTTATCATGTGTTTTTATCTACCTGATGAAAAGTTTTTAAGTTGCTTTCTTTTGCGTTTCTTTTTAAATACTCATTCTCTAAATCATCTGGGGTAAGGCCTTTGTCCGCCATTAAAACTACTAAATGATAAAGCAAGTCGCTTATCTCGCCACAAAGCTCTTCTTTATCATCATTTTTTGCCGCTATAATAACTTCCGAGCACTCTTCGCCACATTTTTTCAGTATTTTATCTGTACCCTTTTCAAAAAGATAGCAAGTGTATGAACCCTCTGCCTTTTCTCCTTTTCTTTTTGAAACCGTATTGTATTCTTCTCTAATTATATCTAACATTACATATGTCCTTTCTTTTATGCAAGTAATATCACTCATTTAAATATGATTTCTCGTAAAAACTATCTTTTAATTGTAGTTCAAAGTCTATGTTCGATTGTCCGTCGAATGCTACAAACTCCCACTCTTCTGAGCTTCTTCTTTTTCTAAAAGCATAGGTTAAATGCCAATCGCTTAACTCCTCGTCCTCACCTACATATTCTTTTCTTATCTCTAATGAAGATGAATATATAATTTCCTCGTCTTGATATATCTCCTCTACTGCAGACACCACCTCAATACCCTCATGGTAAATGGTAGGAGATAAAAAGTCGTGCAACACCTCTAGATTCTCTATTGTTTCGTCATTCCAATCCGCAAGGTCAACACTACCAATAACTACAGAGCTACTATCTCCACCCATAACAGGCTCTATTTGTAAAATAAGCTCGTCTAAAGTTTCTCTAGCTACACTGTCCTGAGTTTGCACCCATGCAGTTATCCACTCTACTTCGTCTATCATATCGACTGCGTTTTCAATGCCAAAATCTACATCTACTATTTCGTTTTCTACAGTTTCGGGTTCACTGCTACAAGCACATAAAAATATAAGTGTCATTACTCCTGCTATTTTAAATAAATTGATTAACTTTTTCATATATATGACCACACTTTCCTTAATCTCAATAAATAAACTAACTTAAGCTCACACCAACTTTTTATAAAAACAGCTGTGTCTACCTGTATGGCAAGCAGGACCTTTTTGCTCTACTTTTACAAGTAAAGTGTCATCGTCACAATCTGCATGAATAC
>CAYJEZ010000267.1:0-1733 GCA_964369215.1 uncultured Eubacteriales bacterium
ATTGGATAAGCAAATCTTCTTTTACCCCAATTGTCAACGCTCTCTAAAGTACCGTTTTTCTCAATTAAACTTTTGAATTTCTCGATTACAGCTTCATTTCCTTCTTCGCCCAATTTAGCTGAAACAACTATAACGGTCTCATAAGAATGGATTGTCTCTGTCATCATATTTTACCTCCTTCCGGTCTTTGGCCCTCTCATTTTTCAGAAAGAGCAAGGATTAAATTTTAATTTAATATACGACAAATAAAGCATTAAAAAAGCAGTATTGGTCGAATACAAACTGTACTTCATTATACCACAATTTTAGCTTATGTCAAGAGAAAAAACTAAAAAAGCCTATGTTTTATTGCTGTTTTTACAAATTTAAGCACACTTGCTCTAACACATTTTTTAATAACACAACATTTTCACTAGGGGTGTCAAAGCTAACTATTCCACAGCCAAAAATGATTTTTTCATAGTCTGCACATTCTTCAACTAAAAGCTCTACCGCTTGCCTCATCTCTTCTTCATTTCCTCTTTTTACAATTTGAGGATTAATGCTAGCACGCAAAATAGTGTTATGGTTTTTGCATAGTTTTTTATAATAAGCTAAATCACAACCCTCGTCTGCCATAATTAAAGATGTACCGGTTTTTAGCATGTCTTCTACTATTTTAGTGGTGTTTCCACCGCTTATAAGCGCAACTTGTGAAAAACCATTTTGTTTGAGCGTGTTTATCATATCTTTCTCTGCACCCCAAGCAAACTCGTTATAAAAACTAGGAGAGCAAAGAGGTGGAGCTATAAAGCTCTCGTTAATAGCAATATTTACGCCTTGCTCTTTGTAAGCCTTGGCATATTCAAGCCCTACATTTTTAGTAAAATTTAAAAGTTTAAATGCAAACTCAGGCTCATCAAGAATATCGTCAATAAAGTTTTCAAAACCTCTTAAAATACAAGCTAGTGTAAAAGGCCCTGTTATTGTACCGCTTACAAATGTGTTTTTCGGAACTTCTTTTCTAATTCTTCCTGCGGCTTGTGCAAAAATTGACATTCTACCGTCTTTATATGGGTTAGGCAAGTTTATTTCATCAAGCATTTTATGGCTTGTTATAAGTGGCTTTAAAATAGAGGGCAAAGTTTCATCTTCGTAATACCTTACCTTTGCGCCTAGTGCCTGAGCCTCTATATTGTAAATGTCTATGCCTACCGATATTAAGTCGTGAGAGTAAAGCTCGTAGGCTTTAAGATGAGCCTTTACTATAAGCTCTTCATTAATAGCGACCTGAGACGGCGTTTTATTAATAAGAGCAGCTGCGTGCTCGTAAATTGTTGGAACAAAAGGTATTCTCATAATAAAACCTACTCTCTATTTTTTAATTAATTATATCTTTATAGAATTTTGTTGTCAATGAGGATAAATAATATTTTTTATTACTTGACAAAAAAAGTATTAGCTGATATTATAATCACATAATATAGTATAACTGTGATAAGGACGTTTGTATCAAAGTTTTATCTTTCAGAGAAAAGCCGTGTTTGCTTAAGCACAATGTGTAAGGGCAAAAGCTGTGAGCGGTTTAGATGAAAAGATGCAAATACCACCTTTGAGTTTTTGCCGAAATAAGGCAAGCGTAGGACTGCGTTAAAGTTAGGTCGTTAATTGACGATTAGAGAGGGTTATTCCCTAAAACACGGGTGGAACCGTAGGATGTTTATTCCTGCCCCGAGGACTTTTGTCTTCGGGGC
>CAYJEZ010000268.1:0-1718 GCA_964369215.1 uncultured Eubacteriales bacterium
ATATAAATAATCCGTACCAAACGGCAAGAGCAGAGCCCTTGCCCTACAAAGGTTGTTTCGTTTTAGCGAAGCAAGCTCTGAACTCTGAACTCATAACTCTGAACTTTAAAGAATAACAACCCTATTCCCCACAACCTCTAGCCTACCCTCACAAAAAAGACTTACTGCCCTAGGTAAAAGCTTCCACTCACACTCGCTCATTATGCGTTTTTGCAAGGTCTCTGGTGTGTCATCTTCTTTAACTTCTACTGCTTTTTGCAAGATTATTGGCCCACCGTCGCAAACCTCGTTTACAAAATGAACTGTTGCGCCACTTAGCTTAACTCCTCTCTCAAGTGCCGCCTCGTGTACGTGCATTCCGTAAAAACCTTTACCACAAAAAGAGGGAATAAGCGCTGGGTGAACATTTATAACTTTGTTCTCATACTCTTTTGTAAGCTCGTCTGATAGTATTGTCATAAAGCCAGCAAGTACAACTAGGTCTATTTTCTCGCTTTTTAAAACGCTTAATATCTCTTTTGTGTAAACTTCTGCGCTCTCAAAGTCTTTTCTTTTTAAAGTAACAGTGTTAATGTTTGCAAGTTTTGCACGCTCTAAAGCGTAGGCGTCTTCTCTGCTTGATAATACAAGTGAAATATTTCCGTTTTTAATTTGTCCATTTTTTTGTGCATCAATAAGCACTTGCAAATTAGTGCCACCGCCCGAAACCAAAACAGCTATATTAATCAAAGTATTACCCCCTCGTCACCTTTTACAACCTCTCCCATAATAAATGCGCAGTCGCCAGCCTCGTTTATTGCTTTAAGTGCAACGTCTGCTGTCTCTTTGCTAACAGCCATAACAATTCCAACACCCATATTAAATGTGTTGTACATATCTCTTTCAGGAATATTTCCTGTTTTTTGAATTAAGTCGAAAATAGCTTGTTTTGGAATGCTCTCTTTGTCTATTTTAGCGCTTAAACCGTCTTTTAAAACTCTTGGAATATTCTCGTAAAACCCACCACCAGTAATGTGAGAAATAGCTTTAACGTCCGCCTTCTCTATAGCTGATAATACAGATTTTACATATATTTTAGTAGGAGTTAAAAGCACCTCACCAAGGCTTGTACCTAGCTCCTCGTAATGTCTTTTTAAATTATCAGAATTTACATTAAAAACTTTTCTAACAAGAGAAAAACCGTTTGAGTGAACGCCTGATGAAGCTATTCCAATAAGTACATCGCCCTCACATAGTTTCTCACCGTCTACCATTTTAGCTTTATCTACTATACCTACTGTAAAGCCAGCTAAGTCAAAATCATCTTCTGGCATTACACCTGGGTGCTCTGCTGTCTCTCCACCAATTAAGGCGCACTCAGACATAACACAGCCGTCTGCAACACCTTTTACTATAGAGGCTATCTTCTCTGGCACGTTTTTGCCGCATGCAATATAGTCTAAGAAAAACATAGGTTTTGCACCACAGCAAATAACGTCGTTTACGCACATTGCTACAGAGTCAATTCCTATAGTGTCGTGCTTGCCCATTAAGTCTGCTATAATAATTTTTGTACCTACGCCGTCTGTACCAGAGACTAAAATTGGCTCTTTCATACCTGTAAAGTCTGGCATAAACAGTCCACCAAAACCACCTATATCTGAAACAACACCCTTAACGTGTGTTCTTTTTATATGCTCTTTCATAAGCTCTACAGACTCATAACCTGCTGTAACGTC
>CAYJEZ010000269.1:0-1715 GCA_964369215.1 uncultured Eubacteriales bacterium
CCGCCAGCGTTCGTCCTGAGCCAGGATCAAACTCTCTAAAAAATTGTATGTTAAACTCTTGCGAGCTTAAAATCTTTTAAAAGCTGATTGCTCATTTCGTCACTTCTGACTTCGTTGTAGTATTTTAGGTTCTACTTCCTTTTAAACAACATCTCTGCTGTCCAAATTACTGTTTATAGTAATTGTAATTCTTGAGTTTTACTCAAATAAATTACGGGTTCTATATTTGTCTTATTTATTGTTCAATTTTCAAGGTCCTCGCCTTAGCGGACTTTCATTATACCATATCTGCTTTAGCTTGTCAAGTGTTTTTTTCGTCGCTCTCTCAAGCAACTCATTTATCTTACCACACTCGCTCAGTTTTGTCAAGCTTTTTTTAAAAGTTTTTTCTCCAGCTCTCAGCTCTCGTTTTCCAACCGTCTTCCTGCTGTCTTTCTTCTCTCAAAGCGACTAGACTATATTACCACATCTTCTCTTACTTGTCAATACTTTTTTTACCCTTTTTTCGACTTTCTTTTCAGACGCTCGCTCCCTCTCTCAAGAGTGCTCTACTATATTACCACTCCTTCTCCCTTTTGTCAACTCCTTTTTCTCCACTTTTTTCCTTTTTATCCCTTTTTTCCTTTTTTACATTTATTTGCTTTCTTTTTGTACTTGTTTTTAGCTATTTTGCTCTATCGTTTTAGCTTTTTGTCTTTTGTGGCTACTTAGGTCTTACTTAATAACTCCTAAATAGCCACTTTTGTCTCTGCTCTTGCTCTCTGTTAATTTGTTTATTCCTCACCAATACCATTTTCTCTCCTGTTTTTGCTTGTTTTTATAAACACATTCTATTAATGCTTTTTATACTATATAATAGTATAGTAATTATATTGCTTTAAAGCAACCCTTTCTTCAATAGGCTATGCTGCTTTAAGCAGGGTGGTGTTATTCTCTTTAATTTCTATTTTTGTATTCGCAGGTATCTCCGACTTATATAGTGTTAAACTATATCAATTCCACCCAATTTTTGTATTGTATATAATTACTATAAGGTCCATTAGATAAATTATGTGAAGCTACAGGATTCCCTGGTAGTATTCCTGCAAACGCAGTATATCTAAATAAGTTTTCATTTAAACTTCGTAGCCTGACCGATATAATCCGAACCCGCCTCAAAAGAGTAGATTTCGCTATTAAACTGCGTTATCCTCATCACCATAATCGAGTATGCTTTCTTCGTCTGCCTTGCTTAATAACAAAATCTACTCATTTGAGGTCGAAGATTTCTACAGCGGTGTGTGGGTTTTATAACAAGGAAAAGACTTGCAGTAAGGCTCAATCCTTGCAAGAGGCTTTGACACAGTTAGAAAGCCCACACGCCGTTGTAGAAACGGGTTCGGATAATATCGGTCAGTCTAAAGTTTCAGTATTATTGACCTTAAGGTGTTTTAACGGAATTGCTAAGTTAATTCTTCGACCATTTTCATCTGTGATATTATTTTACCATGTTATATCCTAAACTTCAATATCGAAGCAATATTCACTAAATTTTCTAATATTATTCTAAATTATAGATAGATTTCACCAATATGTATGTATAGTCTAAGCAACTGAAGTCTCTACCAATCACTCATACCTTTCAAATATGCCCTTTAATTTGCGTTAATATCAAACTCAAGCAGAATATATACTTAAATCAACTTATGCTTACACCATTTCTCTCCTTTAAATCT
>CAYJEZ010000270.1:0-1676 GCA_964369215.1 uncultured Eubacteriales bacterium
CACTTAATTTCTGTAGTGTTTTCTAAGTTAATTAACTATAATAGTAAATAAACAATAAAAAATAATAAAAAAGAAATGCACAGCATAATAATAATCGTAATACAAATATAGGTTATTTGTATTAGCAAAATAAAAATTTTGCAAGATAATAAATTTATGCTTGCATTTTTTGTGTTTTTATATTAAAATGAGTATTAGGTTAGATTACAATGATTGTTTAAAAGAAGCCTTAATAACAACTTAAAACTCATATATTGGCATTGTTTGAATGTTTTTATGTGTTTTTCATCTTAAATGTTAGTTCTATTGTTTGCAATACTTGTTTATTTTTATTGCAAATATATTTTGAAAGGATAATGATTATATGAAATTTACTCAAATGAATGTAGTTGATTTAGAGATTGCTTATAAAGAGGCAAAAGCGAAATATGACAGCTATGTAGCAAAAAAATTAAAACTAAATATGGCGAGGGGAAAACCAGGTGCAGAACAACTTGATTTAGCACTAGGTGTTCTTGAGTCGTTACATGCAAGAAGTGAATTTGCACATTCAAGCGGAGAAGATTGCAGAAACTACGGTATGTGGGACGGTTTGCCTGAGATGATGGATATTTTCAGCCACATGATAGATGTACCATCTTCTCAAATTATTTTAGGTAATAACTCAAGCTTGCAACTAATGTTTGAGTCTGTTTCAAGAGCATATTCGCACGGAGTATTAGGTCAAAAACCTTGGTGTAAGCTCGACAACGTTAAGTTTTTATGCCCAGTGCCAGGTTACGACAGACATTTTGCAATAACAGAGTATTTTGGCATTGAGATGATTAATATTCCTCTAATAGAGGGTGGCCCAGATATGGACATGGTAGAAGAGCTTGTGGCAAACGACGAGAGTATTAAGGGTATTTGGTGTGTTCCAAAATACTCTAACCCAACAGGAATAACTTACTCAGACGATACAGTAAGACGTTTTGCAAAACTTAAACCAAAGGCTAAAGATTTCAGAATTATGTGGGACAATGCTTATTGTGTTCACGATTTAACAGATAGCCCTGATAGCTTATTAAGCTTATATGATGAGTGTGTTAAAAATGGCACAGAGGATATGGTGCTTATATTTGCATCTTCTTCTAAAATATCTTTCCCTGGTGCAGGTGTATCTGCAGTTGCAGCCAGCCCCAACAGCACAAAAGATTTACAGGTTCATTTTACAACTCAAAGCATTGGCCCTGATAAGCTAAATCAACTTCGTCATGTTCTGTTTTTGCACAATTTTGACGGAGTAAAAAAATTAATGCAAGGACACAGAGAAATTCTTGAGCCTAAGTTTAAAAAAGTATGCGATATACTTGATGAAGAGATAGGCGCAGACGGAATTGCAGAGTGGAACTCTCCTAACGGTGGTTATTTTGTTAGTGTTGATGTTATGGAAGGCTGTGCAAAAAGAGTTGTAGAGCTGTGCAAAATTGCAGGCGTAGTGCTTACAGGAGCAGGTGCGACATACCCGTATGGAAAAGACCCTAAAGACTCTAACATTAGAATTGCTCCAACTTTTCCACCAGTAGAGGAGCTAGAGTTAGCAATGAAGCTGTTTAGTGTTTGCACAAAGCTTGCAGCACTTGAAAAGCTATTATCTATATCATCTTGAAAATTTTAATAGGTCTTAAACAATATTT
>CAYJEZ010000271.1:0-1622 GCA_964369215.1 uncultured Eubacteriales bacterium
TTATTTGCTAAATTCATCATCTTCAATTAAGCTTAAGTCATTAAGTTCTTGCACACGCTGTATTAAAGTATCAGCACTTAACTCTTCGTAAGTTAAACCCCTTGCATTAAAACTGCGTTCAAATTCGTCCTCACTACCCTGTGGTAGCCTTATAACAAAGTCTAAATAGGCAAATTTAAATCCATTTTCATCTAAAATCTCTTTAAACTCTAAAATTGCCTCGCTTGCTTGCTCTGCGCTTAAGTCATTACTTCTAATATATAAAATAACTTCTCCGTACTGTGCACCAAGCTCTTTCATGTCATAAACTTTATCAATCTCTAAATCTTCTATTTTCAGCCCATTTGGGTAGTCTATTTCGCTGTAGTGCATAATGCTTGCATAGTTTATTTCATCTAAAGTAAAGCTAAAACTCTCGTTTTGGGTAGCATTGTCGTAAAGCTCACGGTAATCTAAGGCTAGCCTTCTGTAAGTGTTAAAACCCTCTAGCACAGAGCTTTCGTAAGTATCTGATATCAGCTTGCCTGTTTGATTTATATCTAAAGAGAACACAGTGTCTACACTAGATGGTGAACTTACAGCTATATGATAACGACTGTCTTTAAAGCTGTAAAAAGCATCTTCTACAATAAAATCATTGTTTGGGTAGGTAGAGGCTATGTACTCTTCTGCCGTTTTATTTGCCAAATATTTTGATACAGGGTTGCCTACTAATGCATTTGCAATAACTATTATAAAAACAAGCAATATCACTCCCACAATTGCCGAAATTATTTTAAGTGCTTTTTTCATTTTCATCTCTCCCTTTCTCTCTTTTAAATCCGTACCATAATAAGTATGCTACTATAACACCAAAGGCTGTAAGCGATGTATATATTGTAGCCCACCAAAGAGGCCCTACAAATGCGTAAATAAATTCGCCCTCTATTATGTGAAAAACTGCGTCTAAAAACATTCTAACATACACGCTAATAAAAACAAATATTAAGCTTATATAAACCCTTTTTTTAAGTAACCAAAAGCTTATAGCCCCTATTGTGGGCATTATAACTACATTGTAAAACATAAACTGACCAGTAGAAATGCTTATGCCAAAGCCTACCCCTACAAGCAAAAGCAGAGCAACTGTATAAGCAAGGCTTTTTTTAATTTTACCGACAACTTTTGTGCTGTCCATCTCTTCTTTAAAGTCGTTTTTATAAAGCATGCTACATTTTTTGCAAGAGCTTATATGCTCTAGCACTGCTTTTTTGCTGTCTTCACTTGCTATTTCGTCGGTTACAAGCGGAATTAAATCCATGCACATGTCACAGCTTATTTTATTCATAGCTGTATCCCTCCTTTTCTAAAATCTCTCTAAATTTTTTTCTTGCCCTAAAATCTATTACCCTTGCAGAGCTCTCGCTAATACCCATTTTTATGCCTATTTCGTAAAAAGAGTAACCCTCTATTCTCATAAACATTATGGTTTTAACCTGTTCTTTCTCTTTTTCAAGAAGCTCCGCAATTTTTTTTACTACCTCTTTTCGGTCTGTACTGTCCTCAATTGAGTAAGCCTCGTTCTCAAAATATATTTCAAGTTTATCGTTAATACCCTCGTTTTTCTTCTGCTTTCTTATGTA
>CAYJEZ010000272.1:0-1570 GCA_964369215.1 uncultured Eubacteriales bacterium
TAATATGCTCTTTTTGCTTAAATCGTTTTTTGTCTCTTTCTTCTCATTCCATACAAGCCCTGCCTTAGATGCTATAAAGGCTTTGTCGCGGCAACCTGTTAGCGCTTTTCCTAAAATAGTCTCAGATACCCCGTGACCATACACAGGCGCAACATCAAAAAAATTTATGCCTAGGTCTATAGCAGCGTGAACTATATCGATACAGTTTTTTTCAGAGTGATTATCCCAGTCTCCTCCAAAGTTCCAACAACCTATGCCTATTGCAGAAATATCCTCTTTAATTTTACTCACTTTTTTGTATATCATATTATATTCTCCATTCATATAGCTAGGGACTGTCTCATTAACAAACTTTTCGTTAGTGTGACAGTCCCAAATATTTTGTTATTAACCTTTAACCGCTCCTGCTGTAATACCTTTAACTATATACTTTTGTAAGAATAAAAATAGCACAAGTATAGGAATTATTGTCATAAATACTGCTGGGAAGATAAGCTCCCAAGGGTTTCCGTATTGACCTGATGTAAGCTTAGCAAAGTAAAGCTCTAGTGTTAAGGTTTTAATTCCCGGGCTGTTTCCTATTACTAGGAAAGGAAGTAGGTAGTCGTTCCAAATCCACATTGCATTTAAAATTATAACTGTAACAGTTGTGCTTTTTAGCAGTGGGAAAATAATAATAGTAAACAATTTTATAGGGCCTGTGCCGTCTATAACTGCAGCCTCTTCTATCTCTTGAGGAACACTTTTTAAAAATCCGTGAAACAAGAACACGCTCATGCTCATTCCAAATCCGCCGTACATAATTATTAAACCAAAAGTGTTTTTAAGTCCAAATGTCTCAAACATTGAGAGCAGTGGGTACATAACAGCTTGAAAAGGAATTAGCATTGCAGATGTAAACGCCAAAAATAGTATTCCAGATGCTTTTGTTTTGTTTCTTACCATCATCCAAGCAGCCAAAGAAGATGCCCCGATAATAATAACAAGCGAAACTGCTGTAATTAAAAATGTAATTATAATAGAGCTAAAAAAGTTAATTTGCTGTGCAGCAGTTGTAATGTACTCAAATGTAAAAGCTGTAGGTAATGCTATAGGGTTGGTAACTATCTCGCTTTGAGATTTAAATGAGTTTATAACAAGTAGAAAAACAGGACCGATAGTTAGTAATGAGAATATTGTTAAAACAATATAACGAAGTGCAGGACCAATTTTTTTCTTAAACGGAGTTTTATTCATTACATCTCTACCTCCTTTTTCTTAGTTATATATACTTGTAGTAAAGTAATAGAAGCAATAATTATAAAGAATATAACCGCTTGAGCTTGAGCTTGTCCATAGTCTGGTGGGCTATAGTCTCTGGTTATTCTTAAAATTTGGTAGGCAAGTAGCCTTGTGTTAAAATCTCCCTCTGTTAAAGCTACATTTATATCAAGCATTTTAAAACAGTTTGCAAGTGTCATAAAAATAACAATTGTAAAAGAAGGCATTAATAAAGGTAGCGATACATGCCTAAACTTTTGAACAGCATTACATCCATCAATGTCAGCTGCCTCATAAAGGTCTCCGGGAA
>CAYJEZ010000273.1:0-1570 GCA_964369215.1 uncultured Eubacteriales bacterium
CTACTTAATTTAGAGCACGAGCAAATTGACTTTTTATTTAATTTAAATTATCGCTCTTATTTAATGTGTGCAAAAGTAGCGGCTAATTCTATGGTAGACAGTAAAGTGAAAGGAAACATTATTTTTGTAACTTCGACAAGAGGCGAAAGGGCTTATGTTAATGATGCATTGTATGGTGGCTTTAAGGCAGGAATAAACAGAGCGGCGGCGTCTATGGCACTTGAAATGGCACAATATGGTGTTCGCGTTAACTGTGTTGCCCCTGGTGCTACCTTTATAGGAGACGAGTATACAGAAGATATGCTTACAAAGCCGTATACAGCTACAAAAGTACCACTTAAAAGACTTGGAACACCAAAAGAGGTAGGAGAGCTGATACATTATATTACTAATGCAGGCTATATGACAGGTAATGTAATTAAGCTAGATGGTGGCCTCATTCTTTATGGTCCGAACGAAAATCCTAATGCAACTATATATAAATAAAATGTCAATAATGAAATAATGTAATATGAAAGGGAGTTAGGGAAATGAGCTATGTTTATTCAGGCGGATACTCAAATTTAATTAACACATATTATTGGAACGAGGAAAAATTAAATTTGGAGTTTAAAGGCGAGATGCAATGCAAAAGGCCTGCGTTTTTAAGTTTTCACCCCAAATTGGATGTGCTTTATTCTGCTAGTGAATGCGATGAGGGTGTTGCTATTAGCGCATTTACAATTAAAAAAGATGGTTTGCTTGAAGCTCTTAATACAGCTGAGAGCTCTGGAGGAATAGGAATGTGTCACCTTATAGCTAGTGATTTAGCTGTGTATGGTGCAAATTATGGCTCTGGAGAGGTAGTAGCTTTTGCACTAGATAGCAGTGGCAAAATAGGCAAAGAGTTGAACTTTATTAAAGTAGAGGGTTCAAGCATTAATAAGAGTAGGCAAGAGTCAGCACACGCACATCAAGTAGTTCTTGACCTTGACAACAAATGGCTGATTTGCCTAGATTTAGGAACTGACAAAATAACTTCATATAAAATAAATGATGACGGAAGCTTAGACGAAAACACAACAAAAGTTACAGCTATAGACGCAGGAGAAGGACCGAGACATATGGTTTTTTCTGCAGATGGTAAAAAGGCTTATGTTATTACAGAGCTTTTAAATAAGGTGTTTTTTTATAGCTATGAAGACGGACAATTTACTTATGAAGACAAGGTAGTTTTGCCTTGTTTTGATAAAGACGACTACGCAGCAGAGATTGATATTTTACCAAATACAGATTATATTTACGCAAGTGTTAGAGGCTGTGACAAAATGTATGTTATAGACTCTAAAACAGCTGAAATAGCGAATGAGTTTAACTGTGGCGGAGTGAACCCTAGAATGTTTAGTTTTTCTACTGATGGAAAATTTATGTTTGTGTCTAACCAAATAAGTGGAAATATAGCCGTTTTTAAAATAGATGATAGTGGAGTAAATGCTACTAAAGTAAGTGAGGTTGAGGGGCTAGTAAACCCTGCCTACATAAGAATGAAATAAGATTTCATTCTATAGTTTTGAGCTTTTCAGTCAAGGAC
>CAYJEZ010000274.1:0-1537 GCA_964369215.1 uncultured Eubacteriales bacterium
TCACTCAATTTCTCCCAGTGAATAAGGTCTTTTGAATGTGCAAAGAAAATTTGTTGTTCTAACTCATCACCGATTTCTCTCCACTCAGAAAAATTACAGATGTACTTGTATTCACTATTACAAGGCTTCCAAACAGAGCCTGTGCCTAAATAAAATCTCATTTTGTCCGATGCACTAAGTTGCTTGCCATAATCAACAAAGTTAATTCTATCTTCAGACACCGCTACGCCAAACCCCTCTCCTGGGCTATGTTCGGTTATCAAATAATATAAATAAAATTTATTGTTATCATAGTACATCCAAGTATCCCAAGTAGCATCGTAAAGTTTTGTTTTAAATAACATAGAATTACTCCATTTTAATAATATATTGCATCATAAATACACTTAATTGCATGCTTTTTATTTGTTCCAAATACTTTTAAACTCAGCTATTACTACCTCATCTATATTAAACTCGTTCTCACACAAAACACTGAGGTAATTAAGAGAATAGTCACTTACGTTCTCAACACAAATAAACGCTTCGCCTTTATTTGCATAGCACTCTATCGCATTTGTGTCTGTTATAAATCTCAGTTTTATCTCACCATTTTCAGAGGCAATAGGCATAGTGTATGCTTTGCCTATTACCTTTTGAGTGTTTAAGGTTTTATCTTTCATATTAATGCTAAAATCAAAACCAAGTAGTTTTAATTTAACATCACTCGTATTGTCGTCATTAAAAATTAGTGTAATATCTTGAGCTTTTTCGTTTAATATATATTTAAGTTCACTATCCTTATTACATATTACGTTCTTGTATATGTTTATGTTTTTGTAGTTTATCTTAATCTCTTTTAAAGGGTTTACACATACACACATACTGTTATTAATTGTTTTAAGCGAGACATCAACAGGTGTAGTCATAGCGCAGTTAAATGGTGAGTTTGGTATACTTGACCTGTTCCAAGCTATTTTAATGCGCCTATTATTAGGAACATCAGAGAAAGATTGTGCGGCGTAGCTTGTACGTGTATACTGCAAACTTTTTTCTTTTTGAACAATTTCAAAAATGCCGTTATCATTAAATCTTCCTAACAAATATTTGTCCCAAGCACCTGTTAGTACCCACAGTTTTTCGCCATTGCCGTCTAAGTAAAGTGGGTATAAATCTGGGCACTCTGCGTCCCCCTCAATTTCAAGTTCTTGAACTTTTTCCCAATTAATAAGGTTGTCAGAACTTAACAAAGCGTACCTTTGCTCAATTAAATACAAAGCCATATAATACTTATTGCACTCTTCAACATAAACAACTTTAGGGTCACGGTTCTCAAAGGCAATGTTCTCTATAATGGGGTTCTTCTCATATTTAGTAAAGGTTTTTCCATTGTCATTACTAAAGGCTAAGCACTGTGTAAACTCTTTACCTTTTGACATCTCAGAGCAATTTCCGGCGGCGGTATAAAATAATAAATAAGGTGCATTTTCACCTGTTTTAAGCCCAGATACATTGTTAACATCAATAATTCCACTGCCTGAAAACATAGTTCCCATCT
>CAYJEZ010000275.1:0-1521 GCA_964369215.1 uncultured Eubacteriales bacterium
CCCTTACAACGCTACAGTTAACAGGCTAGACGAGGTTACAGCGGCGAGAAGTCCTATTTTAAGGTATGAGTTTTAATACACAATGAATAGTTCACAGTTCACAATGCACAGTTAGCTTCACAAATATGAAATAACCTGTGTAGGGTGTGACTTAATTGTCAAAATGCATAAAATTATAGGGGCGAACATTGTTCGCCCTTTTGTAAAATTATAAAGAAAGCGAGGTTAAACCTTGAAACTTAGCTACATAATATCACAAAGCAACATACCCTACCACAACTTAGCACTAGAGGAGTACTTGCTTAAAAACACAGAGGAAGACGAGTGCATTTTGTACCTTTGGCAAAATAAAAAAACCGTGGTTATAGGTAAAAACCAAAACCCTTGGAGAGAGTGCAAGGTAGAGGAGCTTAATAATGATGAAGGCTTTTTAGCTAGAAGACTATCTGGCGGAGGAGCAGTTTTTCAAGACCTAGGTAATTTAAACTTCACTTTTTTGGTTAGAGAGAAAAATTATAACGTAGACAAGCAACTCTCTGTTATAATAAACGCTGTGAATAAATTTGGAATAAACGCACAAAAATCTGGCAGAAACGACATTACAGCACAGGGCAGAAAGTTCTCTGGAAATGCCTTTTACAAAACAGAGGATTACTGCTACCACCACGGAACAATTCTTATAAATGCAGATATGGGTATGCTCTCACACTACCTTAATGTCTCTGCTAAAAAGCTCTCTTCTAAGGGCGTAACTTCTGTTAAAAGCAGAGTGGTAAATCTTACAGAGCTTAGCGAAAGCGTTAGTGTGCAGAGTATGAAAACGGCTCTTTTACAAGCTTTTGAGGAAGTTTATGGCGAAAAGGCAGAAGAGTTTGACAGAGTAGACGAAGTGAAGTTCGCGGAGATTACAAAAAGGCTATCTAGCTGGGACTGGCTTTACGGCAGAAAAATTCCGTTTAACACACAGTGGAGCACTCGCTTTGAGTGGGGCGAAATGCAGATTGAGTTTTATGTAAACCAAGGCATTATAGACGATATTAAGGTGTGGACAGATGCACTAGACGAGCTTTTGGCTGATAAAATTGAAGCTAAACTAAAAGGTGTTAAATTTATAAAAGAGGATATGATAAATGCCTTGGGCGATTTATCTTATATTATAAACGCCGACTGGGAGCAATAACAAATTGAATATCTATAGTAAATGAAGTTGAAATAGCACTATACTACACTGTGCTTGCCTACTTTGGCATTAAACTACCAAGTAGCACTAAAACATTACTATAGATGATATTCATATATTTAAACTTCATTTTAATAGGTGAGCTATTGTGATTGATTTTATAGGATTTTAATATTGCTATAAGATCAATCACAATTTGTTTGTTTTTCTCTAACAATTTACCTCTTTGCTCAATAAACTTATAGTTAATAAGTTTGAGGCAATTTTACAAGTTACACTTTTGTATTTGTCTTATAAGCAGTGCAATTTATACTAACTCTTAAAACATTGTTTACTATGTT